>JAGLPP010000025.1 GCA_023137315.1 Bacteriovoracaceae bacterium
TCAGTTTGTTCTGTAGTCTTTTCCGGTTTTTTTTCAGTCACGGTCTTGTCTTTCTTCGTGGCCGGTTCTTTTTGTTTTGCCAGGAGAATTTCTTTCAGCATCGGTGGCAGAATCTCGATAATCTCCTTTTTTGAAAGGTCTTTCTTTTTGTTGTTATTGTCCTCAAGGTATTCTTCCAAAAGTCCTGCCAGTTCTTCAGGCTCAATGGCACCGGATTTGGAAAGTTCTTTTTGTATCTCTATAATGGCAGTTTGGGTCTTTTTGGAGAGTGTTTCAATCGTTTCCCTGTCGTCACGATGACGGTTGTGATTTTCAGCCTTTTTTTTCACAATCCTTGGTTTTTGTTTTTTAACGCGTCTTCTTGCACGCCTTTTTGTTTTAGGCCTTTGGCGGATTCTTGTTTTTTTACGACGTCCCTCAATTGTGATTTTGGATGGTTTTTTTCTTAAACTTGATTTTTTGTCATCGTCAAAGGAGGGGAGAAACCTGCTCATGGTTGCGTACACGGCCGCAATAAAAACAAGTAACAGAAAAAATTTTCCAAAATTAAGTCTGATCCAATATAGAAATTTCATACAGTCCTTTATCTCATGGTTTCCTGATATTGTCTTGATTCAGTGACTGTGCATTCACTTATCCATTCATGGGTGTTTTTTTCGAGAATGGATTTTGCCAGGGCATGGCCGTCTCCCGGGGCGCACATGAAACCATGTCCTTTCTTGGCAATGTTAAGCCAGAGGCCCTTGATCGGAGTAGGACCTATCATCGGAATTCCAGAGGCCCTTCCAACGTAGTGTTCGGCGAAATTTCTGATAATGCCAACGTCTGACATTCCTGGCTGGCATAAAAGCATGGCCTTCGCCATTCGGGCCAGAAAATATATGTACGAGTTGGTATTGAACCCCTTGATTGGTTTTGAGGCCGAATAACATGCCACGATTTCTCCTTCAGAAACTCCTTCCTCCATCCTTTTTTGTTGCCAGTAACCGGATAGCTGTGGATGGTATGAAACAACCAGTGGGTCGAGCCACAATGGCATCTTTTCCGTAATGAAGGCACCATGGCGTTCAATCCAGATCTGATCAGACAGATCTAGTCCGGCCATTTTTGCAACACGTACGCTTGATGTTCCAGCGGCATTAACAATATGTTCGCATTTTATATTGATGTATTCACCGGTTTTCTTGTCATGGACATAAGCTCCGCAAACCTTGTTTCCATCTTTTTGAATATCCATAACCTCGTGGGAGGTCAGGAATTTCACCCCCATTTTTTGGGCATGTTCTGCAAACATGTAAACGGCCTTGAATGGGTTGGCACCGCCGGCCTCCGGAAAATTAACGATGGAATTGATTCTTTCGGAGTCAATTCCAGGAACAAAGTTGGAGAATTTGTTTTTGTCACGGACGTATTCAAATTTAACATCTCCATTTTCCCAGACAGGGAAGCTGTTTTGAAAGAGCTTGTCCTGTTTTTCATCGAAGGCAAGATAAACATATCCACCCTGATGCCAGCCGACATCCTCACCGATAAGCGTTTTTGCGTTTTTAAATACGTTAAGGCCTTCTTTTGCACGCATAACCTTGCCGTGAAGGTTGAATCCCGTTCTTATGCCGCCAAGGCACGCTCCTGTTTGTCCTGAAGACAGAAAGTTCGATTCAACAACCGTCACATCCGTTTCACCCAGCTTGGCAAGCCACCAGGCCGTAAAAATACCACTGATGCCGCCACCAATGATAACAATTTTTGAGCTTGTTTTTTTTGATTCACTTATTTTTTGGGGGATAAAGGTGTTTATGATTTCCTGTGGGATGGTTCGCGTTGTTTCAATCTTTTCAAAGAGGTTGATTTCCTCTTTTGAAAACTTCAGCTTTGCGGCCTCTCCGAGAGTTATGCGTTTGATTGGTGGCCTGAAAATAGTGCGTCTGTTCTTTTTGACTTCCAGGGCATCACTTCTTTTAAGGCGAAGCTCCTTTCGAAGGATGTTTTCAACGACGCTTGTGCACGAGAGTCCGCGACACTGTCCCATACCAACTCTTTTGAGTCGTTTGATTTCATTGATGGTGGTGTGCCCTTTTTCGATTAATTCAAGAATATCGCCGTAAGTGACTTCTTCGCATCGGCAGACATAGGTGTTTTTAAGGTCATCCGTTTCCTTTTCCTCGATATTTATGTTTTTCGTTGTTGTTTCTGTTTTAGAAATTTGAGGCATGAATACGTCAAATGAGTATTTTTTGGGGAGAGTGAAGGTTACTGTTCCACATCCGGTTTTATCTTTTGGTTTTTTTGTTTTTATGATTGTTCCGTTTGTGAGGAAATTTCCATCCTTGTCGCAAAGTTTTACGGATTCGCCCTCTTTCGGGAATGGATGGAATTCCCAGGCAACTGTCATGGCAGAGTTGTCTGAGTCGTGGTTGTATTGCAAAAGTCTTATTGCACGTCCGGGACATGCAGTCAGGCATAGTCCGCAACCTTTGCATTTTTCATGATCAACGGATGGTTGTTGATTGATTTGACTTCCAATTTTGATTGCGCCGAACTTGCATGAAGCCTCGCACGGATTGCAGGGGATGTCCTGATCACATTGTATGATTATTCGTTTTTCCTTTCCTGAAAAATCTGATGCGCTAAGTTTTTGGGTGTAGTCGTCCGGTTTAAATTCCTTTTTGGGGGCGGAATTGGTCAGTTTTCCCTTGCCGACGCCAAGGCGGTGTCCGAAGGAACCCGATTGAATATTATCCAGAAGTTTAAATGAGCGATCAATCGTGGTGTTGAATTCATCATGCGGATATCCAAGATCCAAGGATGCCTTGAGACCTGCGATTCTCCCTTCCAGTCTTGCGATGGAAGCCTCTCCGATAACAGCGCAATCTCCGGCAATAAAGATATCCTTCATGGAAGTTTGTCTGAATTTATCGAATACCGGAACTTCTCCTAGTTCTGGCGAAAATGTGAAATCACATCCGGCCTGCCAGAGTAGCTCGTTAAGAGGGGAGAGTCCGACTGCGAGACAGATGGTGTCACAATCAAAATGCTTCGCAGTTCCTTGAATTTTCTGGAAATTATCGTCAAGTTCGACAATGGTGGCCCCTACAACATGGTCTGTTCCATGGGCCTCTTTAATCGTGTGTTTTGTATAAACCGGTATGCCAAGGGCCTGGATTTTTTTCACATGGACTTCATAGGCGCCGGTTTTATTTGCTGCCTCAACAATACAGGCAACATCAACTCCGGCCTGAACAAGTTGATACGCGAGGATGACTCCTATATTTCCACCGCCGATGATAACGACGCGTTTACCCGGACGGACTCCATGGATATTCATGAATGTCTGCGCTCCTCCGGCACCCATGACGCCGGGAAGTGTGTTTCCATCAAATGGTAGGAACTTTTCAGATGCACCTGTTGCGCAGATGATTTTTTTTGCCATTATGAAATTGAGTTTGTCTTCATCGCGGAAACCGATCATGTTGTTTGGGTAGAGACCAACCACGGTGCTGTTTAAACGTATATCGATATTGTTATCTTCAATTTTTTTCCCAAGTATGTTGGAAATTTCATATCCGCGAATACTGGCACCAAGTTCCGTATTTCCAAAAAAAGTGTGTGTCTGGAGAACGAGCTGTCCTCCGAGATACTCCTTGTCATCAAATAGTATAATGCTTTTTACTCCCGATTCCGCTGCCATTAGTGCAGCTTCCATTCCGGCAGGTCCTGCTCCAATGATTGCAAGTTCACATCTTGGATGTTCCGAGGATAGTCCGGAAGGGGAGATATCAATTCTTTTTGAAGGAAGTCTCTTAAAGATTTCTGTGTCAAGATCATCACCCTGATAACGGATATCCATGTTCTCTTCCAGAGGAGTGGTGCATGTCATTACGTTTGGTTTGTTGTTTACCGTCATGGAGCATGAGCAGCAGCGTCCCTGCATGCAAAACGGCCCGTACGGAGTATGGTGCTTGGCCCCTTCCTTGAGTTTTATAACACCGTTTGCCCTGAGGGAAACAATGACTGGTTCGCCTTCAAATCCTTTAAGCTCTTTTCCATTGAATGTGAAGGTGACGGATCTTTTATTGTGATTGAAGTTCAGGACAGGGTGGTCTTCTATTCGGTACGACATTTTTTAACACCTTAAACGGGATTTGATGATGATATGAAGCTTGTCTCTATATTGTATTTTACCTTTAATTTTTTCATCAGTTCCTTAATGCCGAATTCCTCGGTTGCGTTGTGTCCACCTGCAAACATATGGATTCCTGATTCACTACTTTCATGCCAGTCGTGTTCAGAAATCTCGCCCGTCAGGTATGAATCAAGACCTTCTGTTGCCGCATTGTTGTGGAATGAACTTGCCCCACCGGTTACAATACCCATTGTTTTGATTTTTTTCCCGTTTTGCGGACTTGATATTATTACCGGATGATTCAGCAGCTTTTCAAGTTTTTTCTTCAGTGCCTCGGCACCGGTTGCTGTTTTAAATGTTCCCTGTACTCCAATATGGGCCTCTGGTTTTTTATATGTGCAAAATGGCTTGATTTTTAAAAGTCCCAGCTTTTTGGCTATGACTGCCGCATTTCCGATATGTTGATGTCCATCAAGAGGTAAGTGGTACCCAAGAAGATTTATATTATTTTGAATTAGTGGAAAAATTCTTTTTGCAAACGGTCCGGTTAATGTTTTTTCGGACTGTAATTTCCAAATCAGTCCATGGTGAACGATGAGGGCATCCGCTTTTTGTTTAACCGCCTTTTCTATTGAATCCAGTGTTGCAGAAACGGCGAAGCAGGCCTTTTTGATTGTTTTTTTACCTTCGATTTGAAGCCCGTTGGGACAATAATCATCGTAGAGGGAGACGTTCAGATAATCGTTGAGAAAACGTGATAACGTTTCACGTGTTACGCTCATGGTGACTTCCTTGAAACGTTGTTGATTTTCTTAACGATTCCTTCAGCTTTCTGACGGTTTCATGAAGTTCGTCATTAAATGGTGCCAGTGTCAGTGCTTTTGAGAATTCCTCCAACGCCCGTGGAAAATCCTTTTTGGCCACGTAGGCCCTTCCGGCGTTGATGTATGGATATTCCCTGTTTTGATAGGAGCTGCACTTTTTTGCCATCTCGAACCATTTGAGACCTTCTTCAATCAGATCCTCACTTAAAAGGTAGGTTCCAAGGTCATTATAAGGTGGGCCGTAGTTCGGGTTTTCTCTGATGGCCTTCAAACAATATGATTTTGCCTTTTCGTTGTTTCCATTCAGATGCGATGCCCATCCAGCAAGTGTCAGAACTTCGGCAGTCTCCTTGTAATTAAGGGCCTTTTCAAATTTTGAAAGTGCAAGAGTGTTGTTTTTTTGAAAGATGGCATCGTGCCCCTGGGCGACCAGCTCATCATATTTTTTATTTCGCTGCCATTCCAGTGAGGATATTATGGCGTTGTCTGTTCCTTTAAATCCCAAAATGTTTTCATGCTTAAGTTGAAAACAGGCAACCGTATTTTTAGCGTCCTCTTCCTGGATTATGGTTGTAAGGCCTGTGCGTGGATATTCAATTTGAAGTTGTGTTTTTTCACGGCAGCTCAAATGCAATAGCCTTGCTGTTTTATATACAAGGTTGATGTAATCCACGATAAGTCTTGAGACTTTTTCCTGGTTTAAGTCGAGTAGAATCATGGAATCCATGATTTGATTGGCCGACAGAAATTCACAATGGACATTCTTGATTTCCGGCATTGTGGTGTTTTCGTTGGTGTATTCATGGCGAAAGAGATTCTCCTCGAGAAAATCCCCCAATTCGTAGTGAAATCGTGTGATTTGTTTTCTTACATCAAGATTTGACTTGAGTCCGCTCAGGTGGATTATTACATGAAAAATCCTTTCAAGATATGCCGTGGCAGTCGTGAGTTCTGATATGAGCAGGTTTTTAAGATTATCATCCATAATTTTACCGATACTTTTTTAAATGATCTTCCAGATTCATTTTAAAATGTGCTTCACCATGTTGCAAGGGCAATTGCCCGTCTATTGGTTATATCTACAAGAGTTATGCCAATATTGCGAATGAATTTCAGGTAAGTTAGCAATAAAATGGTGGACCTAAATGACCCCAAAGGTCATTTAGAGACCTTGTTCATCTTTCTCCATGATTATTTTATATTTCATGAGTCGGTCGGATTTGTCGGCCTTCTGGTATCCGTTGGAGATAAGATCCCAAATGGAGTTGCTCTTTGAAGCGATACTTCTGCTGCCGAATTTGATACTTCCGGTTTGTGCTGATTTTTTCTTTCCAAAAAGGTCAGCAAACGGGTTGTTGTTATTTTTGCCTGATTTACTCTTTTCACCCTTGCCGCCGAGATAGCGAAAGCCGCTGAATTTTCCACCACCGGAATATTTCGGAGAATAACTTTTTTTGGTCGCTGCTGCAGAAGCTCCTGAAGCAGATGGGTCACTACTCGAAGCTCCGAGTCCACCGGCAGTACCGCCGACTGAACCGCCACCACCACCGCCGCCGCCACCGGCGTCTTTTTCGGTTGCTGATGCAATGTTCGGATCAGAGAAACCGGAAGGTTTTTCAATGCCTGTTCGTTCAAAGGCTGATCGTGTTTCAGGAAGGCCGCCTGTGGGAGCAATTCCGCCGTCCGTATCGACAACATTGCCGTCGGTATTTTGATCTCCGATCTGTGTGGCCTGGCCTGAGCCGCCATCAAATGAGAATCCTCCTTCCATGTTGACGTCCTGTCCCGGGATATTGAACATGGAGCATTTTGGATCTTCAGGATGTGCTTCACAGTATCTGACGAACGCTTCCGATTGTTCAACAAGGGGGTGATCCTCTGGTATAAATTTGTCGATGCTGCTGATTGCGTCCTCCATCCGGTTGGCCTGTTTTCCAAGAAGATTGGCCTTCATGAGGTTGGCACCCATGTCGATGCCGGCAGTGAGCATGGTTTCTTTGAGGGCCGATTTGGCACTTTGGTTTAAAAGCAGGTGGAATCCTCCGTTTCTCATGGCATTTTCGCATATGCTGGCATCAGTGCCGATTACTTTTCTCTTTATCGAGAATCCCTTGTGACTTTCATCGGTGGAGGCACTGAGCACTTTTTTTGCAATCATCTCCAGTCTTTCCATGTAGACGTTGTAGTCTTCCATTCCGGCATTCTGTCCATTCAATTTGCCGCCCTCCTTGCAGGATCTTAGTAATGTTGTTGCAGTCGGAAAGCTGTTGTTTATTGCCACAAGTGCAGCGGCCTTTGCGCTATGGAAAACGGCCCGTTGTTCAGTCACTTTTTTCTGTTCCTCGATTCCTTTTTTCTGTAATTCCAGGGAATTCTTTGTCATTTCCCCTGGGTTTGTGCTTGCATTTTTCATTATATCCATCTGTGCATCATTCATATCGTCCTGAATCTTGATTGTTTGAAATGTTTCAAGGCCTTTCTGTCCGATGAATGCGGCGTTATAGGCGAGAACCGCTTTTGCGCATGCAGGGTAATCCTGCGTTTCAGCCCCGTATCCAACGCATTTGATCTTGCCGTCGAAGGATTGTGTCTTCTTGTCGGCAGAGTGCTCCTTGCTGTAATCCACAAAGTGGGTCATTGTCGCCATGGCCATGCAGTTTCTGTTCGTCATTAGCTGCAATTCTGCATATTTTTGAAACTTTGGCAGATGAAAAGTCAGAATCCTTTCCGCTTTTTCGTTGATATTTGATTGTATGTCTTTTCTTTCATCTTTTTCATCTTCATCAAGATCCTTCATCTTGCCGATATTTCTTTCCATTTTCCTTAGACACTGAACAAAGTTGTCTTCCTGAATAGTGTTTTTGGCGAATCTTTTCCATCCTGGCTTCAAGAACTGCTCAAGCATGGAGTATGGTCTTTCGGATACCTTGTCCCATTTTTCGTGTGATTTTAGCTGGCAATTTGAATATTTCGTTCCGCCAACATATGCAGGTTCCTCTTTTGGATCGTCGATGCCGGCAAATGGATTATTGATCAGTTCTTCAGTGTTGATTTCCACACTTTTTACATATTTTGGTAATAAAAGCACCATCGCCATTAAACCGAGAATAATTCCTGTCCTGATCCTGTAATTTTTCATAAAACACCCGATTTTTGGTTTTTCACCGCCCACTACTATTATTATACATTCACTGATCGGTTTACCCGGTTATAAACTTGAGCAAAACGACCGGTTTTTGTGCAGAGGCTGATAACATGTTGTATTTAATATGATTTGGTGGGTAGGGTAGAGTGGAAAGAAATCTCGATTTCAGTGCCTAAGATGCCGTTATTTTGTGGCAGCATAAATATTGAATGGGGATAAATTGGGTAATATTGAGAGATGAGAACATTTTCAAAAGAATTTATTCAAAACCTGCTTTGTAATTAATGGAATGGATCCGCTTCCTTTATAACGGCATCTAAAGTGCCAGAATTATTTTAAGCTAATAATAATTCAAAAGGGGACGAGTCTATGAAAAAGATTAGTACATTAGGTATCGATTTGGCAAAAAACAGTTTTCAGGTATGTGCAATGGATCAATACAATGGAATGGTTATAAACCTGCAAACAAATAACAATCTTTTTTTGTATGCTTATTTTCCACTTAATTAAAATTGTTGAAATCAACAAAAAACTCAATTAACATCTCAGTTAACATCTTTTTAAAAACCATCAATGACATGGAGGTCGCAAAATGAAATTTTTTTTTTTAATATGTCTGTTAATGACATTTTCAACATTGGCAATCGCCGATTGCTATATTTCAAAGAATGGATGTGGTATTCATCCGGAATTTAAAACATACAACAGTGATAAATTCATGGGGCCGGCAATTTCTTCCCCCGGAGATCCTGCTCCTGGATTAAAATACATACTTCCTTCTGAAGCCATTAAGTACATAAAAAATCCAAACTATGTTTTTATTGATACCCGCCCGATATCACTTTTTAACAAATGCCAAATTAGAGAATCCAAGAACTATAATTATTCTGTTCCTGGTAATTCGAAAAACACACTGACAAAGGAGATTGTTAAAAAATTTGCAGATGCTGGAAAGACTATGATTTTTTACTGTAACGCCCTTAAATGCTATCGAGGATTAAATGCTGCGATCCAATCATATAAATGGGGACTTCCTGCTGAAAAAATAAAATGGCTTGGGAAAGGTGTCCCAGGAATTGTTAAAGAAACCAAAAAATACAGAAAATATGTTAAAGGAAAGGGATGTTCAGAATTTAAATAATAGATTTTTTATCTGGTATAAAATATGACACTTAAAAAGAGAATCCTTTTAATTACTATTGCTCCACTAATGCTGATTACTGTTGTTATTTCGCTTTTTAATCAATATTTCGGTAATCAGAAACAAATTATTACCAACAGTGAAAATACAAAACTTTCCAAAAAAGTATTTGATCGAATTTTCAAACAGGAAGCCGGCAACATCGGCCGGTTTCTTGATGCCCAAATCGGCGATGACAATATTCTTGAATCTTTTTCCAGTGAAAAATTCAAGGAGCTGACAATGACCATGGATGGTTTTTTGCTAAATGCAAATCAAACCATCAAGATTTGGAGGATGATGAATAAAAAAGGAGAGATCCTCGCTTCCTCTGTCCCCGAAGGATTTGCAATCTCAAAAATTGCCGACTCTTTAAAAAAACATACTGGTGGAAACTGTTTTAAAAAAGCCATACAACGTGAAGAAGACAGTTTTTGTTTTGAAATCCATGAACAAAACAGCATGTATTGGGTTATTGCCCCAATATATGATAAAGAAGGAGAATTTGTCGGTTTTTCCGAAATGGGAATGTCTCTGAAAGATGTGGTTGAAAAAACAAAATCAATGCTTGGTACAGATGTGGCAATTACCAACAACAACAATCGGTTTGTTGTAAGCAGCAACAGGTCTCTTTTTAAAGAAAAGGATATTAATACCAAATATCATCTGAAAAATGAATCATCCTCTATTTTGAAATTTGAAAAAAAGAATTATTATGTGAGAATTGTCTCACTTCATGATATTCACAAGAAAATCATGGGGCATCTTCTGTTTGCCTACGACTCAACGGAGTATATTTCCCTGGCGAAAAGGCAGTATTGGTATCTGATGGGCGGTTCTCTTCTGATTATGATTATTTTCATCATATTCACCCTTCTCCAGGCAAGAGGGATAACAAACCTGATTGTTCAAGTTCAAACGAGGATCATTGAATTTACCAACAATATTATTAACGGAAAAATTCATTTCAAGGCTGATCCAAAATCTGTCGGAGTTGATTTTCAAAATATAATTGTCCGCATGAATGAATTGATAAATTCATTCATTATTCCTATAGACAAAGTTATTAGTGTTTTGGATGAACTTGCCCGCAAGGATTTAACGAAAAGGATTGAGAGCGATTATGATGGACAATTCAAGGGGGAATTTAAAAAATTCAAGGAAAGTGTTAACTCTGCCGGAGAGCAACTTAATAAATCAATGGAACGGGTAAAACAAAACAGTGAAAAAGTTAATTCTGAAGGGGTCGAAGTTTCAAATTCCAGTACCAGTATTGCAGATGGAGCAACCAGACAGGCCAGTGCCTTGGAAGAAATCACCAGTTCCATGCATGAAATTGGTGTGCAAACAAAACAAAATGCCAAGAACGCCATCCAGGCCCAGAACATAAGTAGTGACGCAAGAAACATGGCAGATGATGGCAACGGTAAAATAAAAGAAATGATGGCGTCAATGAGTGATATTAACCAATCAAGTAATGCCATATCAAAAATTATAAAAATAATTGACGAAATCGCCTTTCAAACAAATCTGTTGGCCTTAAATGCAGCAGTTGAAGCTGCTCGTGCCGGAAAGCATGGAAAGGGGTTTGCTGTAGTGGCTGAAGAGGTGCGAAATCTTGCCGCTAAAAGTGCTAAAGCAGCAAAAGAAACAGACGAATTAATTAAAGACTCCTCCAAAAAAGTGGAACAGGGAACCACTATTGTAGAAGACACCTCCAAATCTTTGGAAGAAATTTCTAAAGAAATTGTAAAAGTTAGCGATCTGATCACTGAAATTTCTACTGCCTCAAATCAACAGGCTCAAGCGGTTTCCCAAATAGTTAACGCTATCTCTGAAATAGACAAAATAACTCAAAAAAACACAATTGTGGCTCAACAATCTGCTTCCTCTGCCGGCCAGCTATCATTGCATGCCCATCAATTGACCCAGTTGGTTGATGAATTCAAGTTATCCAAACCGGAATAGAATTTTGCAAATTTTGTATGTAACGAAAAGTCAGGTGGTACCTCTTGTAGTTATTTTGTGGCAGCATAAATATTTAATGGGGATAAATTGGGTAACAACTCGACAATTGGGTAATAATTGGGTAATGTTGAGGGATGAGCACATTTTCAAAAGAATTTATTCAAAACTTGCTTTTTCATCCCAGTACAACCTGGTTTTTATCACAGTGTTCAGAGGCCAGAGGTATGCAGGAGATGTGGAACAAGGTTAAACCTGAAACCTTAAATAAACTCAGGGAATCTGCCATTATTCAAAGTGTAGAATCATCGAATAGAATTGAGGGAGTTGAAGTTGAAAAAGAAAGACTTATTCCCCTTATACTTGGCAAATCCAGACCAAAAGATAGATCAGAAGAGGAAGTTCAAGGTTATAGAAAAGCTTTAGACTATATTCATAATAATTACGATAAGATCAATATTACTCCCGGGGTTATTCAAAAAATGCATAAGCTTGCCCAGGGTGGAATGATTTCTGATGCCGGTCAGTGGAAAAAAAGAAATAACGATATAATAGAGATAGACTCAAATGGAGAAAGGTCGATTCGTTTTAGACCTGTATCAGTAGCAAAAACTCCAAAAGCAATAGAACAGCTTTGTTTGGGATATAATGACGTTATTTCAAATTCGATGATTCCAGAGCTTATCTGTATTGCAAATTTTGTTTTAGATTTTCTTTGTATACACCCATTTAGAGATGGAAATGGACGGGTGGCCAGGTTGCTTACCCTTCTTTTGCTTTATCAACAAAAATATGAGGTTGGGAGATATATTAGTATTGAGAAATTAATTGAAGAATCAAAAGAAGATTATTACGAGGCCCTTAAAAATTCCTCTATTGGATGGCATGAAAAAGATTTTAATTTGATGCCTTGGTGGAATTACTTGTTCAGTATAATAAAATCAGCATATCAAGAGTTGAAGGAAAGAGTTGAATTGTCTACAGGCGATAATCAAAGTTCATTGGTCCGTCAGACAATTCTTTCCTTTGAAAGAGTTTTTACCATTTCAGGTATTATGAATCTGCATCCTTCTATCAATAGAGAGCTTGTTAAAAAAGTGCTTAATAAAATGAAGGAAGAAAGAGTGATTGAACCTATTGGCAAGGGGCGTGGGGCTAGGTGGAAATTGGTGGGGTGAGGTGTAGTAGTTAAAAAAACCGGTTACGTCGATTGACATTAGAGATCCTTTTGTGGAAATTGAGAAAATCTTAATTGTATTAAATATCTCTGGAGTAATAAAAATGATACGGAAAATTTTAGATAGAAAAGAAATAAATCTACTTCTTTCTATCGTTGAAACATATTCTGATTCCATTGAAGATTTATCTCAATCAAAGAAACGATTACAAAGTGAGCTGGATGAATTGGAAAATAATCGCGATATATACGTCAAAATCAAGGATGATCTTCCTGTGGCCATGATCCAAATTATTTACAACAATGCCGATAACGATCCTGATTTGGCGAATGGGAAGGAAGTGGCCCACATTCATGACCTGGAGGTACATAGTAATTTGCAAGGTAAAGGGATAGGCAAAGAGATGATGACCTTTATTGAAGGAGAGGTATCTCAAAAAAAGATTAGGCGACTTACTTTGGGAGTAGATAGTCCAAACAAAAGAGCTGTTAACTTATATAAAAAATTGGGTTATACCGTCTTTAAAGAAAAAGAAGGACGATTACCTGAAGAAAAACTTTTGCTGATGCGAAAAGATTTATAATTTTGTACGTGGCTACTTTTCCTGAGTAGTGCGCTTAAAAGGTGGTCGTGTATGAATGCGCATTTTAGCAGCAGCTTTCTGCTATCTGCTTCTGTCTCGGCCACTGCTGCTGATTTCTGTTGCCGCTGCTGTAAAGCCAA
>JAGLPP010000026.1 GCA_023137315.1 Bacteriovoracaceae bacterium
GCCTTTCATTTTGCGCATTGATCGAATGACTCTGACTCTTTTTGTAATGATTTTTTGGTATTTTCGGCGTTCCTGTTCTGTCTTTTGTGGTTTGTTGAAAACGGAACGGGCCGGTAGATCGGGTAATACAATTTTGCCTTCAAGAATGTCACTATATTCCTGAAGGGTGAAGCGATACCTTCTTATGAGTGCCTTCTTTCTTTCTTCTGGAAATGTTGTACGTCCATGTTCAAAACGTTCCAAAGTCTTGGGTGAAATGTTGACAGTTTGGGCCGCAGCTTCTCTGGAAATTTTTCGGAAGATGCGCATTTTTCTGATGGCAATAACGTCATCAGTCATTATTTTGGTGTTATAACGTCTTTTTTTTAATTCAAAATTTTTATTTTTCATGATGTACCTCCAACATCCAAATGGGTAAAAAGTTAATACTGAAAATCGTGACGGTTTTGAGATAATCAGAGCAACTTTAAGTCTGTTTTTGAATCCTTTGGATAGCAATCAGGGCAAGGTAACGCTCACTCGATTTTCCAAATAGATTCATAAAGTTACAGTCTATCCGCGACAAATCGGGCAACTTTGATTTTGGCGTAAACAAGCAAGCCAAAAACAAGCCGCCAACAAGTCATCTGATGAAAAACTGTGACTAACTGTGAAGAATTTTAATGTGTCGATAATTGCCAACCTCCTGTAATCATTCGTTAATGTTATTAACGATTTAGAGATTGTTTGTGTGATTTTGTGTTCGAAAGTTGGAGCGGGATACCCGATTCGAACGGGCGACCTTCTGCATGGCAAGCAGACGCTCTACCAACTGAGCTAATCCCGCATGAGTGATGATATACTAATCATGAGGTGATTTTCTGTCAATTCCTAATCTTCCTCAGGTTCGTAGTAATCATATTCTTTGTGTTCATAGTTTCTAAGTGTCAGCTTATTATCTTTATGGCCCACTACGTAATTGGGTCCGAGAGGAATTTTTCCTCCACCGCCCGGAGCATCTACAACAAAGTGTGGTATTGCAAGTCCGGATGTCCAGCCTCGCATTTTTTCAATAATTTCAACTCCCTTGGAAACCTTGGTTCGAAAATGCCCGATTCCCTCGGAAAGATCACATTGAAAAATATAATATGGCCTTACTTTCATCAAAAGAAGCTTGTGACAAAGCTCTGTCATGATTTCTGGACTATCATTAATTCCCTTGAGAAGAACTGTCTGATTGCCAACAGTACAACCGGCCATGGAAAGTCTTGTGGTTGCTAAAAGGGCCTCACGCGTACATTCTTTTGGGTGATTATAATGTGTGTTGAGATGAATTGGCTGGTGTTTTTCTAAAATACTTAAAAGTTCATCATCTCTCATTCGCATTGGAAGAGTGCATGGATTTCTTGTTCCAAGTCTCAAAACCTCTACATGTTTAATCGTTCTGATTTCGCCAAGAATATAATCGAGTTTCTGATTGGAAAGACAAAGCGGGTCTCCTCCAGAGACAATAACGTCACGAACAGTCTTTGTTTGTCTTATATAATCAAGAGCATCCTCAATTTGTTTTTTCTGCGACTCTGCTGAAGGGTTTGCAACTTTTCTCTTTCTGGTGCAATGGCGACAAAGCGTGGGGCAATCGTTTGAGGCATAAAACAATACACGATCTGGATAGCGGTGAGTTAATCCTTGTACCGGCATGTCCCGCTCTTCGGCCAGTGGGTCTTCCATGTCTGTATCAAGGATATTCATTTCTTCAGAATATGGAACTGATTGCATGCGAACCGGGCAATTGGAATCAGTGGAATCTATTAGTGACGCATAGTATGGGGTGATTGACATTTTGAATTTAGCAGAACATTTTTCGAAATTGACTTCCTCTTCCTTGGTCATGTTAATTATTTTTTTAAGAGTTTCAATGTCTTCAACCCTGTTTTTGAGCTGCCATTTCCAATCGTACCAATTCTCGTCAGGAACATTCGACCAAATACCTTTTGATGTATCATGGAATTTTTCTAGAATATGATGGGGATAAAGTTGTTCCAGATCGAATGTAGTACGAATCTTTTTCCAGTCCATGACGCTCCTCTTCTTATTTGATATATCCACTTATATGGTAAGAAAATTCGGTTTGCAAGGAGAAAGATGACGGTGAATACGCGCGGCATAAAAAGTGTAAAAGCAGTAAGTTACTTCTTGCGAAGAATCTCGATTCTTTTTTTTGTGGAGATGGTTTTCCAATCAACAATTTTTGAAAGAAGAAATGATTTGTGAAGTTTGGATAGAAAGCAATATCCGTACAGGACATTGCCTGCCGGAAGTGGCAGAAGACTCAGGGCCTTGACCGGGCGGAATTTGTTTTTATGACTTCCACCAGTGTATTTTATTTCAATAATTTCCTGCGTATGAACTTTCTCTTTCAAGAGTTCCAGATGGTCTGGAATCTCAAATGATTTGTCCATATCAAAGGAAGATAGATCTAAAATATGAGATTCATTTTTTGTTTGTTTCTGTTTTTTTTCATCACATGCTCTTAATAATCCGTGGGCATAAATTCTAAGGCTTGCGATAGCATCGTCAAGAGCGCGATGGTGGTTGACAATTTCGATGTCCAATCCAGAGGCAACAGTTGCAAGTTTATGATTAGGCATTTCGTTAAAGACTTTTCTGGAGAGACGGCATGAGCAGTAAATTGGAGATTTTGTAACTCCAAGTTTTTCCTGATGAAGATTAAAAACAATAAAGCCTGTGTCGAATTGGGCGTTATGTGCAATCAATGGGAGGTCGCCGATGAATTTCATAAATTCAGGCAATACCTTGTCAATGGTCGGTGAATTACGGACCATATCATCCCTGATGCCGTGAATTGTTATGGTGAATGGAGGAATTGGAATTTGAGGATTGATTAGCTGGTTAAAAGAATCAATTCCATTTTTAGTCACTTTGACGGCAGAAATCTCAATAATTTTGTCGATGAGAGGAGAGAGTCCTGTTGTTTCCAAATCCAGAGCGATGACTCCATCTGGAAAGTTCTTGAGCAGAATTTCCATTTCTTCATTCTCAAGATGACAGTCAGGCATATTTATTGACATAGACGCTTCTTGGTTCATATAGTGATGCCTATCTATAACGTTTTAGTGATTCTTTTTCAATAAGAGGATTTAGAAATATGGAAAAATACGATGTTGTAGTGCTTGGAGGAGGTCCGGGTGGTTACGTCGCCGCGATAAGAGCAAGTCAACTTGGAAAAAAAGTTGCGATTATAGAAAAGGATAAATTAGGCGGGGTTTGTCTTAATCGCGGTTGTATTCCAACAAAGGCACTTTTGAAATCTGCGCATAGTGTTCATGAACTTAAAAGTTTTTCCAGACTTGGAATTAATGTGGAGCTTAAATCCCTTGATGCGGCAAAAGCAGTGAAACGTGCCGCCAGTGTGAGCGAAAGGATTGTCAAAGGTGTTGTATTTCTCATGAAGAAAAACAATATCGATGTTCTAAACGGAGAGGGAAGGCTTCTTTCAAAAAATAAAATGCATGTAAGGCTTCATTCCGGTGAAGAGAAAGAAATTGAAGCAACGAATTTCATTCTGGCCACAGGAGGACGTTATAACTCGTTTCCAGGTCTTGAGCACGATGAAGATCGTCTTATTGGAGCATTTGAGGCCCTTAGGATGGAAGAACTTCCTGAAACAATTGGTATTGTCGGGGCCGGTGTAATTGGAATTGAGTTTGCCTATTTTTGGAACGCATTTAGTGTAAAAGTTCATATTTTTGAAGTGCAGGATCATCTTCTTCCCATGGAGGACACGGATTCAAGTATTGAGGTGGAAACGGCCTATCGAAGACTTGGGATCAAGCAATCACTTGGAGTTAAAAAGGTTTCCACTGAAAATAATGGTGATCATGTCATCCTCAGGACAGTGGAAAAAGAAGGTGATGAAAAAGTATATAAGTTTGACAAGGTATTGATTGCCGTCGGCATGAAAGGAAATACAGAAGGTATTGGTCTTGATGAAGTTGGCATAAAAACAAACAACGATTTTATTGTCGTTAATGAGTACAATCAAACCAATATGGAAAATATCTATGCGATTGGTGATGTATCCGGTCCTCCACTTCTTGCCCATGTTGCAAGTCATGAGGGTATGATCGCAGCGGAACATCTTTCAGGTGAAAAAACACGTCCATTTGATAAATCCAATATTCCCGGATGTATCTATTCTTATCCGCAGGTTGCTTCGATAGGCAGTACCGAGCGTGAACTCAAGGGAAAAAATATAGATTATTCGGTTGGTAAGGTTCCTTTCAGGGTCAACGGAAAGGCCATTGCAAGTAATGAGATGGATGGGTTTGTGAAAGTTCTTATTGGCAATGATGGAAAACTTCTGGGTGCTCATATTGTGGGAACTCTTGCCACGGAGCTTATCCATGAATATTCACTTTTCAAGTCAATGGACTGTGTGGATGAGGATATCTTTCACACTATCCATTCCCACCCAACTCTGGGAGAGACGCTTTCAGAAGCGATAATGGCCGCAAAAAATCGTTCGCTTAATTATTAGATAATTATTAAAAATTTGAAATCATGTGGGCAAGAAACGGATAATCAATGAATGGATTACGATTGTTTTGAATTCTATAAATCTCATTGTTCCTATCTATTTCATCTCTATCAACAGGATCTTCATCATTCCACTTGCGAAGATACACCTCTTCCTCATAACTTATTTTGATGTCGTATCTGATTGAAAAATAAAAAAGAGCACGGGCCACATTTCCCCTGTGTTCTGTTGGAGGTTCAAAGAAAGAACTTCTGTAGTCGCCCTTGTACAATTCTGCGTATTGTCCGAGATGTGATGGGGAGCAGAGTGCGTTTGAATTATTACCTTTGACTTCACTAAAGCGATAATTTGATCTTACAGAATTTGCAACACTATTTGTTGGAAACAGGTGATGAAGATCACTTACCTGATGCGAGCGTGGGTGATTTTCGGTAAAACGGCTTTGCGGCCATGTGTGTTCGCAATTTACTACATTTGAATTTGGTATTTGCATTGGTCCAAGATTGTGGATGTTTCTTGTTTTTTTAGTTAAAACTTTATTGCAATAAACGTCCTTGATGTAATAACCCTGTCCGTCTTTTTTTAGATGAAGTTTGCCAAATAGAAATTTTCTGGCATTGCGATAGTTAAGTACATTTTGCGTATAACAGTTTTCCTGGTTTTCGTCGCATTGGCCCGTAAGAGTATCGGCACTATCTTGATGCGCTAAATGTGCCTTTTGAAGAACGTCCTTGAGAAGTTTTTTCATCTCTTCGTTCTTGATTCTCATGGACTTTATTTTTTGGTGATGCTCGTAAGGATAGTATGGCATGTGTGTTGCCAGTGCTTGAAACGTCCAAAACAATACTAATACAATCGTAAGTTGTTTCATCGAATTTCCCTTTGTCGAGTTTGTTGAGGTAAATATGCAACAGTTGTATTAATCTGGCTAATACTTTTTCTAAGTTTCTGCTAATATCTAAGTTGTGCGCAGCGAGTCGAGCCGTTCTTTCAGGAATCTTTCCTTGCCCATTTCGGTTGGGCCGTAGAATTTTGGTATTTCTTCGGTTGTATATTCTTGATTTACCCAGTGATCCGGATAGTTATGTGGATATTTGTATGGAGGAGTTCCCTTTGGAGGGTGGTTTTTCAGGTGATCTGGGACTTCAATAGTATCACGTTGCTCAACGTAGGATATGGCCTGATTTATCGCATTGTAAGAGGCATTGCTTTTGTAGGTGCTTGCAAGATAACTGGTTGCCTGGCCAAGAATGATTCTTGCCTCCGGCATTCCGATATTTTTAACGGCGGTGAGTGCTGATGTCGCCAGAGTAAGTGCGCTTGGGTCCGCATTTCCAACATCTTCAGAAGCAAAAATAACAAGACGTCTTGCAATGAATACCGGGTCTTCTCCACCGTCAATCATGATCGCAAGCCATAGTAATGCGGCATCCGGATCACTTCCACGAAGGGACTTTATAAAAGCAGAAATAACATCGTAATGACGATTATTATTTCGATCATATTCTCTTGAGTTGTCCAGAATTAATTTTTTTACTTCATTTAAACCAAGTTCTTTTTTCTGCGAATTCTTTTCGATTATTTCCAAAAAATTAAGGGCATTTCTGGCATCACCTCCGGAATAATCAGCGATGAATTCGATAATTTCCACGGATGTCTCAATTTTCCAATTGATTTGTGCCCGTTTGAGGATTTCCAGTATGTCCTCTTCTCCAAGTTTTTTTAATTCGACTATGTGAAGTCGTGAAAGGAGTGCCTTGTTTACTGAAACACGTGGATTTTCAGTGGTGGCCCCTATCAGCGTAAAAGCACCTTCTTCAACATATGGTAAAAGTGCATCCTGTTGTGCCTTGTTGAAGCGATGAATTTCATCAATGAAAATGATTGCATCCTTTTTCGTACGGACTTTCATTTCCGCTGCACGTGCAATGAGTTTTTTTAGATCGTTAACTCCACCCAAAACGGCGCTGAAGCGATAAAGCTCCTTGCTGCTTTTAAGAGCTATTACATTGGCCAGTGTGGTTTTTCCAGTCCCAGGAGGTCCCCAGATAACCATGCTTGGAATGTTGTCATCCATGATAAATGGATAGCGTTTATAAATATGTTTTTGTCCCTGAAATTCCTCAAAGTCTTTCGGTCTGGCCCTATACGCCAGCGGCCCTTGCCTGGATGTATCGTGATTTTCCACGTTACTGTCATTCGTTTTGATGTTCAGATTATCAAAAAGTCCTGTTTGTATTTCTTTTATCATCTTGCCTTATTTTTTAAAACCAATTTTAGAATGGAATTCCATCTGTTATGAATAATTTGTAGAATATTTACAACATTTTGTGGAACAAATACAATACCTTTTGCAATTCTCATATGAAAGGAATTCCACGCGGAATTAAGTTCCTCCAACCGCTCCAACAGGAATGAAGTGTCTTTTTCCAACATTAGGAACGTTTCAAGATTTTTGATAAAAAATAACCATACGGAGGTATAGACTGTGAGAACATCATAAGGTAACTGGCTGACAATGTTTTGTTCACTAAAAGTATGCATTATGTGTATGGTATGTGTCAGCTCTTCATCTCGATCCATATACTGTTTTGTGCCATCATAAGACATGATAAGTATTTCCTCTATTCTATGAAGTAATTTGTAATTAAGGTTGGAAAGATTGTCGATTGATCCGGCCAATTTTAAGAGTGAGTCGATATTGCGTTGACTCTTGAAGTAACTTTTCGAAAATACTTTTTTTTGTAACGCATGATGTTTTTTTTCAAGATTTCTTGATATTTGATAGATATCCGAAAGTTTTTTATTACATACGTCAGTGATGGCCTCGCATTCGTTTCGCCATTTATCCCATTTGTATCTCATTTTCATAATCAGGTTTTTATTTTCAATAAGATTGGCGTTGAGCGGATGGAGTTTTTTTAAAGTGAGATAAAATTCCTGAATGATACTTCGCATTTGAGGCTTGATATATCGATTTACTGTTGAAGCAGGTGGGTGATTTTTCTTCCTGTTGTAGAAATATGACGGATATGGGAGGGCCTGGAATGAGATCAGGATGGATAATAATGAACATGATAAAAACGATAAACCGCGCATGCTAAAATTATAAAAGGATCATGGCCGATTGGGAACCTTTCAGCACTTGATTTTGTTCAGGCTAAACCTGAGTTTTCCGTTTTCGATCTGATATTCAAAAACATGACCATCAGGCGCCCCTTTTTGAAGTTTATTGGTCAAGGTTTCCCTGGTTATATGATTTTCATGTTTGGAAATAGCTTGTTCGATTTCCGAAGAGGCCTCATATACGATGGTGATACGGTCAGCAACGTTAAGATTGACTTCCTTTCTTGTTTTTTGGATTCTATTCACAACTTCACGTGCCAATCCCTCATCAATCAGATTCTGATCAAGTTCGCAATCCACATCAATGGAGATGAATCTGTTTGAAAGTGCATTAGTGCCTTCTTTCGCCTCGCGAAAGATTAGAAAATCACTGGCAATAAAGGTTTCCCCTTCAAGTCCGATGGATTCACCTGTTTCAAGTTTTGCGAGAACATCTTCAGGAAGATTCTGGATAAGTTTTCTGAATTGTCCAAAATTCTTGCCGAGGCGTTTTCCGAGTACTGGTGCGTTCGGTTTTGCGTATAGTTTTATATATCTGCTTTCCTCTGTTGAGTAGAGGATCTCCTTGATATTAAGTTCCGTTCGGATATATCCTTCAAGTTTTTTGATCTCATTCAGAACGGTTTCATCCTTGTGGAGGACGGTGATTCTTCTCAGCGGTGTTTTAACCTTGATTTGTTTTTGGTTTCTTTTCTGGCGCCCAAGGAGAATGATTTGTTGCATTCGATTCATGGCATCTTCGAGTGTTTGGTCTATCATTTTTTCATCTGCCACGGGGTACTTGCAAAGATGAACTGACTCCTCCTCATTTTCAGAAAATTTTCCAAGCTCCATGTAAAGGTGTTCTGATAAAAATGGCGTAAACGGGGCCATCGCCATGGAGAGTTCCTTCAGGGTCGTGTACAACGTGGAGTATGCTTCACATTTGTCGGAAGTCAGACCCTCTCCCCAAAATCGCGAGCGGTTGAGTCTGATGTACCAGTTGGTGAGATCTTCAATAAAAGCGAAAAGCGATGGTACAACATTATAGAGTTTATAGGCTTCCATTTCGGTGGCAATATTTTTCTTCAATGTCTGAAGGTTTGATAGAATCCAACGATCGGTTATATTATCGCCGTATTTAAAATTTTCTTTTGGGTTCCAGTTGTCAACCTCTGCATAGGTCTGAAAAAACTTGAAGGAATTGTACCATGGTAGAAGTGCCCGTCTGACCATGTCTTTAACGCCATGATCGGAAAAGCGCTGTTCTTCCGCACGAACAAGTCCCGAATTAATTAGATAGAGTCTTAGGGCATCTGCGCCGTAATCCTCCATAAGGGAATTCGGAGAGGTGTAGTTTCTGAGGCTTTTCGACATTTTTTTGCCGTCTTCGGCCATTACAATTCCGTTGACGATTACATTTTTAAACGCAGGTTTGTTATAAAGCGCGGCCGAAAGAACTGTCAGCGTATAGAACCAACCTCTTGTCTGGTCGAGTCCTTCTGCGATGTATTCGGCAGGGAATCCCTCATCAAAGATTTTTTTGTTTTCGAATGGATAATGAAGTTGTGCATATGGCATTGAGCCTGATTCAAACCAGCAGTCCAGAACTTCAGGAATTCTTTTATAGGTTCCACTTTCTCCCTGGACTGTAAATTCAAGGAGATCCACGATTTCGCGGTGAAGGTCATTTACTTTTTTTCCTGTGTATTTTTCCAGTTCATCAATCGAACCAATGCAGATAAATTTTCCTGTTTTGTCGTTTTCCCATATTGGTATTGGGGTTCCCCACGTACGATTACGCGATATTGCCCAGTCTTTGGCACCTTCAAGCCATTTACCAAAGCGGCCTTCTTTTATGTGATCCGGTATCCAGTTAATGTGCCTGTTTGCCTCGATAATTTTGCCCTTGATTTTTTCAACATTCACATACCAGGACGGAATTGCCTTGTAGATCAAAGGCGTGTTGGAACGTTCACAGAATGGATAGCTGTGAACCAATGTGTCCTGATCGTAGAGTTTGCCGTTTTCCTTGAGCCATTTGATTACGTGTTTATCAGCGTCCTTGACATACATTCCCGCAAAGTCTGTGACTTCCTCTGTGAATTTTCCAAGATCATCGACAGGGCAGGCATGGACGTGAAGATCGTGATTCTTCATAATCCTGTTGTCATCTTCACCAAAATCAGGGGCCGTGTGGACAAGTCCGGTACCATCGTCTGTGGTTACATAGCCATCGCAAATAACCTGAAAGGCACCGTCTTTGGCGAGATCGGCAAAGTATGGAAAGAGCGGCTCGTACCGTCTTTCTTTGAGATCCTTTCCCTCGCATTCCGACAGAATCTTTATTTTTTTCTTTCTATTTTTCGTGTAGTAGGAGAGTCGATCCTTTGCGATGTAAAAATCAATATCGAGAGTTTCATCCTTGACTTTGACATAGGTGATTTTTTCTCCAACGCAGATTGCAAGGTTGGATGGAAGTGTCCATGGTGTGGTTGTCCAGCACGCCAGATAGGCATCCTCGTCTGCAAGTTTGTATAAAATAGTGACAGCAGGATCTTGCACATCCTTGTAGTTTGATGTGGCCTCAAAATTCGACAGTACTGTTCCAAAGGCCGTTGAAAAAGGTACGACCTTTACTCCCTTGTAGATCAGCTCTTTATTCCACAATTGCCTTACCACCCACCAGACTGATTCCATGAAGGTGACATCCATGGTTTTATAATCATTTTCGAAATCAACCCATCTTCCGATTCTATCAATGGTTTTTTTCCATTCCGAGGTATATCTTCCGACGATGGAGCGACACTGATCATTATAGCCTTTGATCCCAAGTTCTTTTATCGCTTCGTGTGCCGACATGCCCAGTTTTTTATCAATTTCATGTTCGATAGGAAGACCATGGCAGTCCCAGCCAAACCGTCGTTCCACATAAAAACCCTTCATAGTGAAATATCTTGGAACGACATCCTTGAGAATGTTGCCAACAAGGTGTCCGTGATGAGGAAGGCCTGTGGCGAATGGAGGTCCATCGTAGAAAATATATTGTTTTTCGTTCTGGGTGTTTTTCAGTGATTTCTTGAAGATATCCCTTGTTTCCCAGAAATTAAGAATATTATGTTCGGTTTCAACGAAGGAAAATTGTGAATGTGGGCCCGTTTTTTCAGACATGGTATCTCTCCTTGGTGTCATCTTTAATACCAAAACCTACTGTTATTAGCAATATAGACGGTATTTCCCATGCTCGGCGTCATGAAAGGTCGCACAGGTAGGCACAATCAGCAGGTCTTTTTTTATACGCATACGGTATTAAAATTATAACTGGGAGATGTATGAAAAAACTACTGATTATTGCGGGGGTTGTTTTTTTCTGTCTTGGATTACACGCAGAAACCTACCGTTATAAGGACCAACAAAAATCCCTGATTGATTGGGATAATATTGATCCTTTGAGCTGGCTTGATTTGAATGAGTGGAAAAGAGATGCTGAACTCAAGACGGAATATCCTGATTGGCTGGTTTCAAGAAGGGATAAAACTCATCGGGAGATTATTGGCAGGGTTCTTCAGTGTGTTGGCAATTGTATAAACGAGAAACGCGATGGAAGCTACAAGGTTGGATATCCATCAAAAATTTACGAGGCAAATGAATTTAGAACCGAAGGCGAAAGTTATGCCTGGATTTTTCTTTATGATGGTACGATGGTTCGTCTTTCCCCCAATTCCTCGGTCACCTTTAATGAATTTAACGTGGCAAATGACGAGTTATTTGTTTTTGCCAGGATTAATTACGGGAATGTATTGTGGTTGAGGCGCAACAGGGGCAGTTTCAATCCAACCTCAATGAGAGAGACGGATGCGATTTTTCTTCCTTTGCCGATCGGGCAGTCCGGGATTGGTGAAAGTGAAATTGGTTACGATGAGAACAACTTGTACGGCGTTGTTGAGAGGAATGATGAAAAATTAAAATATGAGAAGCTTAACAGGCTTATCGCGGAAAATAACAAAAATTGTCCCCCCAAGGTATCACAATATTTTCTTGTCATGCCAAATGGAATGATTGCCAACAGGGCCGATAGTGCTGAATTCATCGTCCTTCCAGGTGTCGGTTCCTATTTCAAAAAAATAAGTTTTACCAGATATAATAAAAGCTATACAAGCAAGGGATGGCTGGATTTTATAGAGGTTGGTTACAAAAAAATTGAGTCAATCGAAATCAGGGATAACAACTGGTATAAGCTGGATTTTTCAGGAAGAGACATGGTGACGTACCCGGATGGGGAACGGAGATTTGCTTTCGGTGGGCTTCTAACGAAAAGGATTCCATCAATTATGATTGCCAGGGAAATGATGTTTAAAAAATATTCGATTCCATTTCATCAAACGAATATTAAACCACGGGAATTGGCCAGAAAGTACGGTTACAGACTTTGGAATCACAAGCGCAGTGGTACAATGTCCGAGACCGAAAAAAGATTGAAATATTTGAGAGTATTTACAAGAAGACTTGAGCTGACAAATTTAAAGATTTTTGAAAATTATATCAAAATGGTAAAAAGGGAAGGGAGAGAACTTGTGTTATCGGATTATTCACCGATTTACTTCAGAAAGGCCCTTCACGCTTATAGCGTAAAAAAGGAATCGGAATATTGGCAGATGGCAAAGGGTGATAGAAAGGTTCTTAACAGTATGAAAAAACGTTTTTGGCGGACAATTCATGAAAGAAAAAAATAAATTGTACACTTTGGTTTTAGGAAGTAAAAGTCCCAGGAGGGAAGAGCTTTTAGGATGGACAGGATTGGATTTTAAAATCAAACCTGCTCATATTGATGAGAAAAGTCTCTTTAACACTCCAAGAGAGATTGCCCAGGATATTGCCGCCAGAAAAGGTGAGGCAGTCATGAAGGAATGCCTCAAAATTGAAGGGACCGGAAAAAATTATTTTCCACTTGTTGTTGCATCTGACACGATTGTTTGTATTGGTGACGAGATATTGGGGAAGCCAGGCAATATTGATGAGGCTAAAAAAATGCTTCTAAAACTATCAGGAACAACGCATCTGGTGATCACGGCCGTATGGTTTGGTCGATTGGATATTGAGACAGGCAGGGAATTAAATGAGGTTTTTTCCAGCGAAACTGACGTAACATTTCGTGATATAGATGACGATCTTCTTGAACGCTATCTTGATTCTGAAGAATCACTGGATAAGGCCGGGGCCTATGGAATTCAGGGACAGGCCCTCACATTTGTAAGTCATATCAACGGGTCATATTCCAACGTTGTTGGTTTTCCACTGGACGAAATGATTTTTGAACTAAAAAACTTTTTGAATTATTCGGATGATTTCAGCGGAGAATGGAGAAAATTGTTTTGTGGCAAAGGTTAATTTTCAAAAAATAATCAGCGAGTTCGAAAGACTTGGCATTAAAATAAAAAAACATAACATTCTGGATAATAATCTTTCCATATGCATTGAAATTTGGGCAAAACCAGGTTCAAAAAAAGAAAAGATTTCCCTGGGGGAGGATGGGAGAGTAAATATTCAAATCAGAAGCAGACCTGTGGATGGAGCTGCGAACAAATCCCTGGTCAAGCTCATTTCTAAAAATCTTGGAATTGCTGCAAGTCAGATTGAGATTGATAAGGGCGGAAAATCACGACAAAAGCAGGTTGTGTTGAATTATTTTTTTACAGAGGCCAAGAGTGTGGACTACTATATGAAAAAACTGTTTAAATTTTTTTCCTGATTATGAAGCTTTTATTTTGTACTTTCATTGTATTTTTTATTGTTCAATTACCATGTTTCGGTAATCTGACAGTTACAGGGTCTAATAATTCCATGTTGAATACAGATACAATTCGAAAGATGGTTGAAACCATAGGAACCATGGATCACAAAGAGTATATATATAATATAGATGGGTATCGAAGGAGTATTGAGCGCTATATTGAGAACAAAAAAAGGGTGTGTAGCGGGGAATTTTCGACGATTATTGTGGATGACGAAAAGGGGATTTCACCGGCGATAGAGGCAAAGCGGTTGGATGAGCGGGAGAGAAAGCTGTGTTTCAAGGATATTCAAACCCTTCAAATTAATTTTATCAACAAGATATTCGAGGCCAGGAAGAGATATTTGTTTTATCTGCACAAGATAAGACTCAAGGAATTGTCTGAAGCAAGAGAAAGTGTCATTAAAAATTTGAAAGAGTCATTTGAAAAAAGAAAAATTTAATATTAATTAGACTTTTTAAGATGTGATTGTTGTTCGTTTGTGTCGGTAACGGATTTTATTGTACAACGTTGAATGCTGCGTTGTGGTGTTACGGATCTGTTTGGGCGAAGGCTTTGACCGATTGACATCCTGCCGTGTGTTAGATTTTTGCGAGTCTGGGATTTGATGCCTGCAGCGTTACCAGCATTGACGATAAGGTTTTCTGGTAACGGGTTATTTTTGTTTGACGATTTATTTTCGGTGATCACTGTAATCTCCTCTTTTTGAATCAGTGCGTACCCTGTAGTAATACACTAATCATTATTATGCAATTTAACTCGTTGATATTACCATAAATCTGGAAAGCATTGTATTTGACTGTAATTTTTGCCATAATTTCAATTCTAAATATTTGAAATATATGGCAATTAACGTGCGCTGGTTAGGGTGGCGAGTGTTTGAGGAGTCATGAATGTTATATAACATATTAATTTTACTGGCATTGCATATAATTCTGGTTTCTTGCGGTTCCATACAGAAAGTAGCGGTTGCTACAACTGGGAGCATCATATATGAGGCTTCACCTCATATAGAGAGTGAAACCAGTTTTGAAAGCTTTCAAAAAGGGATTCCAGGCAGTTTGAAACTGGCTGAGGCGTTTTGGTATTTAAAGCAGGATGACGAGGATTCTCTGGTCAGTCTTATCAAGGGATATACTGGATATGCATTTGTTGTGAATGAAACATTTTATCTTAATGACAAGCTTCTTGATGTTGATGAAAGTCCCCACAAAGATCAGGCGATCATCAATTATACCAAGTCAATGCAGTATGGAATGAAATTTTTGGAACAAAATGATGTCCCATTTTCCATGCTTGTGGAAAAGATGAAGGAAAATGACGGGATCAAGAAACTTCTGGAGAGTGAATTTTCGGATGATTTAAGGGACCTGGAGGGTGTTATGTTTACGGCCCAGTCCCTTTCATGTTTGATTAATCTTCAAAAAGACAAAGTGTCCCTATATGCATATGTTCCGATCGCCAAGGCAATGTATGACTGGGTTTGTTCCAAAAATCCGCAAATCAATCATGGGGCATGTGATATTTTCTATGGTTCCTACGAGGCAAGCAGACCGTCAATGCTTGGCGGAAATCCCAAAAAAGGGAAAGAGCATTTTCTCAAGGCCATTAAAAATCATCCATATAATTGGCTTGCAAGAGTTATGTATATCCAACATTATCTAATACCGATGTCCGACGATGAGGGATATGCACAACAGAAGGAATTTTTTGAGATTAATTCAAGAAAATACCACGAAGCAATTAAGTGGAATCCGGATCAATCCTATGAGCAGAGAATTTTAGGTGATAAACGCATGAGACTCTATCAGATGATGGCCTTGAAAAGATTTGAGTTCATCAAAAAAAACGATAAGGATCTCTTTTAAATATGACAGACAAGTAAGGATGAAAAATGAACAAGGTACTGATTATTTTTTCAATGTTTTTTTTGTTTTCGCTGAATCTACATGCAGTTACCATAAAAATAGCTGTTCTTGCACCTGATGGAACAACCTGGGCAAAGTATCTTAAGAAGATGTCAAAGGATGTGAAAAAGGCCACTGGGGGAAACGTCAGGTTCAAAATCTATTATGGTGGTTCCCAGGGAGATGAGCAGGATGTCCTCAGGAAAATACGTGTGGGACAACTTCATGGTGGAATTTTTACAGGAAAAACACTTGCAGAAATAAACGGTGATGTTCGCGTTATCGAAGTGCCTTTTACATTTTACCATGATCGAAACAAGGCAAATAATGTTCTTAAAAAGATGTCGACGTATTTTAATGAAGGCTTCAGGAAAAACGGATTTAAAAATCTTGGTTTCTTCGAGCTTGGACAGGTTTACTTTATTTCCAAGAAGAAGGCGGAGAGTATTGATGGCATGAAAAACATCAAAATATGGCTCTGGGACGGGGATGAACTTGTTGCCCGCCTGATAAAAAATCTTGAACTTGTTTCAGTACCGCTTGCCTTGACGGATGTTTTAACCTCCCTGCAGACTGGCATGGTTGAAGCGGCATATGCGCCTCCAACCGGTATTCTGGCCGTTCAGTGGCATACCAAGGTTAAATATTTGATAGACTTTCCGTTGGCATATTCGATAGGCGCTTTTTTGGTTAACGATAAAAGTTGGAAAAAAATACCTCTCGAATACAGGAAAATCGTTGAGGAGATCAGTCTCAAGTATACTGAAAAGGTTAATCAGGCAACAGTGAAGGATAATGTTGAATCGTTGGCAGCGATAAAAAGCACTGGTATTGAGTTTGTGGAGTTTTCCAAAAAGGATATCGAGCAGAGTTCAGAAATTAGAAAACAGGTGATTAAAGATTTGACTGGTAAGGTTTTTTCAGCAAAGGCCATTAATCTGCTTGAAAAATATTTGTAGGATCAGGGATGTTCAGGTTTTTTACAATTATTGATCGAAGTGTGGAAGAGATGGCCAGATGGTTTCTGATAATCGGGGTGTTTCTGATGTTGGGAATCTCCATTCTGGGAATTGTATTTCGATGGTTCAATATTACGTTCATGTGGATTGATCCTTCAGTCAGGCATCTTGTTTTTGCCTGTACTTTCCTCGGGGGTGTTATTGCCACGGGAAGAGGAACACATATTGGAATTGATATTGTAGGCAAACTTCTGGAAAACAGGAATATGCTCAAGGCCCGTCTATGGGTGAGTCGATTCGTCGGTATTATTGCGGTTTTAACTATTGCCTGGTTGGTTTATGCTTCTTTGCATTTTTTTGCCATGGAGGCAAAGTACGGACGTGTGCGGTTTTGGGGAATACACAGCTCGTATCTTGTCGGAATCATCCCTGTGGGTTTTAGCCTTATAGCTTATAGATTTTTATACAGGCTGATAAAATCTTTTGTGAGAGTGGAGAATAAGATTGTTTGAATTTTTAGTGTTCATTGGGATTATTCTTTTTGCCATTTTGGGGACACCATTATTCGTCATCATGTCTCTTGCGGCCCTGACTCTTTTTACACTGGCCGGTACAGAAGTTTCCGGAGTCACCGTGGAAATATACAGAATTTCATCGGCGCCGACACTTCTTACCATTCCTCTTTTCACCTTTGCAGGTTATATGATGGCCGAAAGTGGATCGCCAAGGAGATTGCTAAAGCTTGCCGAAGCGGCATTTGGATGGATGCCTGGAGGCTCCGCCATAGTCAGTCTTGTGATATGCGCTTTTTTTACGGCCTTTACCGGGGCCAGCGGGGTTACAATTATTGCTCTTGGTGGATTGCTTTATCCAATCCTGATTTCCGAGCAATATTCCAAAAAGTTTTCTCTTGGACTGGTTACTTCATCAGGATCACTTGGACTGCTCTTTCCACCAAGTCTTCCAATCATTCTCTACGGACTGGTTGCAAAGGTTGATATAGAAAAACTTTTCAGAGCTGGAATTATTCCAGGAACGCTGTTAATTCTGATTCTTTCCGGCTGGTCTATTTATAACGGGAAAGGAATAAAAAAGAGAAGAAAATTTTCGGGGAAGGAATTGATCTCTGCCATCAAGGGAAGTATTTTTGAATTTCTCATTCCTTTTGGTGTATTGATCGGAATCTACGGCGGTTTTATAACGGTGAGTGAAGCGGCTGCCTTTACAGCTTTTTATGTATTGATCGTTGAGTGCTTTATTTATCGTGATCTGCATATTTTCAAGGATATTCCCACTGTCATTTTGGATAGTATGTCGCTTGTAGGGGGGATTCTTCTCATTCTTTGCTGTGCTCTTGGTTTTACAAATTATCTGGTGGATGAAGAAGTTCCAATGAGACTTTTTGAACTGATGAGACAGTTTATCACCAACAAATACATGTTTCTTTTATGCCTGAACATTTTCTTGCTTGTTGTTGGATGTTTGATGGATATTTTCAGTGCCATTATTGTTGTAGTACCACTTATTATTCCAATTGCTACAGAATTTGGAGTTAACCCGGTTCATCTTGCGATTATCTTTCTATTGAATCTGGAGATCGGCTATATTACACCTCCTGTCGGTATCAACCTGTTTATTTCCTCATTTCGATTCAAAAAGCCTGTAACACAGCTTTACATGGCCAGTATACCTTTCTTAATTCTTTCACTTTTTGCACTTCTGCTTGTAACATATATACCACAATTGAGTTTGTTGCTTGTTGAATAAAGTCGTCTCTGGAAAACGTAAATGATTTATTTTCGTTGTTTTTTAATCTTTTTTCTAGTTGGTGTTTTAGTTTCGAAAAAAACTTTTTCAAATTCATTAATGAATGATTATCACAAGGAAGCTCTTCTTGGTGAATTGAGTATTGGTGATTATCACGGGCCGGGGGATTACATGATCCGTCGTGACGTCAATTCCAGGCGTGTTTATTTTTTGGATGAAAAATTTTTTGAACAGGTATCCGACATGCCTTTTGATGACGGTCTTAATTTTCTAAGCAGGGAGTTCTTCCCACAGATGCGCTTGGTACACAGATGTCCAAACGAAATTTTTAAAAATCACATTTCCTATATCAGATATCTGTATCGTCTTCTTACAGTGAGCTATCTTTTTGAGATGATGAAATTGTATAATATGACACTCCATCAGTTTGGGGCCGAACGACATACTTGTACGCTGGCATGGAATGAAACTTTTGGACGTTGTCGTCCAAAAACCAGTGAGATGACAAAATTCATTAAAAGAATCAAGCCCGTTTATCTCAAAGCACTTGATCGTGCCAAATTTTCAGGAAAGAAAAAAAGAGAGATTAAAAAATGGGTTGGGAAGGTGGATGGGCCCGTTCAAAGACAGGTTATGAATTGGTGTAAAGAGGCCGGATGCAGGAAACTTGATCTCCAGACGATAAGGAAAAGCATTGTTAATATTTGCAATCGTGATTTGAAACTTATTTTAAATGTCTGTTCCGAAAGGGATTCCCTGTATGGAATTTCCTATATAGAGGAAGCGTCCAGACTTTTAAAAACCTCCCACATTATGAATGTTGTTGGGAATGACGGTTATGGTATTGGTTGCATGGATCGTTATGTGCGGATTTTCAAAAACAGTGAGAATCCATATCCGTGGTTGGTGGATGTTTACAAGTCGGTTTACAAAAAAAATCTTGATAATAATGAACGATACCTTGAAGGAAATCTTTTTCTTCCAGGAACATTGAAGGAATTTGACGACAAGGGATTGACTGATTTTCTTTTTGTTATTGCAACGCCGGCCCCGGTTCCTGTTTTGACACCAAGGCCAACTCCTGTTTCCACACCGATTGTCAAAGTAACTCCGACTCCCACTCCCACGCCAGTACGGGTACAAAAACGAAAAGTTCTGGTTGCCAGGCCAACACCAAAACCAGCACCAAGAATATCACAATTTGAAAAGGCCGTGGAACGCAGAAGGGCGCAGAATCTGAAAAAAGTTGATGTGGACATGGAGCTGTTTGCAGGGGATTTTTTATTTAAAAGTGTAATCAGGAAAAAATTGGGTAAGTCGCTCCATAAATATCAAAGAAGAAAGGCGCTACAGGATATGAAACATTTTGATAAACTTGGATCAAAAAAAGGGCCTGTGCGATTAATGTTTTTGAAGTTTTTAATAGATAATGGTGAGCACCAGGGACTTTATAATATTCAAGCCGTTATAGGCACCAGATTCTGGTGCCTCAACGACATTGATGGCATGAAAAAGCCGCAATATATAAAATTGGAAAACACCGAGAGGACCAATTATAAATGGACCATCAGTATTTTAAAGCAACCTGCGAAAATCAAGAATAAAAAATAAAGTCCCTGCTGGAATTATCTCGCTTTTCTTTTAAGATACTTCTTTGTTTTACTGTCGAGATTCAGCAGCAATAGCAGACCAGATGGATTTCCCTGATCATCCTCTCCGACAAGTGAAATGGTTCCGGCCTTTTTTTCGCCGATATAGTAGCGGAAGGTTGCCATCGATCCTTGAAGATCTATTCCCTCGAATGGAACAAAAACACCGAAGAGAGTCGGGGAAATATAGAATGTTGTATTTTCAAAATCCTCAACAGTAAAGCTCACGCCTGGTAGTGCTCCGGAAGGTATGCCGGGTATCGGGCGATTAAAAGGAATAGTGATCGGTGGAAGAAGCGAATCATCAAACGACAGTAGTTCGCTGATGTCGATCTTGAATGTCATGGCCAATCCCTTCTCTGCTGTTTCGCCCAATTCCACATATGAGTCTTCAAACTTTGGAATTGGAAATTTTGCATACCCCTCTGAGAGGATGTTTTCAAATTCCATATGGATGGCAATTGTGCCATCTTCAAGAATAATAAACGGGCCGTTTATTCCTGGAATTTGAATGTTGCTCCCACTTCCGCAGGATGTGGCGAAAAAAGTTAGAATAATAAAAAATGTTCCAAAAAAAGCTCTAATAGATGTCTTTTTCATAAATGTCCCCCTCTCATTATGTCTATGATGTTTTATCGGTTTAATTTGAGGAAGCCTTAGGTATGGATATGATTTTTTCTGTGGATGAATGCAAAAACCCCCGCTCATCGCGGACGATGAACGGGGGCCTTGTTTAAAACTCGACAGGGAGTTTATTGATTAATCATTACCTGTTTTTTCTTTTCCATCTTTTGTAGTATTTCTTTAGGTATTTTTTGCTTTTGTCGCCAAGATCAATCATCAGTAGAAAACCGGCATGGGTGCCTTCGGCATTCGGGCCGACAAGCGAGAGATTTCCTGCACGTTTTCCATCTGAATAAAATCTTGCCGTAATGATGTTGTTTACTCCAATTCCGTTCAACTCGGCAAGCGGATACCATATACCAAAGACGCGTTTACCAATGTAAAATCCCATATTGTTGAATTGCTCAACACTGAAGGCAAGAGAAGGCAGACGGCCTCCAGCTATGCCGGGAAGAGGTCTTCCATCAGGAAGGGATTTTGGCTCAAGTTGGTCAATTCCGTCCTGGCCGTAAAGGATGTCGTGAAGAGAAATGCTTACGGCGATGAGTGTTCCGGAAGGAACAGCTGGACTTACCTCGATAAAAGAGTTTTTATACTCTTCAAGTCCGAGTAGTGCGAAGGAAATACGGCCGCCGCCGACGATTTCCACGTTTTCAAAGATAGTGTCGATTCGCATGTAATCCTGGTCAAGATAGAGCTTCGGGCCGTCAATGCCCTTAATCTCCAAATTCTGACCGCCTTTACATGAGAAAAGAAGCAGCGAAAGTGAAATTAAAAAGAGTGTGAATACCTTTTTAGAAGGAATAATGAAAGTTTTCATGGTGATCTCTCAAAAGAAACGTCGTTTTTTTTGAAAGTTATGAACCTTTCTACATTACAACGTCCAACAACAACACACGTCCCACAAAGGTCCATTGAAAAAATTTGAAGCTTTTGTAAAAAACCTAATCTATTACATTAAACGCAATGCGTCAGCATGATTATATTATCAGAAAAAAAAATCAGTTCAATACAAAAAATCCTACTTATGCAGGGGGATCGGCTATTTTTATCAACTTCTTGAATTAATGGGGGAAAATGTTAGATTTTTTTTTGATATTGCTATAGTGATGTATGTCAATTGGGCCATCAAAAGAGCCCAGAAAAGTTGTCAATCGCTTGTAACTTTTTGAATTTATGAGAATCCCACTCATGCCCCTTTAGCGGATCATTGTGTCCTATGATGCGAATTACTGTTTCGCACGCCAGTGTTGCAGATGTAAGACCGGTTATGGAATCTTCAAAAATAATTGCGCTGTGGCCTTCAACGCCAAGTTTTCTCATGGTGAAAAGATATGGGGATGGAGTTGGTTTTGGCAAAAAAATATCTTCCACTGTTGTGACAATGTCAAAGAGGTCTTTCGCTTTAAGTTTTTTTATTATGCAATCAGTTTGTTTTTTTCCACTCGATGTTACCAATCCGATTTTCTTTCCACTCCTTTTGAGTTTTTTTAAAAAATTTTTCACTCCCTTTGTTATGAGCTTTTCCAGTTCTTCAGGCGAAAGTTCATCTACAATTTTTTCAAAGTAATGATTCTTTTTTTCAGACATTTTTTCGTAGGAGAGTAGGCCATCCTTCTTCAAGATTTTCTCCCAGACTTCATGGTCACAAAGTCCGGCGTAGTTTTTTTCCAGTTCTTCGGGTGTCATCTTTATGTTTATTTCAAGAAGCGCAAGTGCCAGGGCCTTTGCATGAATTGGCTCGGAGTTCATTAGCGTACCGTCAAGGTCAACTAATATGGCCTTTTTATTTTCAATAAGTTTGGCGATTTTTGTAATCATAAACAAGAAAAGCTTGCCCCATGGGTTTTTTAATGTGCCTTTTTGATAGAATTTATAATGTATTTTGGGAATTGTCAGTTCCTGAAATGATTATTTTCCAAAAGGAGGACTGTTTGAAGGTTCTTACTGCATTTAGAAATAATGAAGGACAAACACCTGTTAAGCGTGCCGCAAAAAAACATCGAGGCAGCACTCCAAAATTTCAGAAAGAGCGCCAGAGACTTTCGGATAATGAGGTTCGCCAAAAAATCGCACAATTATCAAAGGGGAGAATTGCAAAAAAGGGAATAGGAAAAATGGCCGATGGTGGATATCCAGACGGAACCAAAAAACTGGAAATCAAAGTAGGTGGAATTGGTTATAATAATCCAAGTGATCCGATGACCAGGGAAAAACTCAAGGTAATTCTTCGAAAAGATGCATTTGGTTTCTCTGAAAAGGAAAGAAGTGTTCTTGGGAAGATTCTAAAAGACAGTCAGTGAACTATTTCATCATAACAGTTAATTGGAAGATCGTTCGTTTTACAACACTTTGCAAATTTCCCTTGATGATTGTAGCTGCCGAATGATCATGGCCGCCTCCCCCCAAAGCATGTGCCATGGTTCCAACATCGATATTTGTGGCACTCCGAAAGGAGACCTTTACGTAATCCCCCTGTTCCCTGAACATGCAGGCGATCTGGATATGGTCTAAAATTAAAAGATGGTTGATGAAAGCATTTGTTTCATCCTGATCAACTTTAAATTTTTTCAGTTCTTCCTCACTCATTGTTATCCACGCAATAACACCATCACGGTCCGTTTGTGCTGTTGAGAGAACTCTTCCAAGAAGCTGTATATGTGAGATTTTTTTTGTTCCACAGATCTGGTTATATGCCCACGATGGCCTGATTTCACCCGTTTCCATCAAGCTGGCAACTAGTCGGTGAGTTCCCGAGCTTACTTTCGGATAGCGGAAACTGGAGGAGTCCACGAGAATGGAACTGTAAAGCGGAAGTGCCATCTGTTTCGTAAAGGCAATACCCAATCCCTCAATGAGTTTTCCGATAATTTCACCTGTAGCACATTTGTTTATATCAATACAATGAAGCGAAATAACCTCTTTTGGACATGGGTGGTGATCAATAAAAAGAATTCGATTACTTTTTATTGAAAGTTTTTTCATGTTGGTTCCGATTCTGTCGGTTGTATTGGTATCAACCACTATAAAGAGGTCGAATTCCTTCGGTGCGTCGCTGCGCATGTACTTATTGTAAGGTATGATTATTTCATTGAGATCAAGGTATTGATGTCTTTTTGTCAGCTTTTCCTCGTTAACACAAACAACTTTTTTTCCAATTGACTGTAGCGCGTGTGTCAACGCAATCTGGCTTCCAATACCATCAGCATCAGGCTGTTGGTGAGTTGTAATCAGGATGATCTTGGTGTCTTCCAAGTATTCTTTGAACTTCTGAATTGTCTCCATAATTTTTCTTTTCGGAACAGTCGACTGTGGTCTTGAATTGTGTGATAGAATTTTCAATTGTCGGATAATTTTGCTACAATTTCGTTCAGGTATTTCAGGAAAGCGTGTAATGATAAAAATAGAGTCGTTGACAAAAATATGGCCGGGGATTACGGCCTTGGACAAGGTCAGTTTCGAGGTGAGACAAGGCAGTATCCATGGTTTTTTGGGTCCCAATGGTGCCGGAAAATCCACGACAATGAATATCATTACAGGACTTATACCTCCCACATCAGGACGGGTTTTTATAAAAAATCATGATGTGTGCAAAGAGCGTAAAAGTGTGTTGGGATTGGTTGGTTTTTTGCCTGAGCATGCCCCGCTGTACGACAATATGAATGTATTGGAATATCTGAAATTCGTTGCATCTATCAACATGGTTCCTTCAAGAGAGATAAAAAAAAATGTAGATGAAATTATCCATAGCTGCGGCTTACTCAAGGTTTTTTCACGCACAATAGGAAATCTGTCCAAGGGATTCAGACAGAGGGTGGCACTGGCACAAACGCTGGTTCATAGTCCAGAGCTTGTAATTCTCGATGAACCAACAGTTGGACTTGATCCAAATTCTGTAATTGAAATTCGTAATTTGATAAAATCACTGGCAGGAGGAAGGACAGTCCTTTTTTCCAGTCATACCCTGCATGAAGTTGATCTTCTGTGTGATGATATCACCATCATTGGAAATGGCAGAATCATGCGAAGTGGGAATAAAAAGAAAATTATCAACGATTTTCAGACAGGACAAGTCGTGGTTGCCGATGTGAAAAAGTGGAATGATGCCATGGCGACAGAAGTAAAACTCAATATGTCGGTTGAAAGAGTTGAATATGTCCGCAAGAATGATCACTACGTTGTGAAATTCTTTTCAGGAAAAGATGTGGATATCAGGCATCAGATTTCCAAATATCTTGTTGAATGTGAAGCTGATCTTCTGTCTCTCACCGAGGAGAGGCCGGGGCTTGAGGATATTTTTCAGAAGGTTACGGTAGACGAATGAGGTTGATAAAATTGAGGGAAACCTGGATACTTTTTGTAAAGGAAATCAAGGATGTTTTCCAGGGACCGCTGATTTATATTCTTACGGGTACGTTCTGCCTTTTGATTGGCTGGCTCTTTTTCAATTATCTTTTGGGTGCAGGAAGGCTGACTTCGTTAAACATGACATCAGCGGTAATTGTACCGATTTTTGGTAACATGAATTTTATGTTTCTTTTTCTTGCCCCGATGTTGACGATGAGACTTATTGCAGGAGAGAAAAAGGCACATACCATTGAACTGCTTTTTATTTCAAATCTAAATCACTTCCAGATTATTGTTGCCAAGTTTATGGCATCTTTATGCATGGTTTTATTCATGCTTCTTTTTACTGTTGTTTTTCCCGTAATCCTTCATCTTTCCGGTTATAGCGACTGGGGTACTGTTGGCTCCGCATATTTGGGAATGATTCTTTCAATTATGTGTTATTTGTCTGTTGGCATGTTTACTTCAAGCCTTACGGAAAATCAGATAGTGGCGGCATTTACCTCTTTCGGAATCCTGATGGGACTTATGCTTTTGGTGGTGAGTGTGAATGCAACGAATAATTGGATGTTGGGTAATATCGTACAGTATTTAAGTATTCCGGTTCATTACGAATCTTTTGTTCGTGGTGCCATAAGAAGTTATGATTTTGTATATTTCTTTTCATTCATAGGTTTTTTTCTATGGCTGACCGACAGATCGTTGGAATCAAGAAACTGGTGAGTTTTTAATGAAGAAAGGAATGATAAAGCTATTTTGGTTTGTAAACATTGTCCTGTATCTGGTGACAGTGGCAGTCTGGATATCAATTCCTGAAGTGCTGACCTTGAATATTTCAGTTTCGGTTTTCTCCCTGTGTCTGACGGCAGTGCTTATTATTTGTGACAGGGAAAGATTTGAGATTCTGTATTCGAGTCCACAATTTAAAAAGATGATGGCAACCATATTAAGTGCTTTTTTGATTTTTTGCATTCTTGGTGTGGTTAATTATCTTTTTTTTAAACATCCATTGAAGTTGGATGTTACAAAAATCAAGGCAAACTCACTTACAGAGGAATCTGTTTTGCTCATGAAGAAACTCAAAGGGCCTGTTTCTGCGACGGTTTTTGCACGAAAGAACGAAGCACTTGCGATTCTTCCACTGGTTGAACTTTATCGTTTTGAAAAGAGTGATATTTCCATCGATGTTGTTGATGTGGAATTAAGGCCTGATCTTGTTAAAACCGTTGGTATTACAAAGAGTGGCAGTATCCTGTTTGAATACAAGGGAAGACAGATTGTCGTGGATGAGATTTCCGAGCTTGATATTACAAATGCAATGATAAAGCTGGCAAGAAAACGTGATCCCGTTGTTATATTCACAAGCGGTCATGGAGAATGGTCCATCGATGAAAAGAAAAAGGAGGGTATTTCAAGGATAAAGAATTTTCTTGAGGCATCCTATTTCGATATAAGACAAGTTGGACTTGCAAGTATTACCGATTTGCCGCCACATCTGGATCTTCTGGTCATATGGGGGCCAAAAACCGCTTTTATGGAAGGTGAGATCGGGATGGTAAAACGGTTTTTGGACAGGGGAGGCAAACTTTTGATTGCGCTTGATCCTTCATTCAAGGATGACAAGTCAGGTTCCTTGAGAGCACTTGTTCAAAAATGGGGAATAAAGGTCGCAAATGATATTGTTATGGATCGTATCAGACATATAAGCGGTTCAAACGGGACGGTTCCGATGGTTGATAAAATCAAAAATGACCATCCAAGTCTTTCCGGCGTTTCCGGCCCTGTTTTTTTTCCACTTGCATCTTCGGTTTCAAAGCTTGAGGTTCCTGGTCTTGAAGGGGACGTTACCACCATGATTAATACAACTCATTTTCCTGCGAGCTGGGCGGATTCCGATCCATCCGAACTGGTAAATGGAAAGGTGACGTTTAGTGCAGACAATGACACAAGGGGGCCTGTATCCCTGATGGCCGTTTATGATGAAACAGGAAAGACCAAACCTGTGAAGATCGCCGTATTTGGAAATTCAACATTCATTCAGAACTCTTACGCAAAATTCGGCAAGAATTACAAACTGTTTTTAAATACCGCTTCATGGCTGGTGAGTGATGATCTGATTGATTCATTCAATCTGCCCATTGGAAGAAATGATCCGATTGTAATGAGTACGCCTCAAATAGGCATTATCTTTTATTTTTCAGTTATTTTTCCTCCGGTGATTTTATTCGGTCTGGCACTTTTTACATATAAGAGGAAAAGAAATTCATGAAACTGAATTTGATTCTGGGGATTGTCCTTGCTCTTCTTCTGACCTTCACATATTTCTTTGAGGAAGTTGGTTATATTCGTGATAAACAACAGGAAGAGGAAAGCAGGCGTTTGTTTGACAAAAACAAGCTTGGAAAATTGTTGGAAATAAGGACGATGAACTCCAGCTTGAAACGAAAGGGTAATATCTTCTATCTGGCGGGATCTGAATTTCCTGCAGATGCAGTTTCCATACAAAAGATTTTTGATATTTTGTCACAGATAAAAATCAATCGCTATCTCAAGAAGGATGAAATCAGGGAAAAAGACTATTCACTTTTTATACCGGATACTTCGAGAAAAATGGTTTTTACATTTGAAAAGAGTGAACTGACGTTCATTTTGGGAAGCAAGCTGGAGTTTTCCACGTCCTTTTATATGGAAGTGCGAAATAATAATGAGCGAAATCTCATACTGGCATGGGATACTTCCGCAAAGAAGGGTGTCTATGATACCAAAAAGGCACATCTTACCTCTGAAAAATATGATCGCCTAAAGAACATCTTCAAACTCACCAATGACTTTTTTATGGACAGGGCGGTTTTCAGGGTTATGGATTTTGGAAAAGAATTTTCCATATGGAGGAAAATCAAGATAAAAAACTCAAGGAACCGTGTTTTTGAAGTTGATATTCAAAACAGAACAACAAGTCCTGAATCGTTGCAGTTGCTTGGATATAACAATGATTTTTTTGATCGTTATTATTCGGAATTGACCAGGCTCAGGGGAACAGTGGTTCATTATCCCGGCAAGCCGGAACAACTTAAAAACAAGATTGCCACCATTGTAGTTAACGGAAAAAGGACGGTTAATCTTGAACTTTACAAAAACTATGGTGAAAGAAACGGCCATTTTGTAAAGACGTCTTTTGGAAAGGCCATTTACGGGATTGACAGAACCGGTCTCAGATTATTTTTTTCCAATGTGCAGGATTTCTGGAATAAAAATCTTTTGCCAGAAACATTTTTAAAGGAAAAAAAACAGGTAAAATTTTATATGAAGTTTGATTCAAAAATTGAAATGGTTTTGCGTAACTTCGAAAATTTCAGCGTAATTTCAAATGATACAATGTACAAACCACAAAATGTGTCATTCAGGAATTTTTTTGATTTTTTGACCCGAAAGGCGGATCATGTACGGCCGTTGGATAAAGGTATAATTTCCAAAAAACACTTTTCATTCGGCATTGACGATCTTTTTTATCATGTTGTTTTAAAAGACGGTGAAGTTGTCATTTTGGAACCCAAAAAACGGTATCAGTTCCATTATTGGGTGGGGGAACGTTCTCCAATAGGACTAAAAATGAAGGATTATTTTAAGTTATGAATGAATTTTTCCGGACAATATACAGCTACGTGTTTGTATTGATTCATCCGTTCAGGTCACATGAATATTTTCGTTGTTTGAGAAATTCCGGCAGAAGACATGTATTGGAAAAATTAAAACCACTGTCACTTGAGGAATCTGTAAGTGTTTCCTGGATTTTTGAGATAATAGGTGCAATTTATTACATTGTTTCCATTTATGCCGTTGTATATTCCGGCAAAAATGTTCATGGATTCCTTTTTTTAAGTAATGTTGCGCTGGTGGGAGCAACTCTTGCATGGATACTTTTTTTTCCTTTTTTTACCTGGATCTATGTCAAGGTCTGGATGTTTTTAATCAATTTTTTTGCCAGAATCTACGGTATTGAGGGTGATATCAGGCATGCGATTACAGAGGTTATGTCGGCATCCTTGAGTTCAAATTTTCTAATGGTGATTCCATTTTTCGGTGATGCCATAAGAAAGCCTGGGCAGATGATTCTCATATTTGCAGGTCTCAGAAGGAATATTGGAATGACAACGATTCAAAGTGTGTTTGTTCTGATCGCACCTGCGCTCATTGTATTTCTTTTTCTTGTAACCATGGTGTCATATCTCTTTCTTCTATTCAGTATTTGCTTTTGACTAATCGCGTATTTTGACGTATCCATGGTCAAACCTGCTGGAAATACGAAGGATATCAATTATGTCGAAAGATATGCAACATGTGAATTTGAACTATGAACTGGCCGAGATAGAACACAAATACGGGGATAAAATCCATATTATTTCCAACCCTTACTGGCAATCACTGCTTGCTAAATTTTCGACACCTGATATGAATCAACCTCTTCTTAATAATTATATTAAAAGGTTTTATTCATACCTTCTTTCCGAGGTTATTGCTTTCACATTTCCCACGGAGGAAATCTCCTGGGATACTCGTATGAAGGAATTTCACAAGGATGGGACATTTGAAGGCGATGTTATAAGGCAGGGTACCAAGGTGGTATGTGTGGATATTGCGCGTGCAGGAATGCTTCCCACTTATGTTTGTTATGATGAGCTTAATTATTTTCTTGCTCCGGAAAATATACGGCAGGATCATTTCTTTTTAAATCGCAAGATTAATGAAAGCGAGGAAGTCGTGGGAGTTAGTGTTTCAGGCTCGAAGATTGGCGGAGACAAGGAGGGGGCGATTGTTCTTTTTCCCGATCCAATGGGTGCCACCGGTGGAAGTATTTCCTACGCAATTAATCACTACAAGAAAGAGGTTTCAGGAAAGGCACTGAAATTTATCGCAATGCACGTGATAGTCACACCGGAATATATCAAGAGAATGAAAAAAGATCATCCCGATGTTGAAGTCTATGCATTGAGACTGGATCGTGGGCCATCGCCTGCGAAAGTCCTTTCTTCAATGCCTGGTACATATCCCGACGTTGAAACAGGTCTTAATGAAAAGCAATACATTGTTCCGGGTGTCGGAGGAGTGGGCGAGATACTTAATAACTCATTTGTTTAGAGGATTTATTATGTCTGATGAAAAAATTATGAATAGTGATATTATGATTTCAAGTGAAAGTATTCAAAGCAGAATCAAGGAACTTGGAAAACAGATTACAGAGGATTATAAGGGAAAAAAAATAGTTGTTATCGGTGTTTTAACCGGTGCATACGTTTTTTGTGCCGATCTTTTGCGTGAAATCAAGGTACCTGTGGAATTGTTGGAATTTGTTTCAGTCTCCTCTTATGGTGATTCCACTGAAAGTTCCGGAAACGTCAGAATGTATCTTGATCTCAAGCGTGATATCAAGGATAAGCATATACTTATTATTGAGGATATTGTTGATACAGGACTTACACTGCATAGTCTGATGGAGATTTTTGAAAGAAGGCATCCGGCATCAATCAAGCTGGCCTCATTGTTACACAAGCCTGCAAAAAGCAAACATAAAATTGATATTGATTATCTTGGTTTTACCATTGAAGATAAATTTGTCTATGGCTACGGACTTGATCTTTTTGGTACGGCCCGTGAACTTCCACATATTGCAATTTACAACGGAGAACCGAAAAAATGATTGTCAGGGAAGGAAGTGTAAGAATAGATCTTTTGGGTGGAACGATTGATCTTTGGCCGATTAATCTGGTTTTACCGAATGTTGTTACACTGAATCTGGCCACTTCTCTTAAAGCAAAAGTGGAGATAAAAACCACGGATTTTAATGGTGTTCGCTTTAATTCGCTGGATTATAATGCAACGGCGGAATTTAAAGAGGATGAATTCACCAGGGAAAATCTCGACAGTGATTATTTTGGAAATTTTTCATTTTTTACGCAAATCTTGAATGTTTTTAAACTGAATTCAAATTTGGAAATAACCCTTGGCTCCGATTCTCCTCCTGGCGCAGGTCTTGGAGGTTCTTCGGCAATGGGAATAACTTTTTATCATGCTCTTTGTGAAAAGACAGGATTAAGGTTTGATCGCGATGAGGCCGTGGCCAGAATAAGCGATATTGAGGCACGTCTTTTGGATTGCGGCCCGGCTGGATATCAGGATTATTATCCGGCCCTTTATGGAGGAGTGCTGGCACTTTTTCCATCTCCTGGTTCCGTTACCGTAAAACAGCTATATTCAAGCGAACTCAGGGAAAATATTGAAAGTCGCATGACTCTTGTCTTTTCAGGTGAAACCCGTTTTTCAGGTATAAATAATTGGGAGGTTTACAAGGCCTTCTTTGATAAAAAAAATAATGTGCGAAGTGGTCTCTTTAATATTGCAGAACTTTCATTTAGTGCATTCAATTCAATCGAAAAAGGTGACTATGACACTTTTTTGAAACTTATTGGAGAAGAGGGACGGGAGCGGCAAAAACTTTTTCCAAACATCGTAACTCAAAAAGTTCTCGATCTGGAGACAGGGCTCAGGAAGGTTGTGCCTGAACTGGGTGTGAAAGTATGCGGTGCCGGAGGTGGTGGCTGTTTTATTCTTATCCATGGAGAAAAAGACAGAAAAATAATTGATGATAATATCAGGGATGCCGGTATGAAAAGGCTTCCTTTTACCGTGGAAAAACCGATCGGATAGTCCAATGGAAAGCAAATATATCGCAGGGATGAGTATTAAAGGTGGAAGAAATAATGATTTTTTCTTTTGTCTGTTGGAATATTTTGAGGGCGGAAAAAAACTTTTTGTAAAATCGCTGTTGAAATTAAAGGATGAAGATGAGGGTGAGGCCGAACAGGCCATTAAAAACTGGGTGGACAAGTTTGAGCTTGGAGATCTGGTTGTTGATTGTCCACTTTCCTCTCCTGTTTGTGAAAATTGTGCCATAGATTGTCCCGGGGCATGTAAGTGTCCACAGGTTTCCATCGTTGAAGTCAGAAAAAAAATCAAGAAGATTCTCGAGGTGGACAGGACAAGTCACAGTAAAAATCCCAAAAAATATGAAAATGAAAGAAACAAGGATGACGAGATATTTTACAGCAAGGATATTCTTTCGAAGGATTCCAATGAGCATATTCTTTCACGTTCCTTCAAGAGAAGATTGGGCAGGGAATTTCTTCCTTATTGGAACAGGGCCTTGGATTTTTGGATATGGTGTAATTATCATGATCAACTCCTTGAACTGTTCAAGATGAGCTTTGACTCCTTTGGAAATACATCGCTAATGCTTTTAAAAAGGTTTAATTATCTCAGACGTCATATACCGGAAACCCTTTCACTTCATGAGGCCAATGTTAATATTGTTTTTATTGAATTTTTACGTGCAGGTTTTGTTTCCAAGTACGATATTTTTGCCACTCGTAATATTGATTCCAGCGCGGGCGCAAGGCTTGCAATTTTACGCAAGCTTGAAAGAAAGATGAATCTTTTTATCTACGATCAGGAGTTGGAGATTTTGATGAAAAATCCAAAGGCATTTAATTCATTTATTCTGGCGCTGGCAGGACATCGTCTGCATCTTGGAAAAATACGTCAGATGCCGATTTGGACTGAATCCGAAGTAACTAATTTTATTCTTCCGATTTTTTAAAAGACTCCGGGATGCATTGTGAAGATATTTCACCGTACCACCTATAGGTGAAAAATCCCATAAATACAAAAAGATACAGTATGGTTTGTAAAAGAAACCATGAATGATAAATGTTGGTTCCAAGTTCATTTACCCATATTGTGACGGAGGCCAGTGCCCCCATTATTCCCAGAATGTGAACATATGCCCTGCAGGTTTTTTTGTCCTTGAGGTAAAAAATATAGATGAGTAGATGGGCACAAATTATCAGAAGTATGCTGCCAAAGAGCCAGTTCATCCATAGCTCGAAGACCTCACGGACGGTCGTATCCTCATACTCGGAAATGCTCGTTCCCGTTCTCCAAATGAGGGCCATATTCATATAGTATTTGTAGAGTTCGATGTCGGCAAACTTGTTGTAAATATATCCTAGAATGGAAAAATCACCCAAAAGACAGAAAACAGTGGAATACACCTTGAATTTTTTCAAAGTCAATTTCTGGTAGAAATGGTTTAACATATGCTAATCTCTGTTTTTGTAAAAACATTATTATCGGACATATGTCATGCTAACACAAGCTCTTTGGTTTCAAGTAATCCTTATGACAGCCTCTCTCGGCATCCTTTATATTGGGGCTGATCTTGCGCTGGCAAGTGCTGAAAAAATAGGAAAAGCGATTGGAATATCCTCCCTGGTTGTTGGACTTTTGATAGTCGGTTTTGGAACATCTCTTCCTGAATTTTTTGTTTCACATCTTGCCTGTATCCACGAAAAACCTGGAATTGCTCTTGGAAACATTATTGGTTCAAATGTCGCAAATTTATTTTTGATCATGGCCATTGCCGGAATCCTGGTGCGTTTAACTTTTTCGACAAGGGATATCATTAAACAATTGATACTTCATCTTGTTATCACCATTTTGGTTTTCGTAATCTTTAAATGGATTAATATTCTTCATTGGGCATCATTTTTCATTCTTTGTGGATTTTTTGCGTGGTATCTCTATTTCACATTTAAAAAGATGGAAAAACACATACACGATGAAAATGAACCAAAACCGAAACTGAATTTTATTGATATAGGAAAACTTCTTGTCGGGTTTATTCTTCTCTACGTCGGAGGGGAACTTTTGGTTTATTCAGGTTCATCACTGGGAAAAATACTGGGAGTTTCTACATTTGTTATTTCTGCAATATTTGTCGCTTTCGGCACCTCTTTCCCGGAATTAATGACTGTGCTGGTTGCCTGTATCAAGAAAAAAGACGTTAATCTTATTACCGGTAATATAATCGGATCAAATATCTTCAACGTTGGTTTCGTGATGGGGTCGATCAGTATTTATAAAGTGAAGCTGACGGAGACATTTTATTATGAAATGGCGGTGCTTTTCTTTGCATGTTTCTTTTTACTCTTACTGGCGTTCATGAAAAAAAAGTTCCATAGATGGAGCGGTGTTGGTTTTTTGTTGATCTATATTGGAATGGTCTGCTATTGGGTTTGTTGTAGGGGCTGAAATTTTATTCGTATTGTCCCTGCTTTAATCTTTTTTCACTGTCTTTTTTTGCCTGGTCGTGACGTTTGTCATGTTGTTTTTTGCCCTTGGCAAGTGCAATTTCAATCTTAACGTGTGATTGTTTGAAGTAGATTATTGTTGGAACAACAGTCAATCTCTGTGTCATTATCAGGTGGTGGATGTTTTTTATTTCGTGCTGATGTAAAAGAAGTTTTCTTTTTCTGGCCTCCTCATGGTTGTTACGGTTGCCAAATTCATAAAGCGGAATTTTCATATTATGAATCCACGCCTCACCCTTTTCATCAATTTTTACATAGGCCTCTGAAATGCTTACTTTTCCGATGCGAAGGCTTTTTATCTCCGTTCCCTTGAGAACAAGTCCTGCTTCGAATTTTTCCGTTAGGAAGTAGTTATGGTAGGCTTTCTTGTTTTTGACTATAATTTTGATTCCCATGGATAATCCTTATGAATTCATTTTAACATTTCGTTTGAGCTTTTGATAGAGTGTCTGAATTGTTAAAAGGTCAAGGGATTCCGCTCTGTCGGTTGTGCTGATGCCACATTCATTCAAGGCATCCAGAAGTCTGGATTTTTCATAGGTTCGCTTTAAAATTGTACCTATTTGCTTTCGTTTAAAAGCAAACAAGCGGCGGAGAAATTGCTCATAGGAGTCAAATTCACGAAGTGGAATTGTAGGATGATCCCAACGCTTAAAACTAATCACAACGGATTCCACCTCTGGCGGGGGAGCAAAGGAGCCCGGGTGCACCTTGCAAAGCTGTTTGCAGTCAAAATAGTTACAGCAGATTGCCATAAGTGAATTCATAATGTTTTTTTTATTTGAGTTGGGAACTATCTTTTCTCCAACCTCCTTTTGAAACATCAAGGTCATATATTTGATGTTTTCCACTCTTGTGAATTTCATCATAAGCGGTACGGAGATATTGTATGGGAGATTGGAAACAAGCCAGATTTTTTCATCATTCCAGCTTAAATCATCAACGAGTTTTTCAAGGTCGATTTTCAGTGCATCACCGAAGGTAATTTGATTTTCCTCGAGAATGTCCAACAGGATATCCCGCATTCTTTCATCTTTTTCGATGGCATGTGTTGGGATGTTCCATTCTATAAGAAGATCTGTAAGAACCCCTTTTCCCGGTCCGACTTCAATAATGGCGGAGGACTCACGGGCCCAGTCGTCGGCAATTTCCCTGGCGACCTGTTTGTTTACAAGGAAATGTTGACCGAGTTTTTTTTTGGCATAAACTTTTTTCATATTAAATTGTCTGGAAATTTTGTTTGTTGATATATCTGCTTTTGGCATCCAGCAACAGGCAATCAGGATAAGCAACCTGCATGTTCCATGTGCGAAGGGCGTAATTGGCTATCATGGTTCCGTTATCGGTGCAAAAGCGTGGTTCAACAAAATTAACGTTATTATATCTTTTTACAAGAACTTTTCGAAGGGCGCTGTTGCATGCGACTCCACCACCGACAACCACAGGAAGCTCTATTCCAGTGACTTCCATGCCTTTTTTCAACGCAAATTTCAATTTTAAGGATAGTGCTTCGATAATTGCCTTTTGGTATGAAGCGCAGACATCACGAAGTTTTTGTGAATAAGATTCCCCGGTTCCGTCATGCAGATGATCAGGGTTTTTTTCAAGGAACTGTCTCAGTGAGGTTTTTGTTCCCGAAAATGAGAGATTGGCATTTTTTGATCCCCTGAGTCCTATTGGAAATTCGTATTTTTCAGGATCACCGGTTTTGGCCAGTTCATCAATCAATTTACCTGCTGGATAACCAAGTTTCAGAAGTTTTCCACCCTTGTCGAATGCTTCACCTGCCGCATCATCAATAGTGGTTCCAATTATTTTGAAGTCAGACTCTGAATTAACCAAAAGATAAAGTGAATGTCCCCCTGAAATCAAAAGTCCAAGATAGGGATATTTTAATTGTTTTTTAAGATGAATCGCTTCAAGGTGCGCAAAAAGATGATTGACTGGTGTGATGGCAACCTGAAAAAGAAGTGACATGGTTTTTGCCACGTTGAGTCCGGTAAGAAGCGGCCCCAAAAGTCCGGGATGTGTTGTTACACCGATCAGGGAAATATCCTCCGGTTTTGTTCCGGAATTTAGAAATGTCTCCTCCAAAAGAGGGACAAGTTTTGCCAGATGATTTCTGGATGCGATTTCGGGGACAACCCCTCCCCATTTTTTCAAAATGGTTTCCTGCGAGAAAAAACTGTGTGCAAGTACCTCTGGAGGATCATTATATATTCCAGGATCTCCCTTTAGGATGCTGACGGATGTGTCGTCACAACTTGTTTCGATTCCAAGAATCAGTTTCTTCATAATGATCATATAGCACGAAATTTTCCCATTTAAAACTGCAAGCGGGAAATTAATGCAACATATAAATGTTGTCCAAAATTCTATAATATTAAAAATTATAAATTATGCCATCGTTGTGGCATAATTTCATGTAAATGTATTCAGTAAATTCAATGGAGGAATTATGAAACTATTTGTCGGTATAATTGTTTTATTTCTGACTTTTTCAGCCTACGCGGTTGATAAATCAAGTGGATGTGGTGCTGGCTGGTATGTCACCAAGAGAAATTCGCTTGTTTCCTCGACAATAAGAGGGACTACAAATGCAATTTTTTTCAATGCAACACTTGGTATGACCAGCGGGACAATGAACTGTGCCAGACACAGTATTGTTAAAAGTGAGAAAAGAGGCATTCACTATGCGGAAGCAAACTTTCATCAGCTAATGGTTGATATGTCCCGTGGGGAAGGTGAGTTTCTGGAAGGGTTTGCCCATGTGGTTGGATATTCCGGAGACATGAAATTATTTGGTGGAATGGTTCAGCAAAATTTTGGTGACATTTTTGTGAATAGTGATACAACTGCTCAAGAAATGTATGAGAATTTCAAAAACGTAGTGATCTAAAACAAGGAGAATGACGGGCAGATGAAGAAATTGCTCGTTACCATAATATTTTTATCAATGGCCGCTTCTTGCGAGGCGGCTTCTTTGTATGACAAACTGCAAGGCCGCATGGGACTTCAGTATTGGTTAAAGCTCCTTCATTACAAGCCAAATTTTTGGGGACATTACAAAAGCATTACAGATAGTCCGAATTTTTTCCTCGATAAAAATGGAAAATATAATCCCGAGGCGGAATTTTATGCAAGCATCAAGGCATTCAAGGATGGAAAACCGCTGGTAGGAACATTGAAGCTTCATCCTCAGTGTGCCTTTCCTGAACGCTACAGATTTCTCAAGGAAATTGGATTGTTAAACACGATGGATGCTCCATGCAAGGATTTCAAGGAATGGAAGAAGGGAATCAATGCAGAATCCATTTCTCTCGTTTTCTCCACTTCTTTTCCAAACAATCCGGCCTCTCTTTTCGGCCATACGTTTATACGGATTAACCAGAAAGGGAAAAAAAGCGATCTTTTGGATTATGCTGCAACTTATGGTGCGAATACCAGCGAGGAAGGTTCAAAATTCAGATATGTTTTCTACGGTCTCTTTGGCGGCTACAAGGGGTATTTCAATTTTATGCCCTATTACCAGAAGGTGAATGAATACAACAACTCCGAATCCAGGGATATCTACGAATATAAACTGAACCTCGAACCGGACGGAGTGGATCGTATAGTGAACCATCTTTGGGAACTCTACACCACGGCCTGGTTTGATTATTATTTTCTTGATGAAAACTGCTCGCTTATTCTCGGCGGTGTTTTGGAACTTGGCCGTGATGAGTGGAATCTCACCAAAAAGGACAAGTGGTACTATCTTCCAGCCGATTTGATTAAACTTATAGCTAAAACAAAAGGTGCGGTGGATGAGGTTGGATTCCGTCCTTCCATCGGACGCAGGCTTGATTGGCGACTTTCCAGTCTTAATTCAGGGGAAAAAAAACTTTTCAGTGCAGTTAAGAGCGGGGACGTTATTTCTGAACAGATTGGTAACACCAAGGTACTGGACGCCCTGATAGTTTATTTTGATTTTCTCAAGCACAAGGAATTCGGTGTATTGAGACCAAAACATAAAAAAATCTATCACCAGGTGCTTTTAAGAAGATCAAAATTCAAAGATGGCACGGCGATAAAGAAGGACTGGAAAAGAGATAACAAACCTGATTTGGGACACGGACCGCAAAAATTTTCGCTTATAGCAGGGGCCGTTAACGATTCTTCGGTGGCCGGAATTCATTTCAAGTTCGGCTATCATGATCTGCTGGATAACGATAAGGGATATGAGCCGTTTTCGGGTCTGGATTTTGCCGAAATAGGAGTTGAATATAATTATGATCTGAAGGAGTTGGATATTTCACATATCGGTGTTATTAACATCTTTTCACTCCATCCCATGAACTTTTATGATCCGCGCTTTTCCTGGCAGGTTGGATTGAATCAATTGTTTGCCGGTGAGATTGATGGAATGGGAAAAACAAAGTGGAGGGCCGATGGAGGTGCCGGTGCCACATTCAATCTGGGAAGTGATTATTTCAGATGGTATTTTATGTTTGGGGCGGTTGCAGAAACAAGCAAGCATTTCGAAAATAGCTGGCGTTTAGGCCCGAAGGTGGATACCGGATTGTTGATGAACCCGACTGAAAAATATAAATTGACCCTTACTGGCAGGGTTATCGGGGATGTTATTCGTCGAATAAAAAAAGATTACTATGGCGAAGCTGTCCTCGGACAGTCTTTGTGGATAAAACGGAATCAGGAATTACGGTTGAATGTTGCATATGTCAGCAGATTCGGCAGCTTTGATCGTAGTACTTATAGTGCCAGGTTCGGATGGAATTTTTGTTTTTAAAAATGAAGATAATAATTCATATTCTTACATTAATGCTCGTGTCCTGTACCCATGTCTTTTTTCAGCCGGACAGGATTCATTATTATGATCCTGCGTTGCAGGGAGTACATGATTTTGAGGACATGTATTTTGGTTCGTATGATAATTTAAAACTCCACGCACAGTATTTAAAGGGTGAAAAAAATAAAAAAGGTCTTTTGGTGCATTTTCACGGCAATGCTGAAAATCTTTCTTCGCATTTTATGCATTTTCTCTGGCTTCCAAAATTTGGTTATGATTATTTTATTTTCGATTATCGCGGTTACGGTAGAAGCTGGGGGAAACCTTCATTTGACGGGGCCATCGCTGATGGAAAGGAGGCACTTGATGTTGCGTGGAAATTGTTCAAAAAAGAGGGATACGAAAAATTTATTGTTTACGGTCAGAGTCTTGGCGGGCCCATACTCTTAAAATCACTTCAAAAATTTAAACATGCAGCAGAAATAGATCTGTTGGTTTTGGATTCCACATTTGTTGATTACAAGAAAGAGGCGTTTGATGTTTTGAGCGGAAATGCGGTGACTTTTTTGTTTTCACCTCTGGCATTTATGCTTGTTTCCAACACGCACTCCCCAAGAAAGGATCTTGCCGCTATAAATATTCCAACGCTTGTAATTCACGGAAAAAAAGACAGGACTGTTGATTTCCATCATGGTGAATATATTTTCAATAATCTAAAAACGAAAAAATGGTTCTGGCCGATTGAGAAGGGAAGACATACGGATATTTTCTTTAATGGAAAGAAAGAGTACAGAAAAAAATTCGTTGATTTTATTGATTCCCTATAGTTGTGGAATCAGTTTTTTTGCCTCAATCGCCTTTTTGGATCGAGGATAGCGTCTTACAAGTTCTTCAAGTGTCTGTTTGGCAGCATCCTTCTGTCCGAGTTTTTCAAAACTTCTTCCAAGAAAAAACATGGCATTTGAATTGTATTTGAATTTCGGGTATTTGGTTATAAGTTTGGAAAAATAAACAATTGCTGATTTGTGTTTATCCAAAAGATAATCACTCATGCCTATATTATGATAAACGCGTGCCTTTTTGTTTCCACGGATTTTTTTGTTCTTCAAAAGGGATTGAAGTTTTGGACGTGCCTTTTTATATCTTCCCTTGCGGTAAAGTTTCATTGCCTCATCATATGAGGAGACTTTCTTCACACCGGATATTTTACCAAGCGTTTGTAAAACCTTATCAAGATATTTTTTCTGTGCTGTAAGTTCTTCCTGGTTTTCTTTGAGTTGATCAATGGCATTTTGGTGCTTTTCCTTTAAAAGCTCCACATCTTCCTTGAGTCTTTTTATGTTGTCTTCCCTGGAGAGTTCTCTTTTATGTGATTTCTCCTCCACCGTTCCTGTGAGTTGCGACAGGCGTTGTTCAATTTCCTGCATCTTCAGTTCTTGATCTGTGGAGAGTTTTTGCAGTTGCACCATTTGCTGGGCGATATTGTCGATGAGCTGCTCTCTTTGAATTTGTTCACTTGTCTTACATGAAAAGAGTGCTACCAGCATGATGACAGGGAGAAGAACATATATTTTGGAAAACATAGGCATTGTTCCTTTGATTTATTTTTGATCAAGGCTCTCCGACATACCTTTTAGTTGGGCGGTGATTTCAGCTTTTTCGGAGTAACTTTGTGAGAGCAGTGCGTATTGTTTTGCCTTGTTGAAATATTTTTTTTTGTAAGCGGATTTTGCTTTCAGGTAGTAATGCTCGGCCTTTCGATAATGACCTGGAGATAAAACCTGTGCATTGGCCTCTTTGGCCGCCATAAACGCAGTAGCGGCCAAAGTCATCTCAAGCTTCGGGCGTTCGGTCATAAGTCCGCACGCCCCGAATATTGAAAGTAATGTAATAAGGGCCAGTTTTCTTATTTACTACCTCGCGGATATTGCGGTAATAACGAAATTACCTCTTCTGTTTTTTGACCATGAACTTTCGTCATGTCCAAATTCAATTGGTCTTTCTTTTCCAAACGTAACAGTGGTTATCCGTGAAGAGGCTATTCCAATGTTTGATAGATATCCTCTTATAGAATTCGCTCTTTTCTCTCCGAGGGCTATGTTATACTGAACACCGCCGCGTTCATCACAATGGCCTTCGATTTGAACGTCAACCTGCTTGAATTTTTTAAGAAATTCCGCATTGTCTTTTAGTGCTGCTCTTGCAGAAGAAGTCAGTTGACTTGAATTAAAGTCAAAATAAACTGTCTGCAGAAGTCCGGCCTTTCCTGAATCGCTATCAGCATTAATTTCAACATCAAGATCGCTGATATTGTCTACTGCTGCCAGTTGTTCAGATACTGCTGGTTTCTTTTTCTTGGTGGCACAACCAGTTAGTGCAAGTGCCATTGATAGAATCATGATCGCAATAATGTTCCTCATTACATACTCCTTCTTTTTTCAGATACGTTAAACCTGTTGTTTCTATTTAATCGGTGTATAAAAATTAATATTTATAGTAACTTAGTTATATTACATACAAGAGAAATGTTTTTAAAGGGAAAATTGCTTAAAAGACTTAATATGTCAGGTATTGCGTTTATTGTGAATTTACTCTTCGCCTAATTCGTATTTGACAGTTCCGCCTTTTGTTGTGTGATCAAAAGTAACGGTGATCTTGTAGGACCACCATCCGGGCCCGCCGCTTCCAATGCATGAGTTGTATCCGCCGTCACCTGTTCCGTCGATGAGGAAGTGGATATAGATACCACTGTTGTTCTTCAGGCCATCTTCGTTGATGGTTCCAGTCAGGGCGTATCCGCAAGGATATGGTTCTCTGACAGTGGCGTTGCGTGTGAGATATTTCCAGATATAGCGTGCAATATTTTTTGCGTTTGACAGATGGGCGCTGTTTCTTTCCACGGAGAATTCAAATTCGCCGCTTGAATGTTCGGTATCAAAGTATTCCGATTCAGAAAAATTCTTGAGGCTTCCAGTATAGTTAGAGGTGACCAATGTGTCGTATACGAAGGCCTCTTTAACTTTGACGTTGATGGAGTCGCCACTCCACGCGTATGCCTGGGCCATTAAGAACAGGCCGGCCATGATGGCCATTATTTTTATAGTTTTGTTTGTTGTAAATCTTGTAATCATAATCCAACTCCTTATTTACAGACTCAGACTATAAAAGGGGGTGGAAGATGTTAAATAGATTATTCTTATGATTGCAATCTAATTATTAGATGAAAGGGTCAGATAATTGACTCTTTAGTTAAATTTATTTCTGTGTTATAAATGATGCGAAGCAAAGTTCTTAATCTGATGGGGGTGTCCTGGTTTCGACAGGGGATACGTTGGATTAGACGGGCGTGTCCAGGTTTGTCTCCCGGCCTGGTAAAAAGGAGACAACATTTAAATTGGCGAATCTTTTGATTATGCCGTAGCTGCCTAGTTAATAACTATCGCACTGCTGAGGGCCCGGTTACCAAGAAACAGAAGCCGGAACTTATGTTTGGATCTGCATGTAAACTAGGTCCCGTGAAACTGCCGGGTTAATCACGTAAAAAAACCACCGGGATTTGCGAAGGTTACATATCTTCGATAGTCGTGTTTCTCGACGAAAAACAGGAACTACGCACGTAGGCCGCTAGTTCATGGTCTTTTGGACGCGAGTTCGATTCTCGCCACCTCCACCACTCAAAGTCTGAGTGGTGGAACCTTGAAGGTCCATTCCGGAGACATAGGT
>JAGLPP010000027.1 GCA_023137315.1 Bacteriovoracaceae bacterium
CTCCCATCTCACTAAAACCAGCACTAAAGACTATAAAGGCCTTAACATTGTTTTGAACGGCCAGCGTTTCGATATATCCTTTAACAAATTTAGCCGGAAGAGCAATAATGGCCATTTCAACATTTGGCAAATCCTGTGGAGTCGCTACAGAATTAATTCCTTGAACCTCTTTTTCCCTGGGATTTATTACATGCAAATTACCTTGAAAGTTTCCTTTCAGGATATTGTGTAAAATTTTTCCTCCAATCTTGGAAATATCGTTGGAGCCCCCAACAATAACGATGGATTTAGGATTAATTAGTTCGTTATTGATCATATTTCCTGCCTTCCTGGAACGCGATATAATTAGCAGATTTAATAGCTTCGTTGGGAGATACTGCCATTAATGACTCTATCCAGCTATCCTCTGCAATCTTATCGAATGGAGATATGGTTGATAAAATTCCAAGAACCACTACATTGGCCGTTTTTCCCATGGTATCACCCAAATTGGAGGTGATCTGGTTGGCATCTATTTTGATTATCTTCAAATTAAGTTTTTTCAGTAGCTGCTCGATGGTTTGTATCGCAGGATACTCTTCTCTTTTTCCCCCCGGTGGCAAAATCATCAATTGATTTAAAATAACGGTTCCACCTGGTTTTAGTAGATCCAGAAAACCTGGTCGAAGTATCTCACCACTTTCCATAGCAACTAAAACATCTGCGGTGGCTGGCGCCAGAATTGGGGAATACACTTTCCCACAACTAAAAGTAGAGATTACGGGACCACCAAGTTGAGCCATGCCATGAGTGTCCCCCTTTACTATATGTGTTTGAGCGTAAGGTGTATTAAGTGCCAAAGTCGAAAGAACTTTTCCAAAAAAAAGATTTCCCTGACCACCAACTCCTCTGATCGCCAAACGGATGGAATCTGGTAAATCCAGATCAGTATTCTGGTCTTTGATCTTAACATCCATCTTGATACTGGCATTGGTTACCACTGGAACATGAGAAATCTTTTTAGTACTTTTTTCATTGGAGATAGTGCGAAAGGCCCCAAATGGACAAGAACTCAGACACACTTGTTGGGCAGATCCACAATTAGTACAGAGATCTGTGAAGTGTGGTACTTTTTCTTCATCCAGTTCAATTCCTGGACAGATGTTACAACTTCCACATTTACGACATTTCTCATAATCTATTTCCAGAGTTCTTTTTTTCTTTGAGTTCTCAACTTCTTGAATGCATTCCCCTTCAAGAATCAAGGTCGTATACTCTCCCGAACGGGCCAGCTCCAATGATTTTATAAGTTCATTCTTAATTGACTTAATATCATAAGCGTTGACTACTTCAGTACGCTCGTTTTCAACGGCCACTGCTCTGCTTAGGTTAAACTTGTTACCACTTCCTTCCAAATTAGATGGAGAGCTGGGGGCCGGTTGCCCCCCGGTCATGGCAGTAGTAAAATTATTTAAGATTACCTTGACCCCGGGAACATTTCGAAAAACAGCATTTCGGGTTGAATCAAGTCCGGAGTGGCATTCACAAGAATCACCAATAATACTTATCGTTTGGGATGCCATGTCTGGTTTTGACATTACAAATCCCTGCCTCATTGAATCAGATGCTCCCATACATAAAACAGTATCCAGCGAATTCATAAAATATAACAGGGTTGAGCAACCAATATCTCCAAAGGAAGCATAGATCTTTTTTTGTTTCTTAAGTTTACCGACAACCAGGCCAAATGCTCTGTACGGACACCCTGGACAGATGGAGGGTGGACGGTTTAAAGGGGCAATAGATAAATTTTCAGGGTTAGCATTATATGTTAGATCAAGCTGCTTTGACAGGTATTCACAAATTAACTCGGGAGTCCAGTTGGTTATGGTGCTATCCACGTCTTTCCCATTAATCTCAACACCATTTAGTTTTATTCGATCCTGTAAAAATTGATCGCCATCTTCGAAGATAAACAATTTTCCCTTTATTTTATTGGCAAAATCCTTAATACGGTTGATAGGGGCAGGACATGCCATCGCCAAGGAGAGAATGGATGGGGTTATTTTCAGTTTCAGCAGAGCTTCTTTAAGTATAATATCACTTTCACCACAAGTAATAATTCCAATGTCATTATCGCCTTTGGTTTCTGTTATCAATTCCGACGAACCTTCCAGCCATTCTTTAATTTGAGGAATTCTAACCTGAGTGGCCTGGTTATAATTTTGGCGAGCGATCGGAGGTAAAAGCATCCAGTCCTTTAAATTCCCTGGAATCTCCCGTGGGGTCACCTCTCTCGGGGTTTTCGTGGTCACTAATCCCTCTGAATGGGCCAATATTCCCGATGCCAAAACAATAACTGGAGTATTAAATTTCTTACTTATATCTGCTGCTGTCCATGCGATATCATACATTTCCTGATGGTTTCTTGGTTCCAGAACTGGAAGTCTGGCAGAGGCAAAGAAATATCTGACATCTATAACATGTTGAGTGCTTGATGGCACATAATCAGACGCTACAAATATTACCAGTGCTCCTGCTTTCCCTGTATAAAAAGCAGAAGTTGAAATCGCATCTCCCGCTTGAAAAATCCCGGGTATTTTCATCGTAACCACAGAATCGTATCCGGCCAGGGAGTGTCCTACTGCCACAGCAGTGGCCACGGCTTCATTGACGGACCATCCTACTTGAATTTTGTCCTGAACTTTGGCCAATGATTTATCAATAACTTCTGTACTTGGAGTTCCTGGATATCCATCAGCAGCATGAAACCCTGCGTGCACAACACCCAAGGCAAACGCTGCATTTCCCTGTAATATAAACTTTGACTCAGGGACTGCTTCTGTCATTTTTCTGAATTTATCCATCACAATTCTCCGATAAATAAATGGAGGAAATTCATTAAAATACCCATTATTTTAACGATTTACCACAACCAGTACTGGTTGAACATCGAATAAGTAAAAATGAAATAACAAACACTTATTCATTGTATATTGTTATCACCCATGGCTACACACTGCATCAACAGACTTCAGGATAAGGAAGGTACGACCTGGGAATTATTAATAGTTCCCATCCGTTGAAGCTACAAGAAATGAGTGAATTAAGGAAACTTGATTGCAAAAAAGACAATCAACCTGTTGCAGATGGTATTAGTGTTGAATGTTTAATAACCGGTTATGGTGGATTTGATTTCTCCAACAGATGGGATCTTATTATATGTTGATCTTGATGAATATGGGGATATCGAAACCACTCTTGATATTATATGGAACTAATTAAAAATATAACTTTATGACTTCAAACTTATTACATATTCCACAGTAGGATACCTTCACACCTTTTAATATTTAAATAATATCTATTTACCCACGTAAATAACTTATTATTTACCATTATTTGCGAATTTTAAGTTGCATAATTGTGATAATTACACGGTAATTATGGAAAGTAGAATATGAATTTATCAGGAGTTTAAATATGACAAGGAAATCCAAAATCGTTTACACCAAAACCGATGAAGCGCCCGCATTGGCGACGCAGTCGTTTCTTCCGATTATCAAGGCATTTACCTCGCCTGCCGACATTGAGGTTGAATTAAAGGATATTTCTCTCGCTGGAAGGGTTATTGCCAATTTCCCGGAGAATCTATCAGAGAATCAGAAAATTTCAGATGCATTGACAGAACTGGGTGAGTTGGCGAAAACTCCAGATGCCAACATTATCAAACTTCCAAATATAAGTGCCTCCATCCCACAATTGAAAGGGGCAATCAATGAACTTCAGGATAAAGGTTATAATGTTCCAAACTTTCCCGAAGTGGCAAAGACTGATGAAGAAAAACGGATCAAGGCAAAATACGCCAAGGTTCTTGGAAGTGCTGTTAACCCTGTTCTGAGAGAGGGGAACTCCGATCGTCGAGTTGCCGGTCCGGTAAAACAATATGCCAAGGATCATCCGCACACAATGGGAGAATGGACCTCCGACTCTAAATCTCATGTTGCTCACATGCAAGACGGTGATTTTTTCTCCAGCGAAAAATCTGCTGTTATGAATAAAGATACCAATGTGAGAATTGAATTTGTGACAGAGGACGGAAAAGTAAACATTCTAAAGGAGAAAACACCACTTTTATCCGATGAAGTGATAGATGCATCGGCAATGAGCTGCAAGGCCTTGCGTGCGTTTTATGAAAAAGAAATCAAGGATGCCAAAGAAAGTAATATACTACTGTCACTACATCTTAAAGCGACAATGATGAAAGTCTCCGATCCAATTCTTTTTGGACATGCTGTTACTGTTTATTTCAAGGATGTTTTCAAAAAATACGCTTCGGCATTTTCCGAACTTGGAATTAATCCGACCAACGGTCTTGGCGATGTTTATGCAAAAATTAAAAACCTTCCAGATGCTCTAAGAAAAGAGATCGAAAATGACATTAACGCTTGTTATGAGAAAGGCCCTCGCCTTGCCATGGTTGATTCCGACAAGGGAATTACCAATCTGCATGTGCCAAGTGATGTAATTATTGATGCATCAATGCCTGCCGCTATTCGTGCTTCCGGAAAAATGTGGGGAACCGATGGAAAGCTTCATGATACCAAGGCAATGATTCCTGATCGTTGTTACGCTGGAATTTACAAGGAAACAATTAATTTCTGCAAAGAAAATGGAGCATTTGATGTAACAACCATGGGTAATGTCTCCAACGTTGGTCTGATGGCCAAAAAAGCGGAAGAGTATGGATCTCACGACAAAACCTTTAAAATCCCCGGCAAGGGAACGGTTAAAGTTGTGGATAGTGATGGAAATACAGTGTTAAGCCACAATGTGGAAGAGGGAGATATTTGGAGAATGTGCCAAACCAAAAATGTGGCCATTAAAGACTGGGTAAAGCTGGCAGTTAACAGGGCAAGGGCAACTGGTGTACCGGCCATTTTCTGGCTAAACAAAGAAAGGGCCCATGATTCCAAACTTATTGAAAAAGTAAACAAGTACCTTCCAGAACATGATACCACTGGTCTTACAATTAAGATTATGTCTCCAACCGAGGCATGCCGTTACTCTTTGGAGCGTGCAAAAAAAGGGGAAGATACCGTTTCAGTTACAGGAAATGTATTACGGGATTATTTAACTGATCTGTTTCCAATTCTTGAGCTTGGAACCAGTGCTAAAATGCTTTCAATCGTTCCTCTTCTGGCCGGTGGTGGACTTTTTGAAACGGGTGCCGGCGGCTCCGCTCCAAAACATGTTCAGCAATTTGTAAAGGAAGGCCATTTAAGATGGGATTCATTGGGTGAATTTCTGGCACTTGCCGTCTCCTTGGAGGATTTAGGAAATAAAACTCAAAATGAAAAAGCATTGATTGTCTCGGAAGCACTAAATGTTGCCAATGGAAAATTCTTGAAAAACAACAAATCACCTTCTCGCAAGGTTAATGAGCTTGATAACAGAGGAAGTCATTTCTATCTTGCAATGTACTGGGCAGAGGCCCTTGCCTCTCAAACAAAGGATAAAGAGATTCAAGCTAAATTTGCCAAAACGGCAAAGGCACTTTTAGAAAATGAATCAAGTATAATTAATGAACTAAATGAGGCTCAGGGTAAAGCAGTTAATCTTGGTGGATATTATTATCCAGACAGTGAGAAAACAGTAAAGGCTATGCGTCCAAGTAATACTTTTAATGAGATTCTAAGTTCGCTTTAAACCATGAAAAAACTTGCTTTCAGTTTATTTGGCTGTTTATGTTTTTTATTCCTGCTCTCTTGCTCCAAAGCTCCAAATAACAAGGTTATATTGCGTCTTGATGGAGGTTGGTATATTCCACCGGCTTTTCATGGAAATCCTTATGCGCCAGGAGGAGATGGAACTCACATGCATTTTATTTGGAATCGCCTGTTTCTTTTGGTACCTGCAACCGATCAAAATATTCCACGTTTAGGTTTGTCCCATAATATTTCCTCCGACCGTCGCGTATTAACAATTAAACTGAGAAAAGGGGTCTTATGGCATGATGAAACTCCTTTTACGGCCAAGGATGTCAAGGCCTCCATATTAATCAAGTATGCCGGAGGCTGGGGGGATATTATCAGAAGAATCAAGACTCCTGATGATTACACTGTAATATTTGAGATGCGTGAGCAAATTGGCGCAATTGATGAAAAGATTATTTTTAACGATAGAATCATGGCCCCTTATCATATTTTCGGAAAAATAACAGACCGTATAGAAAAGATCATGGAGGAAGATGATCGAAAAATGACAGGGCCACAAAAAGAAAAAAGTGCGGCTATTTTTGAAAAAAAAGCTGAGATTATGCAGGAGATTTACTCCTTCAGACCATCTGTACCTATTGGCACCGGTCCTTTTAAATTCTCTTTTGTCACAGGATCTGATTTTGGATTAAAAAAATTTAAAAAAGGATTTGAGGCCAAAAAGATTTCAATAGATGAGATTAGAATCTTAAAAAATGTTAGCAATGATATTACCTGGGCTTATCTGATAGGAGGAGCAATTGATGTTACTCATCCTGCAACATTACAGGATGTAACCGAGCAAATTCTTAAATTAAATCCCAAAACCCGTTTGATTTTACCTTCTGATTATGGAGAGTTTGGCTTTGTTTTTAATACCAAAAAATATCCTCTTTCGGATATTAGATTTCGTAAGGCCCTGGCCTATGGGGTTAAAAAGGATAACATTCGTCTGATCTCCTACTACTATTCCAAAACGGTAAGTAATTATAACACCGGGGTTTTACACTCATTAAGTGATCGTTGGTTGGATAAGAGTGATTTGGACAAAATGACCTCTTATGATTACAACCCTGAAAAGACTCACCAGATATTAAAAGAGATGGGGTTTTCAATAGATAAGGAGGGGTTTTATCTTAAACCGAACGGGCTTCCTCTAAAGCTGACCATTGCTGGTTTTGCAGGAAGATCGGATTGGGTATTGGGCTGTGAAGGATTGGTTAGTCAGCTTAGAAAATTACATATCAGAGCTGAGATAAAAACCTATGAAGGAGCTCTATTTCATCAAAGACTGGCTGCAAATAAATTTGATATCGCTGCTAATTTTGGGGCGGATTACAGGGCCTATGCTCATCCTTTAACCACTTTTGAGCGCTATTTTGGCAATGGTGCATATATAAAAAGTGCCAGTGGTATGCCTGATCAAGTAAAATATCACGATGGAACCACACTCTCTTTTAAAAAAGAGTTGCATGTTTTGAATAAGGCACGCGAACCTGGTTTAATAAAAAAAACGGTCGGAAAGTTAGCCTGGGCAGCTAATGAGTATCTTCCTTTTCTGTCAATCTACGAAAAGAATTTAATGATTTTTGTAGTAGATGGAAAAAGAGTTAAAGGATGGCCTTCACCTGAGGATCCTATCTGGTCAGCAAGCTCTGCTGGAATGGAGTCAGTCTTTGCTTATTTGATTTCAACCGGAATTGTAAGAAGCGTAAAGGAATACAGGTGAGATAGTGAAAAAAAAGTATAAAAAATATTTCTCATCTGCGATTACCATTTTTGTAGCGATTATTATCTCCTTTTATCTGGTCAGGAGTATGCCGGGTGATTTTATTCATTTGCGTGCGACCGAGATTCAATTGCAGCAAAGTTTAACCTATGAGACAGCATATAATATTGCCAAAAGACAATATAACTACGATCCTTCCGTTCCGATCTATAAACAGTTTATTGGTTATGTAGGAGGATTGGCCCATGGGAATCTGGGGCAATCAGTAATTTTAAGGATTCCAGTAACTGATATTATTAGAAAGGCTTTGCCGTGGACCATCTTTTTATGTTCAGTTTCACTCTTCATCAGTTTTTTATTGGGATCAATTATTGGACTGTTTGTCTCTTTTCGTTCACGTATTAGATGGTTGGATTCAACTGTATCGTTTGCTGCGGCATTATCGCAATCGATACCTGATTTTATTATAGCACTTCTTCTAATAGTTATATTGGCCATCAATATTCAGCTTTTTCCGCTACGCGGGGCCTATGATGTTGACACCGTCCCGGGATTTAATATTCCATTTATTTTGGGAGTTTTGTATCATGCCGTTTTACCGGTAATGAGTTACGTAATCAGTACCATAGGTGCCTGGACGCTGACCATGAAAGCATCTGCATCCACTGTTTTGTCGGAAGATTATATCAATGTTGCCAAGGCCAAGGGACTTCGTGACAAAAGAATTCTTTCTAAATATATAGGAAAAAATGCAGTAATACCTCTGGTTCCCGGACTTGCCATCTCGTTTGCCATGATGCTGAGTAGTTCATTATTTATTGAAAACATTTTTAGCTACCCTGGAATCGGATACTTCTTTGGATTCTCCATCGGTAATCGTGATTTTACCTTGCTGCAAGGAATTCTTTTAATATCAATTGTGATGATTGTTATATCAAACCATGTGGCTGACAAAGTGCATGAATGGTTGGATCCCAGAATTGATTTGTAAGAGGTTAATATGAAGTTGATAGACTCGTTGACCAGTAGATATAAAATTTTAACCCATAATAATCGTGCATTTTTTGGGTTTTTAATTTTGATTCTGTATTTTTTAATGGCAACCATCGGCCCACACCTGGTCTCACTGGATAATATCATTGATTATGCCGGAAGATATCAAGGAATCTCCTTACAACACTGGCTGGGAACTGATTATGCCGGAAGAGATACTTTTTCTCAAATTGTTCACGGATCAACTGACGTAATGTTGATTGCTTTTAGTACTGCATTCTTCGCTACTTTTATGGCAATTATTATCGGCATTTTTTCAGGACTAAAAGGTGGAAGAATTGATGCCTTTATTATGAAGATAGTTGATATCCTTTTGACCTTGCCTCAATTCCCTATTATGGCGATCTTTGCAGGTATCTTTACCATCAAGGATTCTATTACCTTTGGAATACTTTTGGCCTGTTTTTCCTGGGCCCCGCTTTCCAGGGGAATAAGGAGTCAGGTTCTATCTATAAAGAACAAGGAGTTTATCGAAGTTTGCCATATAATGAATATGTCGACCTTTCATATTATCTTTAAGGAGCTTTTACCAAACATGATTCCCTTTATATCCATTAACTTTATTCACATTGCTAAAAACGCTATTATCGCCAGCGTGGGTATTATGCTTTTAGGAATTGTACCACTTTCAGTTACCAACTGGGGTATGATGATTAATATCGCCACTAAACAAGTAGGTGCAATCTACGTGCCCCACGCATTGCCATACCTTCTGTCACCCATCTTTTTTATTGTAGTTTTTCAGTTTGCACTAATAAACTTTGCTTCCGGGGTGGAAGAACTTTTCGACCCTAGATCCCGGGGTAGGTAATATATGGAAAATATATTGGAAATTAAAAATCTTGATATCTCATATTCCACCCACAACGGGTTTTTGAAATCAGTTGATAATTTAAGTATTACTTTTGAAAAGGGAAAGGTTACGGGAGTTATAGGGGAGTCTGGTTGTGGAAAAACAACCATTATAAACTCTATTATGAAGATTCTGCCGGCCAATGCTCAAATTGGAAAAAATTCGAGAATCATTTTCAAAGGCAATGATAAAAATCTTTTAACTATTCGAAAAGGGGAGTTGCAAGACTTTCGTTGGCGAAAAGCCTCGATGGTTTTTCAAGCGGCTCAAAATTCCTTGAATCCAACTCTTCAGATTTCAGAACAGTTAATGGATTCCATTTGGGATCATGATAGTTCCATCTCTAAAAAAGATTGTATCAGAAAAACTGAAAAGCTATTACATATGGTTCGCTTAAATCCGGAGAGGGTGATGGATTCCTATCCTCACCAACTTTCCGGTGGTATGAGACAGAGAGTTATCATTGCCATGGCCCTGGTATTGGAACCGGAATTTATTATTCTGGATGAACCTACCACCGCTCTGGATGTTATTACTCAATCTTTTATTTTTGATATCCTGGTTGATCTCCAAAAGCAAAAAAATCTTAGCATGATTTTAATCACTCATGATCTGGCATCGGCAGCCAAGCTGGCACACAACATGGTAATTATGTATGGTGGAGAGTTGATGGAGGTGGCCCCTTCGATGAAACTTTTTAATAATCCTCTACACCCATATACCAAAGGACTTTTAGGTGCCATTCCTTTTATTGATGGCGACATTATCACTAAAAAATCAATTGATGGTACTCCGCCTGATTTAATTAATAAACCGATTGGATGTATCTTTCAAGATCGTTGTCCGAAGGTATTTGACCGATGTAAAAAGGAACATCCAGAAATTAGAGACGTCCCGGGAAGTGATGGTAAAAGAAAAGTAGCATGTCACTTGGAGGAGATTTTCAATGAATAAACAAAGCTCCTTGTTGAAACTGGAAAATATTAATATGTATTTCAAGCTGAAAAATGGCGATGAGCTACAAGCTTCTCATAATGTAAATTTAAAAATAGACAATGGAGAGATGGTCGTAGTGGTTGGAGAGTCGGGATGTGGTAAATCCACTGTTGGCAAAATGAGTCTTGGAGTTTTAAAACCCTCTTGTGGTACAATCTCTTTGGATGGACAGGATATATGGCAAAAAGGATTTAAGTGGCCCGCCAAATTAAGAACTGAAGTACAAGTAGTTCATCAAGATTCATTTTCTAGTTTAAATCCTGTCAAAACCATTTTCCAAACACTCTCAGCACCACTTCTTAGACATAAATTGGTTAAAAACAAAAAAGAAGCGTTGGTAAAGATTAATGAACTTTTATATTCAGTTGATTTAACACCTGTAGAGTATTTTATTCATAAATACCCCTTTCAACTATCTGGAGGACAGCGACAACGCGTCTCCATCATAAGGGCCACTATTTTAAAACCTAAACTGATTGTAGCTGATGAGCCGGTTTCCGCTGTCGATGCTTCATCAAGACTTTCCATTTTGGATTTAATGAAAGGAATCAATAAAAAGCATGGCATTGCTTTTTTATATATTACTCATGATCTGGCGACTGCCCGATATTTTGCTCCCGAAGGAAGAATTGTAGTGATGTACCTGGGAAGGGTGGTGGAAACCGGGAAAATCAAAGACTGTATCTCTGGGCCAGCTCATCCCTATTTACAGGCACTCTTAACCGCTATCCCCCATTCTGATCCACAAAAAGCAAAGGAGCCGATAAAGATCCCATTAAAATCTTTTGATATGCCAAAGGCCACACATCCGCCATCAGGTTGTGTTTTTAATCCACGCTGTCTTTATGCCACTGATATATGCACTAAAGAAGTTCCACTATTGGAGAAGTATCGTGGAAGACAGATTGCATGTCATAATAAGGAAGATATTCCAGGATTTAAAAAGTGAAAGAACTTTATCCGGCCATTATAAAAATATCAATCATTTTAACAATTATGAGTTTAATCAGCGTAGCACTAACTATTAGTATTGCGGGCCCGGAACTGATTGTCTCAATTATATCATTAGGGTTGTCGCTTACTGTGCTGATGATAACTCTTTCAATAGTTGGTCTATTTCAATCTTTGCAAAATTAGTGTATAAATCGGAAGCGGCGTAAGGAATAACTAAATAACCATTATGAATAATGGCACCACAGGTATACACCACATTTGGTACATAACCTTCACGCTCTTTTTCGTCTGGAGACAATAGAGGTTTCTCTGAGCGCTTGAGCACCTTTGACGGATCATTTAAATCCAACAACATTGCTCCAATACAATATTTGCGTAAAGGTCCCACCCCATGAGTTAGTAAAAGCCAACCATCTGGAGTTTCCATTGGAGAACCACAATTACCAATTTTCGCCTGTTCCCAAATAAACTTTGGGCCTGCAATTTTTTCACCGGTTTCCCAGCTATAAAGATCATCCGAATAATTAATAAATAAACTCTCACCGTCTGCGCGTGAAATCATGGCGTATTTGCCATTTATTTTGCGTGGAAACAGGGCCATCCCCTTATTGTTGGAAAATTTTCCTTTTAATGCCTTGGAGGTGAAACTGATAAAATCCTTGGTTTGAATAATTTTGGATTTGATATGGTGTCCATCATATCCAGTATAGCTTGCCAAATATTCTTCTTCACCGTTGTCATCAGTAAACTTCACAAAACGAAAATCTTCAATTCCTTTACACTCGTCTTGCACCTCGGGGAAAATAACTCTTTCAGAAAGCAGAGAATTCGCTCTAAAGACGAGTTTATAATCTGTGTTGGAAATTTTCATCAGAGTTTGAGGAAGCTCGGCAAATTTCTCCCTTTTTATAAGGCTGATGGTTCCATCAGCAGATATGAGTCCCTCTCTAAATGTCAAAGAAGATATGTGTCCTTCGCCGGTGGCCCTTAGGCTAAGAATAATTTTCAACTTGTTATCACTTACTCCACTTTGATCAGGGTGGACAATTATAGAAGGATTAAAAAGAGCGGCTGCTTCAAAGGAATACTCCATGGTGGAAAGTAATCCGAGAAGTCTAGTCCTTTCAGAAGATAATTTCGCAAAATTTTCCAGTTTAACTTCAACCAGCTTTGAATTTCTTAAAATATTTTCTGCAAACAATCGATGTCGATGTTTAAAAGATGATTCATACTCTCTATAAATATCTACACACTCTGTTTCTGATAATGAACTGACAAAATCGGCAATTCTTTTAATATAATCTTTTCCGCCGTAAAGACGTAAACGCATGATAACCCTGGAACAATCAGACGTGATTGATTCCTGAGCTTTTATCATTTTCATTATTTTACTCCTGGATCTCATCTAAAAATAATTAATTACCATGGCAATATTGTAAACGTTGGTATTTGACCAATTATGATTGTAGAAAATACCTTTTTTTGAGTCACCGGTATAAACCCGCCAGGTGGTCGTTAGATTAAACCTTACCAAGCTGGTAGCGCGATAGGAAAGGACAGGAATCAGGTGATAGCCTCGTTCTCGTAAACCAGAAACTTTTCGAACGTCTTCATAGCGAAAGTTTGTAGAAAATTCAAAATTCTGTCCTGGTTTAAATATTGGTGTGAAAAGAAGTGCATGGTAATCCCGGTTTAAATCCGAATGAGATCGCTTCCTTGCCCTGATTTCGTATTTGACAGAGGTGGAGAGGCTAAACCAGGTATTAAAATCTTTTGAAAAGGAAAGACCTGATATAAATTTACCATGGTAATTATTTTTAGCCTCATCATTTAATTCCTGAACGAACAGGGCTTCGTAGTTGGAGTTAATTCTAAAAGTTGATAAAGAGAATACTTTTCCAGAGACTTTATAAAGTATCTCATTCAAGCGAGTTCCTTTCTTTTCCGATGAATTATTTCGCCATAACATTTTTGGCATAAGCATGGTGGAATGATTCTCAGTAAGCTCTTTTACCAATCCAAGCCCCATACCGCTGTTAAATCCATCTATCTCTGTTTTGGCGTTTCGATGTTGTTCTACATTCATTTCACTAAAGCAATGATGTTTCCTGGTCAAAGGAGCTAACGTATTCAACGTCTTTAAAACGTCAGTCTTTTGAATCTCTGCTGAAAAAGCAGATGATACCATAAGACAAAAAATTAATAATTTACAAAAATTTAGCTTCATTATTTTCAACATCTACTGAAAAAGTTGGTCTTTGCATACGATATTACTATTTTTGTAATATTTTCAATCATTCACTGTAAATTAAGGACATCCCTTTGTTATTAATCAGATATTTTCAAGTAACTGTTTAAAATTACAAACCATATAAAAATTCCCCTCCCCCATCACAAAGTTAATTAAGTTTTGTAAGGTCCAATTATGGTGAGAATAATTTTTATAATATCGTTGATTACATTGATTCAATTGGTGACGATAACACCGTCATCTGCCAACAATAATTCATGCACCAAATTGTTACAGGCTTTTATTAAGGATTCAGGAAATTTAAAATTCAAAGATAATCAAACCAAAATTTTAAAACAATTACTTGAAAACAAGGGGATTGCCGAGGAAGATATTCCCGGACTCATGAACAGACTTACAAGAATGACTTCTGAATACGGAGTAAAACCCAAACAATTAATTGGCATCTTTGCTGATATAAAAGCAGAACGTTGCAGGACTGATGTTATAACCGGCCGAAAACAATTGATGGATTTTATTGATTTTTATTCCAAAAAACATGGTGACAAACTTTCAGTCAACGACATCATTAGAATTATAAATGACAACCTGATTTGGATGTATCTTGGTAAAAATTATTCTAAAAAGGGCAAAAAGCTATTTAAAGAGATTGCAGATATTCCTTCCGGTGGAATTCCAGGCAAGCTCAAGCTTTGGATTAAAAATAGAAAAGCAATGTTGAAGACGAAACAAGCACAACAAAAACTTAAATTGAAAGCCTATGATTATACCGCCCGTGAATATATGCGACTCATAGAGAAGCCTTTTTCAAAATATGATTCAGTAGAGGATATGCACCACGATACAATTGAAGCCATCTTGAATTTTGCTGCCATAGAAGCCAGATTCAAGCCGAATGAGGTCATTTCCCATTTCGAAAATAATATTTTTCCAAATATTGATGAAGAATCATTTCAACAGCTAAAAAAAGGAACAAAAAAATTGAAGGATTTTTTATCTGATGAATTTGAACGTTTTTCCAAGTTCAAAGATTCAGCATTTTTACCCAAAGAATTCAAAAAGCCAATTGGCACGATAGGAGATGTGCCAAAGGAAATTAAACATTCTTTGACAGATGAAATGAGAAAGGCAGGAAAGAAGGCATTGGACATTCAACAAAAATGTTCAGGTAAAGTCGATTGTTTAAACTCCAAAATGAAGAATTTAAAAGCAAAGATTTCTTTAGAATTTCATTTATCCGCAGTTAAAAAAAGAATGTCCAAGTTGTATCCTTGTCTTAGTCGCAATAAGTTGGTTGTGGCAGATATGTTTACAGGCTTAAGCTTCTTTACTGCACAAACCATTTGGCGCTATCGTGACAAATGGGGAACCAAGGATTTTCCATACGAGAATTTTGTAAATTCCTATCTATGGTTTTCCATTGGATCCGAGGCAGGCTGCCGAGGTATGTTCAGATCACGCCAGAAATTTGGAGAAGCAGTAAAATTGGTTCCGGCCACTCGAAAAGAAAACTTAAAACATTTCTGGAAACGCTACTATCCGCCATTGCTGGTGACCTCTGCATCTGTGAGTTCTTTTCTGGGAGTGAGATATTACCTCGATAGAAAATTAGAAAGGGAAGAGCCTTTAACCAAAGAACAAATATTGTATGATTTACCGGTTTATACACTCTATAGTTCAGTTTATGGGCCGATGAAAAGCCTTTTATTGGTGGACAGAATAAAATATATCACCATACCTTCCATTACCAGAATGCTTACACGCAATGTAGTTAGTGAGAAGATTAAAAGTATTGCCACCTGGCTTTTATTAACCGGTGTGGACAAGGGAATAATTGGCTGGCTCAATCTTATGGAGTGGCGTTTCTTTGATGAGATATTCATTAAAAAATATCATGAATTTATAGAAAGAAGAAAAGAAAGCGAAGAGACAGAAAAAGTTGGATCGCCACTGGGTCAAAAAGTTAAAATCAGCACTATCGTAGATGATGAAGATGCCCCTTTTTCCATATATGGTGTGGATTATGGCGAGACTTTTCAGAATAATACGATTCAAAAAATAATTTTGGAAATTGAAGCTTTAAATATTGAAAGCACTCAGAATGAATTGGTTTTAAAGAGACTGTCAAACGAACAATACTTGGATTGAGACTACTGCGAATGCCATGCTTCACAGTAATACTTTAAATAATTTTTTTATCAAAGAACCTTTTTAAGGTATTTTCCGGTATAACTTCCTTTTATTTTGGATACATCCTCAGGAGTTCCCTCGGCAACAATTTTTCCTCCGGCCTTTCCTCCATCAGGGCCAAGATCAATAATCCAATCGGAACATTTTATAACATCCATATTATGTTCAATAACAATAACGGTATTACCGGCATCAACCAGTCTTGAAAGAACCTTCAGCAGCATTTTTATATCCCTGAAATGAAGTCCTGTTGTGGGTTCATCCAAAAGATAAAGAGTTTCCCCTGTAGCAGCTTTTGCAAGTTCACGGGCAAGCTTAATCCTCTGGGCCTCTCCTCCTGATAAGGTTGTTGCTGATTGTCCAAGTTTTATATAAGCAAGACCAACATCCACAAGAGTTTGAAGTATTTTTTTGATTTTCGGCTGGTTTAAAAATAATTCATAGGCCTGCAAAACGGAAAGGTCCAGTATATCAGCTATGGAATGTCCCTTGAAAAGAACTTCAAGAGTTGCATCATTAAAACGTCTTCCTTTGCACGATTCGCAGGGAACAAAAACATCTGCCAGAAAATGCATCTCAACCCTGATAAATCCATCACCCTGACATTTTTCGCACCTTCCGCCTTTTACATTGAATGAAAATCTTCCTTTTTTATATCCTCTCTCCCTCGATTCGGGCATCAAGGCATAAAGATCTCTTATATAATCAAAAACCTTGGTATAAGTGGCAGGATTACTTCTTGGTGTCCGTCCAATCGGTTTTTGATTAATATTGATAACTTTGTTTAGATGCTCAAGACCTGAGATACTTTTGTGATCCCCTATCTCAATAACCGAATCATGAAGTTTTTGGGCAAGTGCCGGATAGAGGATTTGATTTATCAACGACGATTTTCCTGCTCCTGAAACTCCAGTTATTGTGATGAAACCACCAAGAGGAATCTTTACCGTTAAGTTATCAAGATTGTTTTGATTGGCATTTCTTATGATGATTTGTTTTCCTAAAAATTTTCTTCTTGTTGATGGAAGCGAAATTTTCTCTTTTCCCGAAAGATATCTCCCCGTGACCGATCGTGGATTTTTAATAATTTGTTCAGGAGTTCCCTCTGCTACAATTTGTCCTCCAAGGTGTCCTGCACCTGGACCGATATCAACAACCCAATCAGCCGTTTCCATGGTTTCCTGATCGTGTTCCACCACTATGAGAGTGTTTCCAATATTGCGAAGATGGCAAAGAGTTTGAAGAAGTTTTTTGTTGTCTTTTTGATGAAGCCCTATGGATGGTTCATCAAGGATATACAAAACTCCAGTCAGTTCGGAGCCAATTTGAGAAGCAAGTCTTATTCTTTGGGATTCTCCTCCTGACAGCGTAGGTCCGGCCCTGTTAAGGGATAAATAATCAAGTCCAACGTTAACAAGAAATTTAAGCCTGCTCAAAATTTCCTTGTTCAGCTCATTTGAAATCAGCTTTCTGTTTCCTTCAAACTTCAGGTTTTTTATAAAATCACAGGCCTCGCCAATAGTCATTTCAGTGACATCAAAAATTGATTTATCCTTAATTAAAATATGTAATGCCTCTTCTTTTAACCTTTTTCCGTTACATGCCTTGCAGGATTTCGAGGACATGAATTTTCCATACCATTTTTTCATTCCCTCAGATTTTGTCTGCTTGAATCTCCTGAGCATGGAATGAACAATTCCCTCAAAACCGGACTGAACCTCACCCCTGAAATTTTTTGACTGCCAATCCACCCTTAGTTCCTGTCCCTGGGCACCAAAAAGAATCATTTTTTGAATTTTTTTATTCAATTTTTTCCATGGTACATCAAGTTTAAGTCCCCATTGCTCCTGCATTGCCTTGATTTTTGCCTTACCCCAGCTATTATCAAGATCCTTGTCAACAGAAAAATACCCCCTCCACGGAACTATCGCCCCGTCCTTTATACTTAAATTTTTATCGGGCACTACTTTATCCTGGTCGATCGTAAGAAGCGTTCCTATGCCATTACAATGCTTGCACATTCCGATAGGGGAATTAAAGGAAAAAAGCTGTGGAGAAAGTTCTGGATAAGCTATGTTGCAACATGAACGGGACTCACTCATTTTTAAATCTTCGCGATCAACAACATGAACAATCATTTGTCCATGTCCATATTTAAGCGCAACTTCAACGGAATCAATCAAGCGTTTTTTTATCCCATTTTTTATCACCAGACGATCAACCACCACTTCAATATTATGTTTTTTATTTTTTTGAAGTAAAACAACATCCTTGATGTTTTGAATCACTCCATCAATTCTTACACGTTGAAATCCTCCCCGCTTCAGTTCATCTATTCTATCCCTGTGTTCCCCTTTTCTGTTCTCAACAATTGGAGCAAGAATCATGATTTTTGATCCGGGGGGAATACTCATAATTTGCGCGACCATCTCCTCAGGGGAACCTCTTCCGACTGGTTTGTTGCACTTTATGCAATATTGTTCACCTACTCTTGCAAACAAAACTCTTAAATAGTCATAGATTTCAGTGATTGTTCCAACCGTTGAGCGTGGATTTTTACTTGCGGCCTTTTGCTCTATTGAAATTGTCGGAGATAATCCCTTGATTGTGTCATATTTTGGTTTTTCCATCTGGCCTATGAATTGTCTTGCATATGCCGATAACGACTCAACATATCGCCTCTGGCCTTCAGCAAAAATCGTATCAAAGGCAAGTGAGGATTTTCCAGAACCGGAAACTCCGGTAAAAACAATTAACTTTTTTTTAGGCAACTCCAAAGTGACATTTTTAAGATTATGCTCCCTGGCACCCTTTACAATTATTGAATCAAGTTCAGCTTTATTTTTTCCAACCATAAACAAGTCTATACTCAAAAAAGCAGTATTTGAGAACCCTGCTGATAAATTAAAGTGATTTCACGTAATTACCGATAAAATATGACGGGGGATTTACATGAAATACGTCATCATATTAACGGCTTTTTTTGGACTTTCAGCCTGTTCCACTTTTTACAACGGGAAGGCCGAAAAAAAGCACACCATAAGAACGCCCGCCTCTATGAAAAAAAGCTATCAATGCTATGTTGTCCGGATTAAATGCGCAAATTGTGCCATATGCAAACATTCTGACCCCAACATTGTGATCTCCAATCTTCAAGAGCTTTATGGTTATATGAAAAGATTAGAGGAAGACAATTCCGAGATAGGCTACGAATTCTATCTCGACAGGAAAATTGCCGGAATTACTGTTCGTTATACTACCGACCGTGAAACAGCAAAAAACATGTTAATCGTTCACGTTAAGGATGGAATCAATAACGATTTCAAGGAAGGCCTGGAGTATTTTAAAACCAACTGCCGGGAATATACTCTCGACACGCTGGAGTTACCCGAAACATCGCTATAAACATCCATTCCTATTTTCCACTTTGCACCGACTGAATCACTTTTTTCAACTCTTCACTGGATGCCGGTACAACTTTAAATTCCTCTCCATTTTTTTTCATCTTTTCAATATCCAAAATTGTTCCACCTGGCAGATCATCACCTTTTCCAAGTTTTCCTGAAACAGCATAGATAACCCAGCGCGGGCCCTCCATTGAAAGTACAAGATATGATGCATCGGAAACGGCCAGAATCCCCTGGGCACTCAGATGAACAAGCGCACCATAGGTAAGAACTATTCCGGAACCCAGAGTATAGCTGCTTGGAACTGCAATACCTTTTCCAACCTCATATGCACTCAATGTAGTTGCAACCCCGGCGGAAACGGCGACACCTCCAACCAAAGTTGTTCCTGCAATGGTATTTCCAAAAACATAAGTTCCACCTGCAACGGCCTGACCGGCCAGATAATAACTTGATCCTGCAGCAATACCGGCACCTCCAACAGCAACACCAAGACTTGTTCCCGTTGTTGGAATGCCAACGCTGGCAAGAGGAACTCCAACATAAACCGAGTTTGAGGCTATTTTACCTCCCATATATGTAGTTGCTTCAACCATATGGGCACCGGCCCAGGTTCCGGACTTTAATCCTTTCGCCGAAGCAAAGGTTGTACCGCGAATTAATTTTCCTGTGCCCTTTAATACATATTTCCCGCTTTTTCCTATTCCATAACCGCCTGCACGCGATACTTTTCCAACAGAATAAGTTGTGGCAGTTGCAACAGGAGCAAAAACATAAATCCCACCCCTTGCTGCTTTTCCAAAAAGATACGAACCACCTCTATAAAGCTTTCCAAATCCACGTATCAGTAAATCCGTGGATTTTCCGGCCCCCTTTAAAAAACCCTTGATACCATGGCCAACTCCCTTGAGGGTGAATTTACCAGGGGTGGCAATTGCCGCAGTTGTTCCTGCCGCAATTTTTCCTCCGGTATATTCAAGAAGACTGTAAACTCCGGCCACTGAGGCAATGGCCGTTGGAGCAATCAGATCATAGGTTGTTCCTCCGACACCCTTTACCACTTCAACTGCAAGTTTGGTTGTGGCCACACCTCCCTGAACAACAAGCGTAGTAGGGTAAGCGACAGTGTTTACAGACAGATATCCCAATCCTGCCGCAGAGGCCTTGCCAAGAGGTTTTATGGATACATCCCAAAGAAATGCCTTTGTAAGCCACGCCATGGCCTTTATTGAACCAAGAGTGTATCCGATGGTCTTGGAATTTTTCGTAAATTCATTTTTTGCATCCGCTACGGATTTATTAAAATCATCACCCCATGATGAAAGGGTTTTTGAGAAAAAATAAGCTGACTTTCCAGAGTATTTTTTGCGAAACTCTTCGGATATTTTAAATCTTTTGGAAAATTGCGGTAAAGTGGAAGCTATGTCATCCACTCTTTTCCCTATATTCTCCGGAACCACCACATATCCCTGGATAAATTTTCGTTTGGCAAAATCAAGATGTGTTGATGCCAATTTTTGTGTTTTTAAATTGGTTGTTTTGGCGGCATCGTATAGACCATCTTCAACTTTTTCGGCAAATTTATCAATTTCATCTTTTGAATTTCTACCGGCATCACTAAAACTGTTATAAATCTTCTTTCCTGTTTTTTGTGAACCTTGGTCAACCATCTTCCCAAAATCTGAAATTCCATTATCAATTGTTTTGGAACTTTCCAACATCTCCTTGAATTTTTCTCTGGATTTGTTTTTCATGTGATGATCAAAGGAACGTCCGTCTTTTCGCATTTTTTTATCAAATCTGTCTCCTGAAGTGCTAAGATTCTTGTCCGATCTTTTTCCCCATTGTTCCAGATGATGTGAAGCGAGATATCCATCATAAAGCATGTCCTCCCTGGTTTCCTTTGACGATTTTTTTGTTTTTTCATCAATTCTACGTGCCAGATCCAATATGGCCCTGTTCACCTGCCTCGTGTATTCGATGGATTTTTTAAGTGATTTTTTTGGAAGTGGAGCTGATTTTGAGATTAAAAACCACGCATCGTCTTTAACTTCACGACCAATATCATTCGTAATTTTTCCTGTCCTTGTATGAATTTTCTTTGAAATTTTCAATGACTTCAGGGTTCCCGCCTTTACAAGATTATACGAAGATGCAGCATTTTTGAGACTAAGAAGAAAGGAGTCTCTTGCCTTGATACCAACCAGCGTATAGGTTATTTCTAGCGTATCGGGACCTGGCGGAATCAGTTTTATTTTTGTTTTAGGAACCTTGAAAGCACCATTGTTGTAAAGGGAGGAGTGTCCCTCTTTTACAAGTTTTTTTGTATTTTTCAGAGGATCATCCGAAGTTGCACATGATATGCTGATAATTAGAATTACAAGAAGGAGTGGATATGCACGTTTCATTTTTCACTCCCGTTCAAGTCATATGGAAGTTTCTTTAAAACTTTTTGGATTACTTTTTCGTCTTCAGTGAGTATTTTTACTTTTACTCCCCTTTTATCAAGCTCCTTCATGTTAACAACAGAACCAACAGGTAATTCCGTTACGCTTGAACCGGCAATATCGCCATTTGCGTAAGCAAGAAAAAGTTTTGGCCCGTCATAAACCAAAAAGACCGTGCCATTAACGGCCGTTAAAAAAGTCTGGACGGGTAATTGAGTTAGGGCATTGTATCCAAGGACCACACCACTGACGGTTGTTCCAGAGATTAATTTTCCGGTTTCTTTCCCGAAAAGGTAGAGAAGTTGACCGGCATAGCGTGTACTGGAACCTGCTGCCGCCAATGTTGTAAAAGAAGCACCTCCGACAACACCGGAAGTACTGAGTGCAACCTGATTCATGGCACCGGCCGTTTTACCGGCAACCCATGTTGGAGCGGTGGATGCAACGGACAACATTGAAACGGACGCCAAAAGTCCTCCTTCAACAGTTTTTGCAATAATTTTTACACCTATCTTTGTAGTGTAATAAATTATGCCACCAAGTGAAAAAATGGTTCTTCCTGAAATAATAACCACACCGGCAACAGGGAAAAGGACCCCCTTGCCAATCCACTTCATTGTCTTTTTTCCGGTATAAGTACCCTTCTTTTCAATTTCCTCTCCGGCAGGTTTGATTAAACCGTACCACAAGGCCTTTACATGCCCCCATAAAACATAAGGAAGAGCTACCAGGGTATTTTTTTTCCTTCCTGATTTTTCGTATTCACTATTCCATTCCAAACGGGCCTTCGAAAGCGCATCACTCCAGGAAACTTCTATATCATTTTTCTTTTTTGACCTTAAAAACGAAACCATTTCCTTTAATTTTTTAAAATCATTTTTAATCCTTGATGGATAGGACACTGGAATTGCCTTCAATCTTTCCCAGTCATCATGAACCAGATCATTCATATGAATGGTTCCAATAAGAATGCTGTCCCACGCTTTTTTGAAATTTTTTCTTGAATATTCATATTCCAATGACACGATTTTATCTGTTTTTTTATTGATCCACTTCCTGCCTTTTTTTCCATATTTATGAAAAAACTTTACTGCTCTTTTGAAGTGTTCAGGTTTTTTTCTGATGGACTGGTAAAATTCATTCGAACCATCAGAGGCTTTGTTCATCACTTCAAGCCAAGCCTCTTTTGCCGTACCAATTGATCTTTCATGACAATATTCAAGACTTTTTTGAGTGGAGGGAATGATGAGCCAGCCATCATTATAAAGGGCCTTCTGTCCGCGAAAATTTGCCGTGGAAAATTTTATGATTTCGGATACACTCTTTTTCCCTGTTTGAGCAAACGTAAAAAATGAAACAAGAATGAATACAAAAATAAGTCCCGTTTTCATTATACTCTCCATAAAAAACAACCCTCGACATTTGTCGAGGGTTGTTATTTTTTTAACTGAATTTCCAATTTTATTTATTAAAAATATTGAAAAATCTTTTCAAGCATGGCCTGGAGCCAACCACCGTAGGCAACAACAACGCCGGAAAAAACAACGGAGACCATGGTCATGACTTTTAATAGAATATTCAATGACGGTCCAGAAGTATCCTTGAATGGATCACCAACTGTATCACCTGTAACACATGCTTTATGGGTATCAGATCCCTTACCGCCGTGCTCGCCTTTTTCAACAAATTTCTTGGCATTATCCCAGGCACCACCTGAATTATTGAGCATAATTGCGAGACAATATCCTGTTGTAAGAACGCCTATCAGCATTCCAAAAACTCCAGTGACTCCCAAAATAAGTCCTATGATAATCGGAGCGGCAATTGCAAGAAGTGATGGAATAATCATTTCACGTTGGGCACCCTTTGTTGAAATAGAAACACAGCTTGCATATTCAGGTTTTCCTGTTCCATCCATAATTCCAGGAATTTCCCTGAACTGGCGTCTGACTTCTTCAACCATCGCCTGTGCCGCACGTCCAACTGCCCTCATGGTCATTGAACAGAAAACGAAGGCAATCATGGAACCGATAAATATACCTACCAGAAGATATGGATTCATGATTGTAAGATCATATGCCTGAATAAAGGTCTGAATTTTTGCGCTTGAAACATCAATGGCATTGTTGGCATAGGCTGCAGTTTCATTGGCAGCAAATTTAATTCCACCTACTTCATAAATACCGCCTGCCTTAATTGCAAGTTTGGCAATCCAAATTCTGATTTCCTCAACATATGCAACCAAAAGTGCAAGTGCCGTAAGGGCCGCAGAACCAATTGCAAAACCTTTACCTGTTGCCGCAGTAGTATTTCCAAGCGTATCAAGTGCATCAGTTCTTTCCCTGACCTCTTTACCAAGGTTTGCCATTTCTGCATTACCACCGGCATTGTCTGCTATTGGCCCGTAAGCATCAGTTGCAAGAGTTACTCCCAAAGTGGAAAGCATTCCAACAGCGGCAAATCCGATTCCGTAAAGTCCTTGGGAGAAGTCAAAAAGTCCTCCCGCAAAAGCGTAGGAAAGAATAATTGCTACTGCTATTGTAATAACCGGAATGCCGGTTGAACGCATACCAACAGCCATACCTTCAATAATGGTGGTTGCGTGTCCCATTTTTCCAGCTTCGGCAATTCCCCTGGTTGGAGCATATTCGTCCGATGTATCATGTTCTGTCGATTGTCCGATGATTATACCGGCCAGAAGTCCTGTAACAACAGAAAGGCCGATTTTCCAATCAAGTCCCAGTAAAGGAAGTGTGACAAATGTAGCAATTACAATTAAAAATGATGGAACCCAAACGCTGACTCCCAACGCACGAAGAAGGTTTTTCTGAGTCGCCTCCTCCTTGGTTCTTACAAGAAAAATACCGATGATTGAAAGTACAGATCCAATACCTGCAATCACCATTGGAGCGATAATATAGGAAAATAGCATTTCACTTCCAACCGAAATAGAAGCTCCGATAGCTGCCGTGGCAAGAATACATCCGCAATAGGATTCATAAAGATCGGCACCCATACCAGCAACGTCACCAACATTATCACCAACGTTGTCAGCAATAGTTGCAGGATTTCTCGGATCATCTTCCGGAATTCCTGCCTCAACCTTACCAACAAGATCGGCACCGACATCAGCCGCTTTTGTAAAAATTCCACCACCAACCCTGGCAAAAAGTGCTTGAGTTGAAGCACCCATTCCAAATGTCAGCATGGTGGTTGTTATTGCGACCATTTTACCTTTTATAAAAGCCTCATCGGTCAACCATGATGTATCAAATGCAGTACTTGCAGAGGCAATACCTACGTGCTCTGCAAGATGTTGGGCAAGACCGAAAACATTTGCATCATAAAGAATGTTCAATATAAAATACCAAAGTGTGATATCGAGAAGTCCAAAACCTACAACAACCAGCCCCATAACGGCACCGGCACGAAAAGCAACCTTGAGTCCCTCGTTTAGGGATTTCTTGGCACCCCATGCTGTTCTGGAACTTGCTTCAGTGGCAATCTTCATTCCAATAAAACCACAAAGACCGGAGAAAAAACCGCCTGTTAGAAAAGCAACCGGAACAAATGGGTTCTGGATGCCAAGAAAGGCTAAAATTGTAAGTAGTACGACGAGAATGGCAAAGACCAGACCTACAACGCTGTATTGCTTTTTAAGATAAGCAAAGGCGCCTTCCTGAACGTAGCCTGCGATTTCCCTCATTCTTTCCGTTCCACGCTCAAAGCTTAGTACGGATTTGAAAAAATACATTGCAAAAATCAACGCCAAAATTGATGCGATAGGCGCAATCCAAAAATAAAGTGGTATGGAATTCATTAATCCTCCTTCTGGATATCCAATACTCCAATACAAAAACAGATAATATTACCAAGACAAAATCACGTAAAATTATGAATTAAAATATGAGGGTTTGTATATCTTTTTTAAATTAAATTTCATTGCTTCATGGCCATGCTTTTTATAGGATTATTGTGTTTTATCAACATTGAAGGAGAATATTTATGACGCGTGAAATCTACATCGTAGGTAATTGGAAAATGAATCAAAAAATTTCGGACATTGAATCTTTTTTCAACGCAATGAAAAAAATTAAAGGTAAGTACAACTGTCATGCATGGGTTGCCCCGCAGGCGATGCATATTGAAACGTGCCTTAAACTCGGAAGAGACAATGGCATCCTGGTTGGTTCACAAAATTGTGCTGATCATCAGTCTGGTGCTTACACTGGAGAACTTTCGCCCCTTTCATTGAAAGATATTGGGGCCCATTTTTCCATTATCGGCCATTCTGAAAGACGTCATATTTATGGTGAAGTAGACAACTACCTTAATGCCAAAACACTTCTTGCCCTTCAAAGCGGACTTTGGGCCATTTTCTGTGTCGGAGAAAAACTAGAAGAGCGCGAAGCCGGAAAAACAAATGAAGTAGTGAAAAGACAGGTTACTGAGGGACTGAAGAATATTCCTAGCGAATATCATGATCGAATTATTATTGCGTATGAGCCTGTATGGGCAATTGGAACCGGAAAAACGGCCACACCGCAACAGGCCCAAGAGGTTCATTCATTCATTCGAAATGAATTACTGGAGCAAATTAATCTTGACGCCAAAGCAATAAGCATACTTTACGGTGGCAGCGTAAAACCAAGTAATGTAAAAGAGCTTTTAGGACAGAACGATATTGATGGTGCGCTGGTTGGTGGTGCAAGCCTTAAAGGCGAGGATTTTGGAAAACTCTGTATGCCGGAATAAAATTATGACACAACAAAAAAAGGCCCCGAAAGGGGCCTTTTTTATTTCAAGATAATCAGTCTAAATATTTTTTCCCATTAATTTGAAAAGATCAACGCACTTGCAGGAGTAAGCGTACTCGTTGTCATACCATGAAACAACTTTAACCATGGTACCTTCAACCACCATGGTACTTTTTGCATCAAAAACGGATGTATGAGAATCTCCAATAATGTCAGTAAGGACAATTGGATCTTCAACATAGTCCAAAACTCCCTTGAGACTACCGTTTGCGGCCTCTTTCATGGCAGCATTAATTTCTTCGACCGTAGCAGACTTATTAAGAGTTACAACCAGATCAACAAGAGATCCTGTTTGAGTGGGGACTCTCATGGCGCAACCATTTAGTTTTCCCTTGAGTTCAGGAATAACCAAACCGACAGCCTTTGCCGCACCGGTTGTTGTTGGAATAATATTAGTGGCGGCACTTCTGGCACGCCTGAGATCACTGTGGGGGGCATCTATAACATTCTGGTCATTTGTATAGGAATGAATAGTTGTCATCAAACCTTTTTGGATACCAAATTTTTCATGCAAAACCTTGGCAACAGGGGCCAGACAGTTGGTCGTACATGATGCGTTCGAGACAAGTTTGTGATCACCCTTAAGAATATCACTATTAACACCGAAAACTATGGTGGCATCCACATCCTCTGGAGTCTTGGAAGGAACAGAAAGAAGAACTTTTTTTGCACCTCCGGCCAGATGTTTTTCAATGCCGGCCCTGTTCCTGAAAATACCAGTTGATTCAAGAACTATGTCCACGTTTTTGTTTCCCCAACCAATATTTGCAGGGTCTTTTTCTGCGCTGATTGTAATGGGCTTTCCATTAACAATTATGGCGTTGTCGGAAGTTTCAACTGTACCCTTAAAGCGTCCCATTATGGAATCATATTTCAAAAGATGGGCAAGCGTTTTAGGATCTACAAGATCGTTGATGGCAACAACCTCAATATCGTTATATTCCTGAAGAATTCGAAATACTGTACGTCCAATACGTCCAAAACCGTTGATGCCTATTCTGATAGTCATGAGTGCCTCCGTGGGGTGAAAGATTTCTTTTAAAAAACTAACATGTTAATGACTAACTCGATTGAAAGCACTTTTCAAGTGATTTTGCGTTATGCAAAGAAACATTTACCCGAGTTTCCCTGTCAATCTTTTGTTATTTTTAAGTCAGAAAATGATTAAAAACGTTGCCAGCTATTGTGTCTGTAGTCCTTTCATTTATTATAGTATTTGTACATTTATTGCTACAGCAGGAAAGGAGATTAAAATGGGTTCAAAGGGTACAATAGGAATTTTGACAGGTGGAGGAGATGTTCCAGGACTTAATCCAGCAATTAGAGCGGTCACCATTCGTGCGGTAAAAGAAGGCTATAGTGTTATTGGAATTAAAAATGGATGGAAAGGCCTTATCAATATCGACCGCGACGCCCCTGCTAACGAACAACGTTACGCCGAAGCACTTGACATAAAAACTGTACATCCAATAGGAAGAAAAGGAGGTACGTTTCTTCATTCATCGAGAACCAATCCTTTGCATGTCTCAAAAAAGAATGTCCCTGCACATTTAAAACATAAATACGACAATGATGACAATGATCTTACGGACGAGGTTCTTAAAAATCTCGAATACTTGAATATTGATTGCCTTCTTCCAATTGGAGGTGACGATACCTTGAGTTATGCGGCTCATTTACACAAGATGAATTTTAAGTGTGTAGCCATGCCTAAAACAATGGATAACGATGTTCCAGGAACTGACTATTGCCTCGGCTTTAGTACATGCGTTACAAGAACCGTCCATTATACTAATCAACTACGTACTTGTGCAGGATCACATGAGCGATTTTTGGTGATTGAAGTATTTGGCCGTTATGCCGGTTTTTCCGCTTTGATCCCATGCCTGGCAGGGGCCGCAGACAGATGCGTTATTCCTGAGTACAAATTTGATATTGAAAGACTTACAGACCTTTTGGTTTCTGACAAAAAAAACAATCCAAGTGATTATTCAGTTGTATTTGTTTCAGAAGGTGCCATGTTTGAAGACAGTGAAATGATTTTCCAGGGAAATGAAGTGGACGGTTTCGGACACAAAAAACTTGGAGGTATTGGAGAAAGTGTTTCGTCTCAACTTAAGAAAATTTCTCCACAATTTAACAATGGTGAATCGGTACATGTTATTAACCAAAGACTCGGTTATCTTGTTAGGTCGGGAGACCCTGACGCGCTTGACTCAATGATCTCCATGGCATATGCCAATCTGGCCATGAACATGATTATTGAAAACAAAAGCGGAGTGATGGTTTGTCTCAGAAAGGGCCGTTACGAGGTTGTTCCTTTGGATGTAGTAGTCAGCTACAAAAAGCTTGTTGATGTATCGAAGTTTTATGATGTGGAACGATACCGCCCCATTTACAAAAATTTTGAGGATAAACCGATGTGGATCATCTGACGTTACGCTAGGTTTTCAGGGGAAAAAATTGCTGAAGCGAAAATGGTCCATTCTTCTTTTTATAGTTACATTTCTTGCACTGATTGATGCAGTTTATCTTGTTTATCATCATCACAAAATAAACATTCTCTCCATTGAACAACCAAGCTTTTGTAAAATTAATGAAGTAATAGATTGTGATATAGTTACCAAAAGCGGCTATGGGGAATTTTTCGGAGTTGCGTCGGCAAGTATCGGGGTTTTTGCTTATTTTTTTCTATCATTTCTTTTTGCTTTTTGCCTTTTTGGAAAATCAGTGGATGCAAGAAAATATCTTGTTTTCAGTTACCCTGTAATGATTTTAATGGCACTGTTTTCCTTATATGAGTTAGCAGTTTCAATCCTTGTCATCAATGCCATTTGCATTATGTGCTCTCTCCTATACGTTGCAATTATCCTAATGTTGATTTTTTGCAAAAAGGCCATCGCTTCCACACTCAAAAATATTTTCAGGGAATTTGGTGCTTTTTTTTTCCCACTGATAACTTTCAGAGGGAAACCTTGGGACACTATCCTGTTTGTAGTAAATTTTTTGCTGTCAATTATTGTTGCCACTATTTTTGATTTTTATACGCAGGAACATTTTTCTGCCATGTCAGCGCAAAATAACATGGTGGATAAGCAAAAAAATGAACACTCCAACCGACAGATACTTTTAAATACATTTGAAAAAATGAAAAATCACGATATTAATCTTGAAAATGCACCTTTTAAAGGAAGCGAGGATGCACCTCTGATTTTCGTGGAATTCAGTGACTTTCAATGCCCCTACTGCTCCGAGAAGGCCCAATCAATGCTGGAATTGGTAAAAGAGTATGAAGGCATTGTAAAATTATACTTCATACATTATCCACTTGATCATCATTGTAATACAAAAGTTCAGAAAAAATTCCACGAATTCGCCTGCATGGCATCCATGTATTCCATTTGTGCCGCCGAACAAAAAAAATTCTGGGAATATCATGACCATCTTTTTAAAAACCAGCGATCAATTAATTCCAATTTTTTGAAATCATCAGTAAAGCTGTTCAAATTCAACAAAACGCGATTCAACTACTGTCTGAAAGAAATTGCTCCGGCCCGTATACTTGAGGATATTGATGAATCCAATCGATTGAAACTACCAGGAACTCCAACAATTTTCCTGAACGGACGAAACATTTCCGATACATTTCAAAGTCCAAATCAGATTAGACGATTGATTGATGCCATGATTGAAGATGCCCAATAATGACTGAATTTACCTTTAAATCCATTGGAAAGATTAAAACCCCGTATCGCGAAAAATTTTGTATTCCAAGACAGGCCGGATTGGTTCCAAACGTGAAAGGAACCATTGAACTTGAAAGGGAATTTTCAAGTCCTGGAATTACTGCAGGACTTGAGGGATTTTCCCATATATGGATACTTTTTGTATTTCATAAAAACTTGAATAAGAATTGGATGCCCACCGTAAGACCACCGCGACTTGGTGGAAACAAAAAAAAGGGTGTTTTTGCAAGTAGATCACCTTTTCGGCCAAATCTCATTGGCATGTCTATTTTAGAGTTGGATTCCATCGAAGAGAAAAATGGAAAGGTTTATCTACATGTAAATTCCCCGGACATGATGGATGGAACCCCTATTCTGGATATAAAACCATACATTCCGGATAACGATATCAAGAAAAATGCGCGGCATGGATGGCTTGACAATGCTCCGACAGATTCTAAATTCCCGGTAACATTCTCACAGCAGGCCTTGGACTTTCTGAAAAAAGAAAAAAGGGAAATGTTGAAAGATCAGATTGAGGCCATTTTATGCCTTGATCCACGTCCGCCTTATTACCGAATGAATCCCAAGGACAGGCCCAAAGAGGATTTTGCTTTTGGTTTTGACGATTTCGATATTCATTTTAAGATGGTGGATGGTGTTTTTTTAGTCACATGGATCGAATTTCTAGCTGAAAAGTCTTGAATTTCAAGTACTTTACTGAATATTAAATGAGAGGATAAGCTATTTCCCCTTGGGTTCATCTGTGCTATTAGGATAGAATTAGAGTTAAATTTTTTTACTGTACCTTGAGGAGGGATTCGCACATGGCATGGGAGTATAGCGAAAAAATAAAGGATCTTTTCATGAATGCAATCACCAATGAAAAAGATTCCCATTTCGGTGAAATCAAGGATGCCGACGGTATGGGACGACACGGCTCCATTACGTGTGGTGACACGATGGTTTTTTATTTTAAAGTGAAAAAGGATGACAAGAATCCGTTAAATGACCGCATCATTCAAACCAAATACAAGACATTCGGCTGCACCTCGGCCATTGCTTCATCAGAGGCCCTCTGCCATATGATAGAGGAAAAACAAATGACCCCTGCCAAGGCACTCCAACTTACCAACCAGGATATTGTTGATTTTCTGGGAGGAATGCCTTCGCAAAAAATTCACTGTTCCGTAATGGGAACTGAAGTTCTAAAAATTGCCGTAGCCGATTGGGCCATCAAAAGGGGTGTCAATCTCCAACAGCTTTGTGGAGATCTGGAGGAAACGCTTCATGATGATGAGGGCAAAATTGTCTGTGATTGTTATGATCTGACACATAATTATATCAAACGCAAAATTGTGGAACTTGATCTTAAAAATGCTGAAGACATCACCAACGCCATCAAGGCCGGAGGTGGATGCGGATTATGTGTCAATCGCCCCAACGGACTCAACGCCATTTTACAGGAAGTCTGGGGAGTAAATTCGCAAAATAACAATGCAACTCCTGTATCCGGAAAAAATTTTGATGAGTTAAGGGAAAAAATCGAACACGTATTTAAAAATAGTATCTCCTCCGAATTCAATAAAATAGATCTCGTTGAAATCAAGGGTAACAAGGTTTATTGTGTTGTAACGAAAGATCAAAAGAACAAGCTCGAAGAACATCTGCGAACAAATATTGATGAAAATATTATTGTAATAGATGTCTAAGGGCCCTGGAGTATAAATGGTCATCTATCTTGATAACAACGCAACAACAAAAGTGGACCCCGATGTTGTAAAAACCATAATCCCATATCTTGAAGAATTCTACTACAACCCAAGTTCAGCCTATAACCAGGCATTGCTTACAAGACATGCCATAGATAGTGCCCGTCTCAATATAATGAAATTTCTTGGCATAGAACATGATACAGAGCTTGTCTTCACAGGATCGGCAACTGAAAGTAACAGTTTTGCAATTAACGGTGTTCTCGGCGTAAGTGGAAATCGCAAACACATTATTACCACTACAGTGGAACATCCCGCTGTCTTTGAATTATGCAAGGATCTTGAAAAAAGAGGGTATGATGTTACCTACCTTCATGTTGATGAAGACGGAAATTTGAATATCAAGGACCTGATTAATGCGATAAGGGAAGATACTGCACTTGTTTCAATCATGTATGCCAACAACGAGACTGGAGTTGTTTTTCCAATAGAGAAATTATCCCGTATCGTAAAACTGACCGATCCAAAAATTGTTTTCCACACCGATGCAACCCAGGCTGTTGGAAAAATTGATATTAATCTAAAGGAACAACTCACCTTTGTGGACCTTTTGAGTTTTTCAGGACATAAAATCTATGCACCCAAGGGAGTTGGTGCATTGTTTTTGAGAAAAGGGACACCGATAAGACCGATAATAATTGGAGGACACCAGGAATTTGGAATGAGGGCCGGTACTGAAAATATCTCCTTTATAGTGGCACTTTCCAAGGCATGTCTGCTTAGCATGGAAGAACCTGAAGAAGAGAAGGAAAGGCTGAAGTCTTTGAGGGATGAACTTGAGATATTTGTACAAAAAAATATTCCTGAAATAAAAATAAACGGAAAAAATGCACCAAGAATATGCAATACATCCGATATAAGTTTTTATGGTGTCGAGGGAGAAAGTATTTTATATGCATTAAATGAGCACGGAATTTGCTGTTCCACAGGATCGGCCTGTTCTTCCGGTTCATTGGCACCATCACACGTATTACAGGCAATGAACGTACCTTTTACTTACGCACATGGTTCCATAAGAGTATCATTTGGAAGGTTTAATACTTCAAAAGATCTTGAACAACTCAAGAAATTTTTACCTCCGGTTATTTCAAAACTCAGGGAAATTTCACCCTACTGGGATAATGAAAAAAATATTCCTATTGATGAAGATTGATCACGGACCAAATACAACGGCCAACATTTTCGAGACTATCTTTAATGTTGTCAAGTGAAAAACCAATAACCATGGTATTTAACAGATTCTCGAACTCCCAATCCCCCATTTATTGCCTTTTTCGGAAGTTGGGACATTTTTTTTCAATCTATCATTGACTTTTAAAAACGTCTGCGAATAAACTTTTCGTATGTAATAAACGTTAATGACTGAAGGAGATCACATGAACAGAAAAGAACTTATTGAAGCTATCATCAAAGACAAGCACCTAAATCACATCACAAAAAAAGATGCAGACTATTTTGTATCAACATTGCTTGAAACAGTTAAGAAAGCTGTTAAAAAAGGTGACGACGTTTCTCTTGTTGGTTTTGGAACTTTTTCAAGAGTCAGAAGAAAAGCCAGACTTGGTGTAAATCCTGCAACTGGCGAAAAGATTAAAATTAAGGCAAAAACACTTCCTAAATTTCGTCCTGGAAAAGCTTTCAAAGACGTTATGTAATTTTTCCTTAAAATTAAATTTACGCAAAAAAGGGCCCGTCTTTAAGACGGGCTTTTTTATATCAACTAATCCAAAAGAATAATATCGTTCCTTGATTCATCCTCTTCAAAAAGATTATTCATGTCTGTAGAAAAAGTCATAGTTGTCGTTCTTGTCTCAAATTCCGCCATAAACCTTTTAGAAGAAAGTTGCGGTACTGGAGAAATGCCGGATTCAGGAACATTCGCCCCCATTGAATAACAATTTCCTATCGGCACCACTCCGCCTTTGCACCAGACGATTTTTGAGATTCCCCTATAGGACATTGTTCTTCCAGAAGGGTTGGAATCTGTCTTTACGGTACGAATTACACACGGAACAGTCCTTGTTCCCTCCTTGCAGTCGCTGTTTGAATATTCAACAGTCATTTCCTCAACCTTTGTGCTCCTGAACTTGTTTATTTTTAATTCAAGATAGAGGGGATGGGTACTTGTGGCCGTGATTTCCCTGATTTTAAAGGCCATTGAAACATCCCGTTTAAAAGCGTTTATCGGGGTCATCGCATTGATAAGATGAGCATAATCACTCTGGGATTTCTTTGTCAGCGCATTTTTATTTTTGGTAATTGTAAAAAAACCGAAGACAAGAATCCCCCCAAGCCCGATGGCAAGAACCATTTCGAGCAATGTTGAACCACGTTCTGTTAAACCGGATTTACCATCTATAAATCCGGAAATTCTTCGCCAACAACCCATTTTCGCCACTTCACTTCATGTATTTTTGTATTTTTCTTATAATCATATAAGACCGTTGTCTCAATTTCCTTATGACATCGCTTCAAATTATCAATGCTGGATTCGCACATAGGGGATTTTGTCTCGTCCCTATCATAAATATCAATTTTGAAGAAAACTTTTTTAATTCTGGGCCCGGAATTTTCCCACGATAACAGCCAGTCTTGATCATTAATGGAGGCCGGACTTGACTCGGAATAATGTATAATACCATCTCCAATTTTATTGTCTGCGCTATTAAGCTGGGTATAAAGCGCAGTCGCTGTCATGGAGGCCACCAGATTGGTTACACTTTCTGCAACAAGTTGGGCACGCCATTTTGCCTCCAGCTTTACAACATTCTCATGATCTTTTTGAAACATTTGAGTAAATGAATAATAGGAGATTGTTGCAAGAAGTCCCGCAACCATCAATTCCATGAGGTTTGTGCCACCTTTTACATCTTTAAGGAGACCGCGAATAAACATCATCTTCATGGCCTTATTATACCAAATTTCAGCAGCAATATGGTGATGGACGAGATTTCTCTGGTCAGTATCCAATAACCGATAAAAAAGATATAGCAAATGTTACAAGGATGTATTCAAAAGATGGGCCATACGGATTCCGGCCTGTAATAATCTTTTGTCGAGTAATGGAGAAAAATCGTAATGGTATTTATATTCCTTGTATTTTCTTTTGTAACGCTTTTTTTCAACCAGGGCATAAACCGAACGGCGAAGCTCCAAACATTCATTCAGCCAATCCATCGGGCCACTTTTTCGCCACTTTCTGACATCACCCTTCTTCACATCACCAAGGAGAAAATCTGCATATTCTGTATAGCTAAGTTTTTGCATCTCAATCAAATAACTATCCCAGACAGCATGTAAATTGGTGCTCACACCAAACCACTCCACTTTTACGTCATTACCACCGCGATCTTTTTTATATCCGCAATGAAGTGGCTGATGAATATCACCAACAAGATGAGCCAAAAATTTAATTGCCTCCGCCCTTTTCTTATTTGATTCATTTTTATTTTTTAGCCTTTTTATGAAATGTTCAATAGCCCAATAGATATCACCCTTTATGGCCCCTTCCATTTTTTCAAATTCCTTGCCTTTTTTTCTTTCAATTTCCGCGTATGTGAGTTCTGGAAATTGTTTTTCTGTAACTTCATAAGTTTTTTCAGGATCAAGTCTTTCGTAGGTTTTCCCATCGGGTACATTAACGTAGTGCCACCTGTATGATGGAGACTGAAGTTTTGGGTCGCTCTTTATTTCATCCATCCAGTTGCAGACTTTAACAAGAGCATTTCTACCAAGCAGTTTTCGAAGTTTTATTTTGCTTTTTTTCGTCAGATAGGTATCGGCAATTTTTCCAATTATACGATGTCCTGTCTTTCCCCAGGCAAATGCGTCAGAAGGAAATGCGCTGATAACCATTGTTATCAGCAAAATGCCGGATATTTTTTTCATATTTTTTCCATATTGCTTTTTTTAACGATTAGATAAATTCCCGCCTGAACATGCCTTTTTTGGCAAAATCACTTTGACTGGATTTTCTGGTACTATCAGGAATCTGATGAATATCTGCACAGCGGGCACATATCCATTGGGCATCCACCGTTGGATTTCTATGCTTATAAAGCTCGACATCCGGACATACGTTTTTACAAACCTCACAGAAATTTCTTTCCTCCTGATGCTTAACCACTTTCGTCTTTTTCTTGCGTTTTATCATTGGCCGTTCATTTTCCTGACGACTTGCCTTGAACCCCGCTTTCTTTAAAGCATCCTTTAAACTGTTGCCCATGACTCCAACCTCCTGACATATGGGTGACGTAACATCATTATTAATTAATTTTATTGGATTATGAAAGTAATTTCTTGCAAAATAAGACTGATCTTTGACATCATGATATTCTGCACAAAACAGCATATATCTGAAATCATGGAAATCGGTACAAAAGGGGGTATTTCATGATTGCGAAATATTTTGAATTTGAAAAAAATAGAACCAATTTAAAACAGGAAATTTTAGCCGGGATTACTGTATTTCTGGCAATAATCTATATCGTGGTGGTTAACCCGATAATTTTAGGGCAATCCGGGCTTTCCTTTGATGGAGTCGTTACAGCAACTGTAATGATTACTTTTTTTTCCAGCATATTAATGGGTATTTTTGCAAAAAATCCCATTGTCGTGGCACCTGGAATGGGACTTAATGCATATTTCACATTCAGCGTCGTAAAGGGAATGAATGTATCACCTGAAATCGCCCTCGGAACAGTATTCTGGTCCGGCGTTGTTTTTGTTTTACTTTCAGTAACCAATATACGATCAAAAATAGTTGAGGCAATTCCGAAACAGCTTCGTTATGCCATCTCATGCGGTATAGGACTTTTTATCGCCGTAATAGGTCTTATTAATGCCGGTTTTATTGTTTCAAATCCATCCACAGTCATCGGACAAGGCCATCTTAATTCAACGGCCATTACGTTTATTATCGGATTATTAGCCACCTCCTTTCTGGTAGTCAAAAGAATTCCTGGAAATCTAATTTTTGGTATTTTGCTTACAACACTTTTAGCATGGCCAATCGGAAGATGGTGGGGAGTGGAATTACCTGAACTTGTCAGATGGAAAGGACTTGTATCCATGCCCGAGTTTAGTCTGTTTTTCAAATTAAAAATTATTGAGAGTTTAAAATTTGCCTACATACCTGTCATCTTTTCATTTCTATTTACAGATATGTTTGACAGTCTCTCCACATTTATGGGTGTTGCGGAGGCAGGTAATCTTCTTGACAAGGATGGAAACCCAAGAAATCTGAAGAAATCACTGACTGTTGATGCCATCTCCACTTTGATATCCGGCCTGTTCGGATCTTCTGCCGGAACAAGTTATATTGAATCCGCCGCAGGAGTTGAGATGGGTGGAAGAACCGGCATGGTTTCGGTTGTGGCCGGAATTTTATTTCTACCACTTCTTTTCTTTTCCCCGATACTTTCGATGATTCCCCCCCTTGCGACTGCACCCGTACTTGTGTTGGTCGGTGTTTTTATGATGGGACCAATTACCAAAATTCGATGGAAACAATTTGATGATGCCATTCCATGTTTTCTGGCAATAATTTTGATACCTCTGACTTATTCAATAACAAATGGAATTATCTGGGGAATTCTTTCATATACAATTATCAAATCGGCAACTGGAAAATTTTCAAGCATCAATGTTTCTCTTATACTCGTAAGCTTGTTTTCCCTTCTTGCCCTGTACTTTGCACATTTTTACTAGGTTGAATGTTAAAACCGCCCGTAACATTGAGTTCCGCAAAATTTGCATTTTCCATCTTTTTCAAGATTGAATTCGAGAAGTTCATACCAGTCTCTTTTAATAATAGGTTTTTTGCAGTTGTGACAATAGGTACTCGCTCCCTCGGGATCATGAACATTACCGGTAAACACGTAATACAGACCATTTTTTATCGCAATTTCGCGGGAACGTTTCAAAGTGGAAACAGGCGTACGTTCCTTGTTCGTCACCTTCCACGCAGGGTGAAATGCGGAAAAATGAACAGGAACGGAAGGCCCAAGCGTTTGTGCGATCCATCTGGTCATTTGATCAATTTCTTCAGAAGAATCATTTTCACCGGGAATTAATAATGTTGTAATTTCAAGCCAGACATTTGTTTCTTTTTTTATGTACTCCAGGGTTTCCAGAATCGGAGCAAGTTCGGCACTACAAAATTTTGAATAAAAATCCGGATTGAAACTCTTTAAATCAACGTTGGCAGCGTCAATAAAGGAGAAAAATTCCTTTCTTGGTTCCGGATTAATATAACCCGCAGTAACGGCCACAGTTTGAATCCCCTGCAAACGGGCAAGATTGGCAATATCCGCAGCATATTCAAGAAAAATGACCGGATCATTATAAGTGAATGCGATACTTTTACATTTATTTAAAACTGCAAGTTTGACCATTTCATCAGGAGAAACTTTTCTTGAAAGTATTTCGGTTTCTCTTGATTTCGAGATATCCCAATTTTGACAGAACTTGCATCCAAGATTACACCCCGCCGTTCCAAAAGAAAGAACTTTCGAGTTTGGGTAAAAGTGGTTTAGTGGCTTTTTTTCGATTGGGTCGACGGCAATACCGCTTGTTTTACCGTAAGCATGAAGAACAATTTCATTATTTTGTCTTCCCCTGACGAAACAGAATCCACGCTGACCTTCGTCCAACAGACATCCTCGCGGACACAAATCGCACTTGATTTTTCCATTATCACATTCATGCCAATAAACAGTTTTTTTTGCCATACAAAAGCATAATAACAAAAGCAGAGTTAGTCTGTAATCAAATGTTAGAATTATTCTGCTTCCTGCGCTTCGTGTCTTTTTTGACAATTACAACTCAAAAATAAGACAATTGTACGAATGTATTTAACGCATAAAACCAACCAGGAAGGATTTATGAAAAAAATCAGACTGTTAATTATTGCGATTGCAATTGTTGTATCATCCAGTCTTTTTGCACGGGCAATTGTCAAGGAAGGACACTTCATTCATGACGCAAACAAGCAATATCTTAAAATGTTTTACGCAAATCCGGACCTTACTATTGACCTGGTTAGCAGCGATGGTTACGAAGTCTACGGGCCTGATGGTCTGGGACAATGGCTTGATCAAATAAAGGTCAATTACACAAAGCTGGAACAGGGAAATGAAAAAAATATCAAATCTGGTTATCCTTCTCCGGAAAAAATAAATGAGGAACTTCAAAGGATCGTAAACAAATATTCACACATTATGAAAATCGTTAAAATTGGCAAGTCGGTCAATGGACGTGATCTTGTTTTTGTAAAAATCTCAGATAATCCTGAAATTGATGAAGTGGAACCTGAATTTAAATATATCGGAAATATGCACGGTGACGAAATTACCAACCGCGATGTATTGGTTAAGTTTATTGAATGGTTGGGAGAAAGCTACGCAACAAACACCCAGGTCGGCGAATTGATTGATAACACTGAAATTTGGATAATGCCTTCAATGAATCCTGATGGCGCAGCAAGAAGGAGAAGGGGTAATGCAAAATGGATTGATCTCAACAGAGACTTCCCGGATTTCACCACCAATGACAACGAAAATACAGTTCAAGGCAGAGCCATTGAAACCCAGGCCGTGATGAATTTTCAAAAGGAAAGACGTTTTGCACTTTCGGCTAACTTTCATGGTGGTGCCGTTGTTGTGAACTACCCGTGGGACACGACTTCAGCAAGACCTCCGCTTCACGAATTAATTACTGAAATATCAAGTGAGTACGCAAATCTTGTTGACGAGATGGTGAATTCCAGTCGGTTTCCAGGAGGCATAGTTAACGGCTACGATTGGTACACAATCAACGGAGGCATGCAGGACTGGAGTTTTTACTGGCATGGAGATCTTCAAACGACAATTGAAATGCATGGGATCAAATGGCCGTCCTACAGTGCTGTTGAGAAATTTTATGAAGATCACCGTGAATCGCTACTAAAGTATATAAGGAGAGTTCACCATGGTGCCGGACTTAAACTAAGTGAACCTGTCTCCGGCAATGTTAAAATTTTCAAAATTGATGCCGGACTTAAAAAGAACGAGAAAGAGGATATTGGTAGATTTTCCTTTAACAAGGGAGAATTTTTTAAAGTTCTTGAGTCTGGAAACTACGAATTTATGATTTCAACAAAAAATCGCGGTAACTATCATGTAGAACTATCCGTGGAACCAAACAGTATTTTTCCAAACGGTAATTACAAATATATTGAATTAAAATAATCGAGCCCGTCTTAAATAATAGAATAAAAAAGGCCCCGCAATTATTGCGAGGCTTTTTTTATTCATCTATAGCTAATATCAATTTCTCTTAATATTGATTACTTCCTGTAGCATTTGGTCGGCAGTCATTAGTGTTTTCGCACTTGCCTGAAAATTCCTCTGGGTCGTAATCAAATCCACAAACTCCTGGGCAAGATCGACATTGGAAAGCTCCAATGACTTGGAAATAACCTCTCCACGTCCACTTTCATTTGGCTTGCCAATCACGGCCTGTCCTGAACGTCTGGTTTCTTTAGTGAGGTTTTTACCCATTTTAAACAGACCTTCGTTATTCTCAAACTTGGCCACGGCAACCTGGCTGACATTTCTTGAAAATCCGTTATTATAAACTGCCGTCAAAATACCATCGTCATTGAAAGACAGTGATGCCAAAGTTGCAGCACTCATACCGTCCTGTGTGTGACGTGCAACCGATGACTCAGAACCATACTGGGTTGAAGCATCAATTCCCGTTCCACCCTCCGTAATGGATTTACCAAAGTTAAAGTTGATCTTCTGGCCTGGAGAAGCTCCCTGGTTGAAGTTAAAAGAATTGTTTCCCTCTGTTTCCTGTTGTAGAACACCCTTGTCGTTAAAGGAAACTGTACCTGTCGCCATTTCAACAAATTTGCCTTCCTCTCCTCCCTGCGCATCCTTACCGTCAACAAGAGCATGATAGTTCCAGGTATTATCGGCACTTTTATTGAAATAAAGCGTTACCAATCTGGCAGAACCAACATTGTCGTAAACGGTTACACCTGTGTTGAAAGAGGAGGTATTATCCGGATCTTCAACATTGAATTCATGTATTTTGGCACGCGAATCAATATTCAGGGAAAATTCCACATTCTTGGTGCCCTGTGCAGGAACCGTTGTATTACCCAACCTGATCGACTCCAATCTATTTGAGACCTTACCATCCTCATTCGCCTTATAGCCCAAAATTTTGTAGCCATCACCGTTAATCAGATATCCTTCCTTGTCAAAATGGAAAGAACCATCTCTTGTGTAACCACGGCCAAAAGGAGCATCCAGAGCAAACCAACCATCACCATTAAGGGCAAGATCTGTTGCATTCTCAGTTCTGGTAATACTACCTTGCGTGAATACAGGTTTTATATGGCCCAATTTTGTACCATGACCAAACTGGTCACCTCCATCCACACCTTTAAGAGAAGTCGAAAGAACGTCCTGAAATTCGGCCCGTGAACGTTTAAAACCCGTCGTTCCGGCATTGGAAATATTGTCACCAATGACTGTCAGACCGTTTCCTGTTGCAGCGAGACCAGACACACCGATTTGGAATGATTGAAGAATACCCATTAGTCCCTCCTAGACAATTTATTCGAGTCGGGTTTTCAAACAACTACAGGTTTGAATAGGGCCTCCAGAAAGGACCGGCCTTTTCCCAACTTCTAATTAATCAACAAACAGTGTTGAATCTATTTTCGTAAAAACATTTTCCGCCATCTTTCCCCTTTCAATGGCCGTTACAATTTTATTACTACCAACATCAACAATGTAGGCAGCCTTGTCAGTCACTACCAGCGAATCACGTCCACCTTTGCTTTTCAATTTGCCAATAGCGTCTTTCAATTTATGATATTCCGAAGCATCCATTTCAAGATTTCTTTCACGCATTCTTTTTGCAGCATGTGTTGAAAGACTGATGCCTTCTTGTTTTTGATGAACACCAATATCTTCGCCAAGTTGCTTTTTTAGAAGATCATTAAATTCACCAGGGGAAACATTCTTATCCAGCCGATTTCTAAGATCAACATTCTTGTGTCCCTTCAGCTTTGAAACATTCGGAACAAGATAGTTGTTAACTTTTCCCTCAGCCATTTTTTTCCCTATTGATTTTTCCCCATACTATTGTATGCCTGCACTGCTTCTTGCTGATTCATCTTCTTGGCTAAAGCATTTGCATTCTGTTTATTATTTTGCTCCAAAACCTTGAAAGATTCAACATCGCGCAAAAATATCCTCTTCTTACCATCTATCTCAAGTATTGTTTCGCCATCACGGAAATTTACGGATGTCACCTTTCCCACAACTTTTGTTTCACCTGAAAATTTTGCCAGTGTTTTATCCCATCCAAGAATCTCAACTGTATATATATCATTGGCGGTTTTATATCCGTTATTAGCCTTACCATCCCAAATCATGGTGTGATCACCCTTGGGAACATTTTCATGCTGCAATTGCCTTACAATCTGCCCTTTACTGTCAAAGATTCTAACCATACAGTTTGAAGCATCTTTTGGAAGGTAGAAAGGTATCTCTACATCATTACCTTTATAATTAACAGTAGTTCCATTGGTAACAGCAAGTTTCCCTAGAACATTTGCTGCGTTAATTTTTATTTCATCCGGTTTGCCATCAACCATCTGCTCCAGTTTTTTATTCATATTCGTCATCTGTTCAAGAGCTGAGAACTGGGCAAGCTCTGCGGCAAATTGCTTCTGATCCATTGGACTTGACGGATCTTGCAATGAAAGTTGGTGCGTCATGATTTTAAAAAAATCATTCTTCCCTAATTTATTATGTTTCTTTCCATCAACAAATCGTCCGCCTGCTGTGTCGGAATTTCCAGCAAGCCTGTTCAATTCATTCGCCTTGCTATTAGAAGTTACATCAATCTTGTTTTTGATCGAAATTTGGGAAAATTTCTTATTCAGTTCGTTAGGTTTTCCTAAACTTGGCATTAAGCTTGATACCTCTCTTTAAACATTTCCCAGAGCATCTTTCTTCTACGGGAATCATCATTCCCCTGATGATCATCACTTCCATAAAAATTCTGCGAAGATCTGCTGGATGATGAATATTCCTTCGATGAAGAATTGTTATCCTGATTCATATTAAAAAATTCATTTGATGTTGTAATCTTAAAATCCCCTACTCTTAATCCTGAATTCTGCAGGGTTTTGATTAAATTATGTTCATTTTTGACAAAGAAATCATGCCCTTTATCAGTAATGGTTCGAATTTCAATATTCAGATTATCCATATTCCTTAGTTTGCTGATATTCAATTCGAATTGTCCAAGTTCCCTGTGCTTGACAACAAGATCCAGGGAGTCCTTGTTCTTAATTGAATTTTCAGAAATATAACTTGAAATCTGCTCAATAATCTTCTCGGTATTAACAGTGTTTAGATTTTCAAGGTTAAGAACCTGTTGTGAAGCATCACTTTTTTGCACGACAACTGGTCCGTTTTCAAGATGCCCGCCTCTTACCAAAAAAGGCATCTCATCTGTTTTAAAATTCTCATTACTTTGAATCGGTCTGGTTTCAAAAAGATTTTTTTCCAAAGACTGCTGTTTTTTAGATTCGTCCTTGTTGAAATTTATTCTGATCAGATTATCTGCAGGCTTATTATCGGAATAATTTTTTGCTATAGACACTTTTCCATTTCCTAAAAAGAATGGTTTTCTCTTATTTGAAAAAACAGGTGGATTCTTTTCGATATTTTTTCTAACAGGATTAAAACCTGCATTCTTAGCAGTCTCTTCCTGTATTCTATTAAAAGAATGACTAACCTGATTTCCCTTGGGAAGAACCTGATTCTTTTTCTTCCACATCATCTCGTGAACAACCTCGTTATTATCGACTTTTTGATGCTCATTGGTTGCGACAATTTTCTGTGGTGATTTTTTTGAAGACAGTAATTGTAAAATGTCATGGCCATTGGATTTTTTTACTTCCGGATTTTTGTGGCCATCTTTTCCATCGTGGACTTGTTCTAAAATTTGTACCAACCCGTCGTTATGACCTTTTACCTGTTCCGCAGTTAATTCCGTAATTGGCTTTTCTGCTGATTTCGGGGTGGTTTGCCCAAGAAGTCCATTTTCAGCAAGAATCTTTTGCGCCTTGATCATTTCCTGCGATTTTCCAGATGAAGCACTCTGCGACTGAAGCATTTCCAGAAATACATCCGTTCCGACCTGCCCGGCGTGCGGAGCCACCTCTTGTGGCATCTGATCAATGTTGATTTTTAACGGCGCAATATGCATAAATTTATTCTACCTGTTTTAACCTAACGTGTTATCATCTTTTCATAGTTAAGTACTGTTTTTGAAGCCGGGCAGAAATTTCCTTATCCATCAAATTAAATATTTTCGCAACCTTGGTTGCCGGTAACTCAGAAAGAATTTTCACGGAAATGCCTGGATCCTGAACTGAAAGCACATCCGCTGCATTCTGTGGCCTCATATTGGAAACAGTATCAACCATATGCTCAACTCTTTTACTCTCCTTTTTATGTATTTCATCCATGCAAACAAGAAGCTTTTCCTGCTTTTGACGAAATTCCTTCACTTTTTTCTCAAAATTTTTCATACTAAGCTTGAGTTGTTCATCCTCTTTCTCAGTCTTTATTTTTTTAAGATCCAACTCCTGTTGCTTTTGAACAAGCTCTTTTGAAAACTCAACAACCTTGCCATGGCCCAACCTTTTCAACCTCTTTTCCAATTCCTTCGTAACCGCTTTCTCAAATTCCTCATTGGTATATTCACGTTTCGGCAGTGTTTTAGCAGTCTTCGTATTTTCTTCTGCTTTTTCCGAATACAGTGGAAGAGATATAATCATGAGCACCATTATCACTAATACTCTCATCGTCATTCTCCCCGGTTTTCCTTTCTCATTCTAAGTATATCCTCAATATCATTTTGCATTGTTTTGTTATAATATTTTTTATATTCAGCGTAGTTTCTCTTCCTGATACTATCAATTACCTTCACTTCCCCCATGGCCTGACTCAATTCCACTGTTTTTTCTTCATACTCCACTCTCAACTGCTTCAGCTTCTCCTTATTCTCGCGAATTGTCTCCCTCTTGCCATTGATATAATACTGAAAGAAATGAAGTATCGACCCTCCCACCATTTCCGACACCAGTTTATTTTGATTCTCAAAAGCTTCACCAATATCCTTATCAAGCCTCGCATTATCCCCTTTCAGATTATTCATCCTGCTCACTATTTCACCAAGCTCAATTTTTATCTTATCCTCCTTAAAGGCTCGAAACCTTTGAAGGCCCTGAAGCTTAAAATTAAATTTCTTCATCTAATACATTCCTCTCATCTTTCTTTTCAAGAAATTCCGGATTAACCGCATGTTCCGCCTTTTTTGCAAGCTCCACCATACGATCATAAAGCTCTTCAATTGATAAACAATCACAAAAATCCTGTTCCTGTCTCATGAGTCCAATTAGTTCCTCATGAATCACAAGTGCCTTATCCACCTTGTTATTTGAACCTTTTGCGTAGGCCCCAACATTTATAAGATCTTCCATCTTTCTATATTCGGCCATAAGATCGCGCAAATGAGCGGCCACTACCCTGTGTTCCGGAGTAACGACCTTGTTCATGAGCCTCGAAATCGAACCAAGAACATCCACCGCTGGAAACTGGTTTCTGGATGCCAATTCCCTTGAAAGAACTATGTGGCCATCTGAAATTGCCCTGACAGCATCGGAAATCGGCTCATCAAAATCATCCCCTTCCACTAAAACAGTATATATTCCGGTAATTGTTCCTGCTCCCTCCATCGTTCCGACTCTTTCCATCAGCTTCGGCATTTTTGAAAAAACCGAAGGAGTATAACCTTTCTGACCAGGAGGTTCCCCGGCACTTAAACCAATCTCACGATTTGCCATGGCAAATCGTGTTATCGAATCCATCATAAATAAAACATCGTTTTGCTGATCACGAAAATATTCAGCTATTGTTGTTGCAACATATGCTGCCTTTGCTTTTATCAACGGAGACATATCAGAAGTTGCCACAATAACAACTGATTTTTTCAGGCCTTCTTCTCCAAGATCATTATCAATAAACTCAAGAACCTCTCTTCCCCTTTCTCCAATAAGGGCAATAACAGTTACATCAGCATTTGTATTTCTGGCAATCATACCCATCAAAACCGATTTACCAACACCTGATCCGGCCATAATGGACAGTCGCTGCCCCTTGCCGACGGTTGTAAAACAATTGATGGAATGAATCCCGGTATCAAGTGGTTCCTTGATTGCCGGTCTCTCCAAGGGGTTTATACTTGAACCAAAAATACTTCTTGGATCAAACGGCCCGTCTATCGGCCCTTTTCCGTCAATGGGTTTTCCCTGATAATCAATAACCCTTCCAACAAATTTTTCGGAAATATTAATTACAGTGGTAAGCTCTTTCAAATAAACTCTGGTTTCCGAATTGATTCCGGACATCTCCTCGTATGGCATGGCAATACATCTTTCACCTTTTATCGCAACAACCTCACCAAAGCAACGTTCACCTGACTCAGTTACAAATTCAACATTACTGCCAAGAACGGCCCTTGGTAATTTAACTTCAAAAACCATTCCATGGTTGGAATGAATTTTTCCAATCTTCTGATATGGAATGGAATACTCATATGCTTTATGTATCTGGGCAAGATTTAAAGCACCATCATTTTTCATCATCCCTTGAAATCTCCACCATGATTTTCAATTTCAGATTCATTGTTATCTTTGGAGTCTCCACCAAAAAACCTGTCATCAACCCCAACTGAATCAAAAAGACTGTCTAAATTCTCAAACTGCTGCTCCAGCGTGCCGTTGATTATTCCGTTATCACATTCCATCACTATCCCGTTCTTCGAAATATCATAATCAACTTCCACACGAACATTTTCAAGTCCCCCCATCTTTTGCTGAATCACCTCCAGAATATCCGACATTTTTTCAAAATCTTTTTTATTAACCTGAAAAAAAAGATTTTTCTTCGCATTCATTTCTATCAACAACTTTTCAATAAGACGCTCAAGATACTGTCCGTCCTCTTTAAGCTCCTTGAGAATGATCCATTTTGTCAGATTCCTGATCAAATAATATATCTGCTTTTTTTGAGCGTTAATTAATTCTTCCTGCGTCCCCAGAACCTCATTGATCATATTTGTCAATAATGCCAACTTCTCCTCCGTAGCGGCCCTGGTCTGATCGTAAACTTCTTTCTTGCCAGCTTCAACTCCTTCGCTGTATCCCTGTTCAAATCCTTGCTTTTCGACAAGCTTGAATCTTCTTTCAACCTCTTCATTTATACGTCTTTCTTTTTCCTGGTAGTCGCGATCCTTGAACCCCTTATGCTCACGAACAATAGGAAGTATATTGAATCCCTTCTCCCTGGAATTTTTGGCAATGTAGTTTATAATCTCTTCTTGTCTCTTCAGATCTGTTTGCTTGGTCTGCGTAATCGATGGAAATTCATAATTCGACACCACATTTGGAACAAACTTTTCATCCTTGTTTGCTCTGTCGAAAGACACAAAATTATAATCCGAAATTTTTAATTCTTTCTTTTTACTGGTGGTTTCCATATAGCAAATCCATTTTTTTTATGGCATAAATGCCGATCCAATCGTTAAACGAGCGTATCCCCCTCTCCGCCACGAGCAATAAATGCCTTGCCTTCAGCTTCAAGATCCTTACATTTCTGAACGACCTCTGATTGAGCCTTTTCAACATCTGAAAGCTTTGTCGGTCCGAGTGCTTCAAGATCCTCTTTTAGCAAGGTTGCTGCACGATTAGACATATTTTTAAACAACTTTGCCTTGACATCATCGGGTGCTATTTTGAGAGCAATAACCAATTTTGCGTTATCAACCTCTTTAAGAAGATTCTGAATACCTTTTTCATCAACATGAACCAGATCTTCAAAAACAAACATCAGCTTTCTGATCTCGTCAGCAAGTTCAGGATCCTTCTCCTCGACCCTGTTCATAATATTCTTCTCGTTTGTCTTATCCATGAGGTTTAACATATCTGCGATAGGTTCAACACCGCCCAATTGCTGCGTATCAATCGAACCAAGAGTTGATAGCTCTGTTTTCAAGACATCATCCAACTGTGCAATGAGTTCCGGTGATACGTAATCAAGGTTGGCGACTCTGAGAACAATTTCCGACTGAAGACCTTCGGGTAATCTCTTTAAAACTTCCACTTTTTTATCCGCAGGCAAATGCGCAATAATCAGAGCAATTGTCTGTGGATGCTCATTAATGAGAAAGTTTGAAAGCGTTCTCATATCCACAAGCTCAAGGGATTCAAGCGTATGGCCATGATCAATATCAACAATTTGTCCCAATAACTGTTTTGCCCTGTCCTCTCCCAGGGTATTCATAATAAAATCCTTACCCCTGTTATCCGAGAAAACGAAGTCTGCATCCTCATTCAGAAGTGAATAAAATTCACCAAGAATCTTTTTAGTCATCCAAATTGGTGCCTTCTTCACATTGGCCATGGCATTGATCATTCTTTTTACATCATTATCCCTGAGATGATTAAAAATCAACTGGGTCGTCTGCGACCCCAGAAGGGAAAGTAAAATACCCGCTTTTTCCGTACCGGAGAGCAAGCTATATTCAACACCTGGATCAATGCTTTCACTATTAGGATCTGGTACTGCCACGTAAATCCCCCTGGTTTATTACGCTATTTCCTTGTTTGAATCCTGACTATGAATCATATCCCTGACCACCTGTGCGGCCTTGGATGGGTCATTCTCAACAAGAGATATAATCTTTTCCCTTAACATATTACCCTCGATTTTCTCGGGGTTAATTTTCTCTTCAATCTGCGGTAACGCTTCCTCTAACCCAGGCAACTTTTGATTCGACTGAATTTTCTCCAACTCTTCGAGCGTCTTGGGAAGAAAATCTTCAATGGACTCCACTGTATTGTCCGTAACCCATTGAACAAACGGCCTGACAACGAGAAAGAAAAAAAGCGTAATGGTTAAACCAACCGCCAAATATTTCACAATACTGAGAATAAGTTTTCTGTTTTCTTTTTGCCTCATCATAGCTTCAATGGTTGCAAGATCCTCCTGCGCAAACTCCATATTCTCTATGACCACACTATCTCCACGCTTATCATCAATACCGATGGCCCTGGTCACAACCGATTTAAAACTTGCAATATCGGCCTCCGACCATGGCTCATATTTCATTACCTGATTTCCATCCTTACCCATTACTGCATTCCCTTTTTCATCCGTTGTGGGAATCCTTTTTCCATCAACCATCACAGCAACACTTATCCTTTTAATTCCGGCCGTTGGGGTCTTGGACTTGGTAATCCTTGTAGGATTGCTGTAATTTCTTGTAGAAAGTCTCTTATCGACATCGTTTCGTGTCTCTGGAATTCCAGGTTGCGGTTTTTCCCCAGGAAGATTACTCCTTGCTCCCGGAATTCCCTGTGGAGAAGGTCTTGCACCTTTTAAACGCTGGGTATTGATTACTTCCGACACCACCGCCCTGTTTTCACTATCATATTTTGTTTCGGTGGAGACAGATTCTGTAAAATCCATTTGCACATTTACCTTGGCGATAACTTTTCCATCACCAACAACCTTCCCCAACATCTCTTCCACTCGTTTTTCATATCCTCTGTTTAATTTTGTCTCAAGCGCAATTCTATTCGCTGTATATTCGGTAAGAGGGTCACCGATATTTTCCGAAAGTTTCTTCCCTCTATGGTCAAGAATCACCACGTTCTCAGGTCTCATTTCATTAACCGCAGACGATACAAGTGATGCAATCCCCTTGATTTCCGCAGACGTAAGAGAACGCCCATCATAAAAATCCAAAATAACCGAAGCAGATGGTGGCTTTTTCTCTGAAACAAATGGGCTGTTATCCGGTATGGATAAATGTACCCTTGCGCGCCTCACTCCCTTGATATATTTTATGGTCTTGATCAATTCCCCTTCAAGCGCCCTTTGACGGTTTACTTTTTGCACAAATGTCGTTGTACCAAATGATTGCTTGTCAAAAACCTCGTATCCAACAGTCCCGCTGAAAGAAACTCCCTGCATGGCAAGCTTTAGTCTCCAGGTATCCACCATGTCACCTGGAATATGAATAACCTTGCCGTCTTTTGACAGTTGATAGGAGATATTTTTTTCCTTCAAGAGTATCGCTATCTGGGCCGAATCCTCCTTATTGAGGTCTGTATAAAGGATCTCGTACTGTGTCTTTGATGCCCATATCACAACACTTACCATCGTTGCGATAATGATGCATGTAAGAGCAACAAACCCCATCTTTCTGGCAGGAGCAAGGTTGGAAAACATGTCCAGAAAATTTTTTGTTATTCGTTCTATAAAATCTTGCAAGGAATTCCTCCTTAATCAAATCCACGACCTTCCGGCCAAAATTATTTTAATCACATTTGCATTCTCATAACTTCCTTATAAGCTTCAATCACCTTACTTCGTATCTGATTCATCGTTCTAAACGCAATATCCGCTTTTTCAACCGAAAGCATCGTTTCATGTATGTTCTTCGATTTTCCGGTTGCAAGTTTTTCAATAGCCTTATTCGCCTCTTGTTGAAGATTATTCACTTCCGAGATCGAATTCACCAACATTTCACTGAAAGACACTGTCTTTTTATCATTATCCAAAGTGAGATTGGAACTACGTGGTACACTAGCACCTTCAATATTAGCGCTTTTCACCCATTCGTTTGTATTTCCAGTCTTTAAAATGTTCGCAAGCGAAACAGCATCCTTGATCATATACTATCCTCCATTATGGATAACAAATTCATCTACCAATCTCCAACGCCTTCAAGGCCATATTTTTTGTCGTATTAAGTGCCGAAATATTCGCCTCATAGGCCCTTGAAGCTTCAATCATATTCGCCATTTCTTTCATCACATTTATATCGGGATAAGCAACATACCCTTTATCATTAGCGTCCGGATGAGTCGGATCATATTTTAGAATTGGCGGTCTATTCGTTGAAATCACTTCAGTCGCATGAACAGTCTGCGCCTTGGCATCAATCTCACCTTCGAGAATTTCTGAAAAACTTTCCCTTGCAGGTTCAGAACCAAATACAACCTCTTTGGGCCTGTATGGCCCACCTTCAGCCGTTTTTGTCGTTTGGGCGTTGGCAATGTTTGACGATGTTGCTGCCATTCGCTTTTTCTGTGCAGCAAGCCCTGAAGCGCTAATTTTCAAACTTGTCAAAAGATCCATCAAGTCCTCCCAAACCTATTTCTCTGAACTTACCGCGTACTTCAACATTCCAAGTTTTTTGTTCAAAAGTTGAACAGAAGCATTATAAAGAATATTGTTCTCCAACATCAGAGAAAGTTCCCTCTCACGATCAACGGTATTTCCGTTTTCATTCACAACACCATTGGCATCCTCGTAAACTTCCGGCTGTAGGTTGTCAAACCCTCCTCCTCCAACATTAAAATGACGTTCATCATTAACCTTGAGGGTCTGCTGTCCATCGATATCCAACGCTCTGGCAAGTGCCTCTTCAAAATCAATCCTCTTCGCCTTGTAACCAGGAGTTTCTGCATTCGCGATATTGGAAGCGATAATCTCCTGTCTCATCTGCCTGAGATTTAAAGATGCTCTTAATGCCTGTATCGTTTTATCACCTATCTTCACAATACCTCCTCGTCATGCCAAGGCCGTTATCGAAGGTTTACGAAATATACATCCCTGTCATTTCGATACTCATTTATCTTGTTTCTAAGTGTTCTAATTGAAACACCCAATATTTTCGCTGCCTGGGTCCTGTTTTCGCTGGTATGAACAAGTGCTTTTTTAATAAGAAGTTTCTCGGCCTCTTTAAGTGACATCAGCCTGATTCCTTCACTGTCATCTTCATTAATAATGCTAACTGCCTTTTTCTCGCCGATAGTAAGATTCGTCTCACTCAATACATCTTCTTCAGCACTGGATACGGAATTTTCAATAACTGTCCGCAATTCGTGTATGTTATGAGTCCAATAGTGTGTCAATATCCTGTCCATTGCATCCTTTCCAATTACAAGATTTTTTCCTTGTTTAGCGGAGAAACCATTAACAAAATAATTTACCAGCATTTCAAGATCACCAATTCTTTCCCTTAGTGGAGTCAACGTAATCACGTTTGATGACACAAATGTATAAAGACCACGATAAAAGCGTCCTGATCCAACCAGCTTTGAAAGATTTTTTGTGGTGGCAGCAACAACTCTTACATCAATATCATAATCACTTAATTGATGAAAAATCTTATGAAGCCTCTTCTGAAAGTTGTCCTCCAAACCATCAATATTTGCAAGAACAACAGTTCCCCTGTTTGCCGTCTCAAGTACACCCTTTGTAAAACGTCCTGTTTGCTCATCCCTGTGGCCAAGAATTTTATTCTCAACTTCTTTTGAAGGATTGGAGCAATCAACAATTTCCAACGGTTGATCTGCGCGATTTGAATTCTCATGGATAAACTTTGCCAGAGATTTTTTACCTACACCAACTTCACCATTGATCAAGACTGAAGCCTTGGTCACTGAAACATTCCTAGCAACTGAAATGGCCTTTTGAATTTTAGGATCCTTACCAAACAATTCGACATTTATGTTATCCATTTGACCTCCTGTCATGACAACTCCCTTCCTGGGATAATAATCTATAACGTTCTATCTTTAATTTTTAACAGCGATAATTCCGACCTCGCCAACTCCTTAATATAGTTTGCAACTTCTGTACCACTTACCAATGTTTCAAGAATCTTTTTTCCTTCATTGACTCGATCAGAGGAAACAAGTGTGACAGCATATAAATAATTCAATCTATCCATATAACTTGATTTTTTATAAATTCTTTTAAATTCTCCTATCTTCTGCTGAAGAACTTCCATCTTTTTTCCATTATGACTGGTGGATGCCATCATCTCTATGTAAAGATATGCCATTCTCTCACGCACTTGATACATATACTGATTGCCCGGCGCATAATTTTCAGTATCATCAAGAACGGCCTTTACAACACGTTTGAATTTATCGTGAAGATTCATCTCAAACAATGAATCCGTATATGCCTTCAGCAGATTCGCCACTTCGGAAACATCATAAACCGTTTTTTCCTGCTGGCCTGCGAGAAAAAGTTCCAGATATTTTGCGGAGTTTTTGTAATTTTTGCGCTTGGAGAACATCATTCCCTTGTAATAGTTAATCCTATTATAATCAGGCTTGATTTTCTCAAGAAGTGATATATATTTTTCAACCTGCTTCCAATTTTCAAGTTTAAAATTCGCCATAACCTTCAACTCAAGAAGAAGAACCCTGGAATTTCTGATGTTTTTACGTTTATTCCAGGCCGGATAAGTCTTAGGGGGTGAGTTTTTAATCTTCTCAAAAGAGGAATAGAGCTTCTCAAATCCCTTATATAAACCAAGCTTGATATAAGAATTTCCAACAATGAAATTTAAAAACGGATCCATGGCCACTTTTGCAATATATTTTTCCCTGTAAATTTCCCATATTTTAACAACCTTTGAATATTCGGATTCACTGTATAGTTTAAAAAGAATGCCATAAACAATCTCAGCCCCGTCTCCTTCGAAAACCCTTGCATCCGGAGCACTAAGCGATGTCAAAGGTATGACTGATAAATAACTTAAAGCTTCCTTGAATTTACCATCCACTATAAAACTTCTTAACCTTACAAGCCAAAGAAGCTTATTGATATTCTTTGTAAACCTGTAATCACTATTGGATTTTTTTTCAAGAAAAATTCTTAATTCCCTGTCCTTTTTGGTAATGTTCCTTCTTCGAATACTGGCAAGAGCAACGTAGCGTATTTTTGCTTCATAAGTTATATCCAACGATTGCGATCTGTTAATCGTATTTTTATAAAGCTCCAGAGTCTTGTTAATATCCTTCTCCAGTACCTCGTGCGCAAGGGCAATCCTGAGTCTCGCATGCGAGGAATATGTAAGGTGGGAAAACATTGAAAGAAAGGTATCAAAAATATCAATGGACTTCTGATATTTGGCATCCCGAAAATAAGCCTCTGCCACGTTGTAAAGAATTGTAGGATCAATCGGTTTTACAAGAGCACTCTTTCTTTTCTCATACAACCTGATAACGTCCTCATGTCTTCCAAGTCTAAGCAGGGTAAACATGTTATAGGCAATCATAATCTGAGCTGGAAGTATTTTCTTAACTGTTTTCTCTCTTATAAATTCAATAATAGTTTCGATCTGATTCAAATTTGCGAGATTATAGAGGATAGTCTCGGCGGCATAAACAGATTCTTCCCTGTCAAAATTTTCAAGCGACAATACATAAAACCTCTTCGCGGCCTTCAAGCATTGCACATATTCATTTTCACTGATAAAGAAGCTAATCATATATTTGTAGATCGCCTTCTGAAGAGGATAGATTTTCGTTCTCTTGGCAACAGCTTCATACATATTCATGGCCATTTTTTGTGGCGCTGGATCCCTTTTTATAAAATTACTTCTGAGTAATGCATTGGCCTTTAAATATTCATGCAGGTCCTCCTGCTTTGCACTTTCGTCAGGATATTTTCCCTCGAACAGTTTAATTGATTTATGCATCAGCCCCCATTTGCCTTTTCTAAACAAATTTATAGTCAACTGAAGATGGGCCTCCATCGCATTTTTTTCATATTCCCTGTCCTTGATCGTATAAAAGTATTCTGCGGTTTTACTTTCAATATTGATAACTTGTTTTAATTTCAATAACAGTGGTTCGTAATCCCATATAAAGGAGGCACCATATCGAAAATCAAAATACTTGTTTAAATGTTTAAAAAGCTTTCCACCACTTTTGGGCAAAGCAACCGTTTCTTTCTCCACAAGCTTTTTAACATCGGGAATCCTAACTGTTACAACTTGTTTTTTAATAGAAGGAGTCTTTTTTATAATTTTCTTTTTCGCTACAGCTGATTTTTTGGACTCAACATGGTCAACATTTGACCAGAAATCCAACACATATTTATTTTCCTTTCCCCTGTAAAAATGAAACAGCTCCACTTCACTATCCGCTAGTTTTATTTCAATCATGGACACATTGTTTGTAGAAGCTGATCCAGGTTTTTTAAAATCAATTGCTGAAAAGTACTTTTTATCAGAATCAAACCTGGATACATCCTTGATCAACTTTTCAAATATCTCAACATTAAGTGTTTTAATAAAAACACTGTCAGCCTTTTTCGATACTTCCAATTGATCTTCAGAAAGAAAAATATTCCAACGAACATATGTCTTGTGTTTTTCCTGATTGGCGATTTGCGCAAGGACAAAAGTTCCACACAAAAACTGTGAGCAAATTACAATCGTCAAAATTTTGATTATCGTCTTTTTTGTCAACACGAAACTTCCTGTTTCATAATTCCACTAAGACACTGCCGGAAAGCCCCTTCCTGGGACATCCCTCATACACTTCAATTCTACTATTTTTTGAGTTTTTTAAAAGGAAAATTTTTCTTATGGGCACTTTTTTCCGAGACATTTATTTGACATGGGAAATTTTTATCTATTTACGGTGTTTTAGAATTATTATCGGACAAAATGACTTCAGCATTTTTTTAAAAAATTGTCATTGGTCCCAAAAAGACACCATCTTTCGCCTGGTAATTCATGGTACGGCCTCCAAACCAAATACTGATTCAGAAGCATATGTAATTCTTACAATCAATCTTTCGCACCGCGCAATTTTGCGCTATTATGTATGTTACCACACAGAAAAGAGGAGATTTCATGAAACTGGCAAAATTAATAGTTCTTTTTATTACATTGTTCCCCTGCCTCAGCAATGTCTCTCTTGCTGAAGATACAGAATCCGGTAATTACCAATCATTTAATATTGAACTAAAAAGAATTGAATTTATTGGTAACTACGGAAAATATCCCGGAATGAGGGGTGGTGTAATGGAGCTAGCTGCTGATATGTACGTGAAGGCCCTTTTTCCAATTCTAAACGAGAACGATAGTCGTTATGATAAAGAAAAACAAAACTTCGTAACTGGAAAGAGAAATTTATTATCTGCCGGTGAATTCGAATACAATATAAGGAGGGGACTTGTAATTGATAATTCCGAGTCTCAGTGGGGAAAAAGCGAACACCTTAAATTCGAGGGACAAAACGTGGCCATCCCCAACGCTTCGATTAGCACTGAGTTTATAGAGTTTTATATCACCATTGATGAAACCGACTACTTATTGGATCTTGCCTCACTGGGTGAAATGAAACAACTCTGTCTGGCCCATATAAGAATTCCAAAATCCGCGTTAACAACGGAGAAAAAAAGATATTCTTTCCATAAGACAGGCACATTCAAAGCAAGTCAATATTTTGGTTTCGACATGAAAAGAAAAGACCATCCCAAGTATAAAAATGTTAATAGTTGCAGGGTGTTTTTTGACTTAATCGTGAAAGAACACCAGAGTTTGGATTTGGATTAGAACCCCACACTACATGTATATTGTTCATCATTACTCTTGATAATGACTTCGTAATACATGTCACCTGCTTTTTCAAACCTCAACGTATGTTGATCAATTTTATATGTATCGTAAGTATAAAAACCAACATTCTCACCATCGCTTCCATCAGATTCTTCGCGAACAAGAGTGTATGCTTGTTTCTCGGAAACATAAAAACGTATCTTCGGATTTTGATTTTTATCTGTAATAACAACTTCAAGAAAATTCTTTTCATTACTTATCATAATATATGAATGGCACTGTCTCCCGGAATGATCCTCTCCAAAAGAAAAACTTAACCAGTCACGTTCACTGGACATGATCTCATTGATTGTATCTATTCCACTTAGTTCTTTTGTAGTTACAACAAAGCCTTCTTTAGCTTGAGCAAATGTTGATAGAGCAAATAACACAAGAAAAAATATTGACGCAAGTTTCATTTCTCCTCCAAAATTTATTTTTACGTTCTTACTAATAATATTAATTAATCAAACAGATACGATATCAGGCCTGTTAATGGCAACATCTTCAACTTATGATTGTAATTATTACAATTATAAGAAACTATACAAAACCATGCAGTATATATCAGGGTGTGGGACATAAAAGAGAAGATATTTCTATTTAGCCAACATTACTACGTGAGAACGTTTGATCACAGATTTTTCAACTTTTTTGAAACCAATCTGACATGCTAAATCCGCAGTGTTGGCAAACTCTTTGCTGGACACGTGTCCGACTGGCTCGGCTAGTAGTATTCGGCCACCGTCCTTTAATAAATCATACAACTCTTGCAATGTTTTTTTTTGATCTGGCAATTCATGCATTACTGCAAATGCCAGAGCGAAATCAATTTTTCCGTTATAATTATCAAGATCAAGAGAATTTTCACTGCAAAGATGCGCTAATATCTGATTATCAACCTTGTATTTACATGCTCTTTTGTTTAGACGGGCCAGCATTTTTTCCTGTAAATCAACCGCAATAATTCTGCCATTATCACCAACAAGCTGTGCCATTGGAATAGTAAAATATCCCATTCCAGAACCAACATCAACAGCGGTTATCCCCCTTTTAATATGTGGGGATAGAATCTTATGAGGGTTTTGGAACAATTTTCTTAGTGGATTGATTAAAAAATATCCCATCCACCAAGGACAGACATGCGCCATATTGCACCTCGCGTTTTGAAAATTACAGCTAACTTCATACCACAATTTTGCAATTTTTTCATTTCATAAATAATTCTGCACAATGAATTAATTATTGCAGCGTGCAACCATGAGTGATAACAAGATATAATGAGTTCAGAATTTAATAAAATCACCAGCCAAGTGTGTAACCCTCTGGAGTAAAATATGAAAATTCAACTTGCTTCGAAGAATCTAATTCCAATGATTTCAAAAACCGGTAATGGACAAATAGTTTTTGATTTAATGCTTCATGGATTGCTCATAACAAATACTGGAAAACACGAAAAGACAATAAAGAAAATCTCTTTAAGTTTGATTAAAGGCAAGCAAGAGATTGAAACAAGAATAATTCATGATACTCAACTTAAAAAAGAAGTAAAAGCTTTAAGAAAAAATTTATTAAGCAATATTCCTGAATTTATAGGTATCAAGTTTTCAAAAAAATTACCAAAATCTTTAAATTTGGTTAATACTCTGAAGATTAAAAACACTGAGAGTATAATTACAGCGCACGAATATTTTCATTTGAGAAATACAATTATTCCAACAAAAATTGAGATTAAAGTTCTCTTCCAAGAAGGAAATAAGAAAAAAGAGGAGAAACAATATTTCCAGTTAAGGACACACATTTGTAAAAACAAATATATTTTTCCTCTAAAAGGCAAGATCGTATGTTTGGCTGGTCCGGGATGTGGAGATGGACATCATCGAAGTGTAACAAGCCAGGAGTTTGCTTACGATTTTGTCTCATTAAATAAAGAGTGTGACATGACAATGGGAAAGGGCAATGCTAATTCAAAATTTCACGCTTTTGGCGATTCAGTAATTGCTCCAGCTTCAGGAAGAATCATATTCGCCAAAGATGGGATTAAAGATAATAATAAACTTGGAGATGTCCCTCCAATAACACTTGATAAAATTAAAAAGTGGGGATTGGATCACGTTTTCCCGGGAAATATCGTTATCATTAAACATGCTAATGATGAATATAGTTTAATGGCCCATCTTAAAAAAGGTTCAATCAAGGTAAAAAAAGGGCAAAGAGTCAAGAAAGGAGAAGTTGTTGGAGAGCTTGGCAATACAGGAAATTCCACTGCCCCACATCTTCACTATCATTTAATGGATGCAGACAATATGTTTTGGGGACGATCAATACCAATCAAATTTGAAAATATCAGAATAATAGGAATGAAAGATTTAGAAGCGAGTCATCCAAACGAAGAATTTAATAATAATATCAACGTATTAATTGATCCTATTGTGAAAACAGTATAATGAGTTCAGAATTTAATATGCATGGTCACTGTATATTGACTTATTAATATCAAGGAGAAGGTATGTTTAATACAAAAGAATATTTTTCAAAAATTAATAAAAAATCAGAAGCTTCTTATTTAAATAATTTAAAGGAAATCAAAAAAATAAATAAAAAAATCCAAAAAACATCCTGTAAAAACGATGAACTTTTTGAGTATTGGGATCTGATGCTTGCTACAAGCAACAGAATTTTAAAGATGGCATCTTTAGAAGAAGAAATAGATGATACATTTTTTAAAAAAGCATCAATGGAGAATCTTAAAAAAATGCATGATGATTTTTTCTTCGAAGTCATGCCAGAGAATTATGATAAAAGTTACGCAAATCCAGCTTTCACTGTGGCAAAACTTGGAGAAAAATGGGGACAACTTTTTTGTAGTTTTTATGTAAAATATCGAGGTTATTATGATCATGCATTAAAGCATAAGACATTTGCCATGGATGAAATAAATTCGGTCTTTATTGATGTATATAATGTCTTGAAAAATAAAGGTCTTAATTATGATGATTTAAAGGAAATTATTACAAGACCTACAAAACATGAAAAACTTGAATATCGAATTGCTGCTATGAGAGAAAATATTGACAAAAACTTTCGTTACTACAGAGATATTATTGAAAATGATGATTTAACCAATTTTCGTTATCTATATAAAACCGGGGATTATATTTCGGAGCATATATTGGCCACTGCTGATTTTTTAAAAAGTTATCCCGAAGATAAACTTAGAGGGCTTGCTCAATTATTCGCTGATGCATACATTAGGGGATTTGAAGTAGAAAACAAGGATTTATCTAAAAAATCAACCATTACAATTTTATATCAACCTGGTATGGAAATAATTTACAAACATTTAGTAACAATACTTTCCGACAAGGGGTTGGAGTCACTATTCGTTGATTACTATGTTGTTCCCCCAAATAGACAATACGCTCATGATCATAAATTTGATACTGCCCTTGTGCTGGACAAAGAGTTTGTTGGAAATAAAAAGGATTTACTGGAAAAAGCCTTTTTAGCGATTAGCTCCATGTATAAAGAAAATTCAGGGGTAATTATATTTGATTCCTTCGGAGAAACACCATTTAAACCAGAAAACAAAAAAGAGTGTATGAAAGTTTCTGAAGAGCAACAACCTCTATATCAAGAGTTTATTAATAATTTTATTAATATCAAGGAAAAACATTCTCCAAGTAACGAAACGAGTTTTTCAATAATGGCGTTTCCATCACCAGAGATAGGTGAAGACTTTGTTGAGATTTTCAGAGAGATCATGGATATTAACATGCTTGATCCTTTGAAATATCAAAAAATTCAGCAAACGATGATTGATGTTTTGGATAAAGCAGACCATGTTATTATCAAGGGAAAAGGGAGCAATAGAACCAGTTTAAAAGTTAAATTACATGAAATAAAAAATCCAGACAAAGAGACAATATTTGAAAATTGTGGAGCTGATATCAACATACCTGTTGGAGAAGTATACACCTCTCCAGTTCTTGCTGAAACAGATGGTGTACTACATGTTGATGAAAATTATTTAGATGGGCTTAAATACGAAAACCTTGCTTTAACTTTTAAAGATGGATATATCAGCGATTATGAGTGTAGCAATTTTCCTACGACCGAAGAGAACAAAAAGTTTATTGAAGAAAATCTCTTATTTCCTCACAAAACACTACCAATGGGAGAATTTGCTATTGGAACAAACACACTTGCGTACATGGTGGCTCAAAAGTATGGAATAATGTCTAAACTTCCCATTTTAATTATTGAAAAGATGGGCCCACATTTTGCGATAGGAGATACCTGTTTTAGCAGAGAAGAAGATAGTGAATCATTTAATCTATTTAATGGTAAAAAAATGATTGCCAAAGATAATGAGAAAACGCTTATAAGAAAAAGTGATACATCAAAAGCTTATACATATCGACATACTGATATAACACTCCCTTATTGTTCAATAGGCTCAATCACAGCAGTAAGCAGCAATGGTGAATGTGTCGATATCATAAGGGATGAGAGATTTGTACTTGATGGCACCCTTGAATTGAATAAACCTCTGGATAATATCTAAAAAAAGTGGCAATAAGGATTTTCCTGATATTTCCATTATTGTAACCAATATTGGATCATTCATCAGAATCAACAAGACTAAAATAAATTCCGATGGTTCTGAAACTGTTTTTTTTAATTAACATCAGGAGGTACATCTACAAATTGATCCTCGTAAAAACTCCTAATGAGATTTATTTTAACAAGATACTTCCAGGAACTTTGATATTTCTCCTCTCTTGGAATTTTTTGTTCCGAACGATAATCGGGATGAATATATTTGCTCCTTTCCCAGAGAGGCATTACAAATTGGGCATAATCATAGTCCAATGCTTTTGACCGAACACCATAACTTGTAATCGGGGAACCATTGTCAACAAAGTTTATTCCAGCAATCCAAATCTTGTTCTCACGATTCTTGATGACATAATATTCGACCTCTGCATTATATGATCGATATATAAGTCCTGAAACTTCCCCATAATGCTTAATTGAATAATCTAAAGACTGAATTAACCCTGTGGAATAGTTTGGCATGTTTTTTTGATCACAAAGTCTTATTGAATTCGGTTGAGGAAAAATATCCTTTCTTAATTCTCCCTTATAGATATATTCTCTTTCGTCATAAACAAAATCATGGATAAAATTATCGACAAAGGATACTTCTTGCGCCATAAGGTGCTTTTGATGTTCGTTATATTTTTCAAACTCTTTGGCACTTCCAGCATATTCATCAATTCCTGTCTTTTCTTCAAAGCTGGCAACCAGTTTTACAATATGCTTTAAATTTATATCCGATCTGAAAGCTTGTTGGGCAATCTTATCAAAGAGATATAATTGGACTTTTCCCGGTATTGATAGTGATCCCTCCCCTATTCCCTTGCTATACCAGGTAATACCCGTAATTGGCTTCCCCTCAGTGTTAACAGTATCGTAGTATGTTACAAATGGAGCGACTCTAAAAATTCCATGTGATCCTGATTTATAAAAAAACCTTAGAGATGTTCTCCCATCATCTAATTCGACATAAGCAAAAACTCCAAATCTCTTCTTTCCATCTATGGCGGGAATATACTCTTGGTATTGAAAAACATCACTCAAATGAAAAATTGCATTTGAAATCCGAATGCTTTTAACTGGAGCAAGATTAAGTTCCCTTATCAGCTGGGCAGAACATTCCGGCAATGAGTCGAAAAAAGTGATTTTGCAATTATTTGAATAAGCAATTGTACCAAAGATGAGAAATAAAATCGTTTGCATCCACTTCATGTTTCGTACCTCATATTAAATGATGATAGAAGTATAGCATGTTGCCAAATAATCATCTAACAAAACCAAGTCAACCCTGTAAAATCGTAAGGGTTTTCCCGATATTTCAACGCAAATCAAGTCAGTTACTTTAAAGTGCTGGCTTTTGGTTCCTGGCCTAAACCTTGTGTTGTTCAAGATAATAAGAAAGCAAAATGGGAGAAAAACTTTGACGTTTTTATCTCCTGAACATTGGATAGTCAGACCCTCTTTTTTTACTTACACCTATGATTTCATAACTCCAAACCATGGAATCATGCCTTAAAAAATGAAAAGAATTTTTAACAAGAAAGAGAGCATTGACACATTTACACAATGTGGTAATATGTTAACATGATTAAGTCTCTAAACGGAAAGATCATTAAGAATATTGCGAATAAAGGAACTTCTAAGAAGTTTCCAGAAAGATTGAATAAAAGGGCCATCTTTTTATTAATGGCTTTAAGTGATGTGACAGGCATAGAGGATTTAAAAAAGATCTGCGAGCCGCCTTCTTTAAAACTGCATAAGTTAAAAGGAAGCATGAAAGAATATTGGTCAATAACTATTGAAAAACCATGGTGTATTATTTTTAAATATTCCAAAGGTGAGTTCAAAGATGTTGAAATAGGAGATTATCATGATTGAAATTAAGCAAAGGTATTCAGCGGGTGAATTTCTTAAGGTGATGATTCTTGAAGAGCGAGGCCTTACTCAAAAATGGTTGGCACAGAAAATTGGTTGTGCGGAAAGAAAGATTTCTGAAATTTGTAATAATAAGCGTGGGATGAGTGCTAAGTTTGCACTAGACCTTGAAAGAGTTTTTGGAATTAGTGCAGAATTTTGGGTTACAATGCAGGCCAAGTGGGAACTGAAGAATGCACGCGATATTGCAGCTTAATTAAAAATATCTAAGCACAACAGCATTTCTCACCGAAAAATAGCACTGAAAAAGAAAACTATCCATGAATTATGATGTAATATGTTCCCAAGAGAAAGCAATGAGCAACTACTCATACCTCAAACGACCTACGTACATAGTCCTAAATATCGGCTGGCACATTTCCACATCGAGTTAATAGATATGTTCATGTGTACTTGAAAGTGTGAGCTTATATCATATTTTATGCCGTAAGTTACATAACCTTCATTTTTATAATATATTCTGAATATGTAATCTTTAAGAAGGGAGGTAAATATGAAACATTCGATTATTCAAACTAGTATGATGGCCTCTATACAAGCTTCTTAATTTACTTAAGAATCAATTTTAGCCGGCCATTAATTAAAAATTAAATTATTTTCCAACCCAGGAGTATGTTTATGCAATTAAACACGTTGGGGTGGTCCGCTTTTTTTAAAGATCAGATTCTTAATAACAAGATCTATAACATTGGCAGGATTACCCATTCTCAAAGAGAAAAATTTATTATTCACGATGGTACCAAGGAAATTCATTGTGAGTTTTCGGGTAAGTTTAGACACAATATTATTGATAAAGATCAATTACCTGTTATTGGTGACTGGTGTCAATTTAGTAGACCGTACACAGGAGCATCATTGCGACAATGTGCTTTTATTGAAAGAGTATTAAAGCGTAAAACAAAATTAAGAAGGATTGTTCCAGGAGAGCAATCTGACGAGCAGGTGTTGGCAGCAAACATTGATTATGTATTTATAGTAACGTCTGCAAATTCTGAATTTAATATTAATAAACTTGAACGCTTTATGTTATTGGTCAACTCGAGTGGAGCTAAACCTTTAATTGTTCTTTCTAAAATTGATCTTGTGTCTTCTAATCAATTACAAAAACTAATTGACCAGATAAAGGAAAATATAAATGTACCAATATTGTGTACAAGCGTTGAACATAATATTGGTATACAGGAATTACTTGATCAATTAAGGATTGGTATGACCGGTATTTTTATAGGGTCATCAGGTGTTGGTAAGTCATCTCTCATAAATCTTTTCATTGGAGAGCAAAAATGTACTGTAAACCAGATTCGAGAAAAGGATAACAAGGGCAGACATACAACCACGAGTAGCATTTTATACAATATACCTGGTTCGAGAAACATTATAGATACTCCAGGAATTAGAGAATTGCAGCTTGTAGGGTATGAAATACAAAGTGGTCAATTCGATGATATTTTAATTCTTATCAATAAATGCAAGTTCAACAATTGTACCCATGTAAACGAACAGGGATGTGCAATAAACAATGCTATTGAATTGGGACTGCTGGAGTCGCAACGCTTCACTAACTACAAGAAAATGCAACGGGAATCTGATTACAATGAGGCAAAACTAAATCACAAGAAGTACATTGAAAGAAAGAGAAGATGGATGAAAGAAACTGACCAACTTAAAAACTTAAAAAAAGAAAGGAAGGAAAAAAAATGGAAAACGATGATATCAAAACTGAAAACACAGGGGATACAAATTCAATATTTTATAATTTTGACAATTCCAAGGATGGAATAACGAATTCATTTGGTGAAAATATTGGGGATCATTTACATCTGGATAATGGATTTATCATAAGCGCAGCCTGTAATAAAAAGGTTATTGGGTTTATTTCTGTACTGATAGAGAATCTAGAGGAACCTATAGCAAATACGAAGCAAGCTTTTATTGATATTATCAAAGTAAGGCCAGAATATCGAAGAACAGGAATTGCCTCAAGATTAATAGAGATTGCCATTCAAAAAAGCAGCTCTTTAAATCTATATCAAATTGCGGCCTGGAGTTCTGAAGACAAAGTTGAAGCAATTCCAATGTGGAAAAAACTAGGATTTGGCCTGTGCTTTTCGTCTATCATATCTGGAAGGACTGGTGAAAAAGTATATGGCTATCTCGTAGCAAAACCTCTGATGAAATAGTTAAACCTGGGCGGGACTAAGTGATCTCGCCCGTTTATTAATCTATTCACTTAATTGCTCATCAAGTTCAGAGATTATACCTATTAAAGACTTCATAACGGTGAGGGTATTATTCTTATAATCATTGGCTTGCTGTTCTCTATCGCTATGATCTTCTGATTTTGGAATATCGCTTACTCCTCTGAGAATAAGGCATTTGATTTTATTTATAGAACATACCAGTGATATCGCTCCAGATTCCCAATCTACAGCAAGAAAATTATCTTCTCTCAGTTCGAGAGCTTTTTCATATGTTAAATCCTGGTCCCCTGTTCCAATGATTCCTCTTTTTAACGTTTTTGAAATACTTTCTAAATGAACCCAGGAGTTATCTATATTGGTAATGGTTGGGGGATAATACTTTTCATCAGTCATATCTATAAAGTCGAGACAATCATATTGAATTGTTTTATCAGCTAAAATAATATCTAAGATTTCTAAGTTTAAGGATACTCCACCACAAGTTCCAATATTGATTATTAAACTTGGTTTCCATTTATCTATTGCATGTTGACATGCTGCTGCCGCTCGGGTTTTTGTTGGCCCACTATGAAAGAATATATAATTATTATTGCCTATTTTATGTTCAAAGAATTCTCCAAGAGAGTCCGATGAAACATCATTTTGATCTACTGCTGTAATCTTTTTAATAGATCGCCATTCTTGGCCTGAACAAATTTGTATACAAGTATTCATATATTTTCCATCAAAAAAAGTTAGTATAATTCAGCTGTGAATTTCAGATAATTATCGTTCAGATTTACAATATTTCAAGCTCGTTTATGGGTCAATCTTTTTTTAGTTAAAATCCCCGCCAGACCCCTATGAAAGATAAGTAAATTTTTCTTAATAAACATATAACTTATATTGATTACTTTCAGGCTCATCCTTAAGGAAAATAGCACTGAAAAAGATAGCCAAACTAAACCAGATGTGTTGATTAGAAATATAATATTTGCATTTTCATTTGATGGAGGCAAAGCGACTTTTTTCTGGGATTATTTAAAGATGGATTCAGAGAAGCTTATTGATACACTTGATATATTTACTACCGGAATTTGGAAAAAATCAGCACGTCCAATAAAGAATTTCATACGTAAATATAAAGATGTATTTCTAGTAGAATATAAAAATTCAAAATATGTTGTAAAAAAGATCAGTGACAATGAAAGATACTATCTCGATGGGTTCAATCAATGTTCTTCTATTTTATATCCTATACAATATTTTGAAAACAATGCTGTTTTTAAATATATTGATGGTGAAAAAAGTTTCTATAATGAATTTAATTTCCACGAAAGTGTATTTAAAAGCATTGCTAAAATTCATAGCATGAAGATTCAAAGAGATTTACCCAAGCTGTTTTCATGGTCTAATCAAAACTATTTGAACTGGTTTGATGAAATCATTTCAAAGGAAAAAGAGTTAAATATAGAAATACCCAATATTAAATCTTTAAAAAAAATATTTTCCACCATCGATTTACCTCTTGGTATAACACATGGAGATTTTCTTCCTTTTAATATTTTGCTGGATAAGGCCCATATAAAAATTTACGATTGGGAGCATGTTTCATTTGATTTTTCAGAACGTGACATTGGTCGATACTTAAGTGATTTAAACCCCTTTCATCAGACAGAAAAGAGGTATTATCCTGAAGCATTTTATAATGACTTATTAAATTTATATCTCAATGAACGTAAAAAGTATGACTCAGGGTATGATATTGAAAGTGGAAGGTATCGAGTAAAGCTAGGAGAAGTTCTAGATTACTGGGGCGTAATTACTGCTTGTGTCAGGAATCAAAAATTTGAATCATGGTTTTACGATAATCTTCAGGAGTTCAAAAAAGTTTCATCGGAAGTTGTTAGTTTTTTATGAGTAATACCATGGTCTTCGAAATAGGAGTTATGGATATCAGGAGACCATATTATTTATTGATAGGACATAATCGCTGTGTATCTACACAACTTAATTCATAGTCATTTTCTGGTGCCCAAATTGCAAGATAAGAAATAAGAAAAAAACTGTTTTGATATTTTAGATACTTACCAGGAATCAAGTGTCTAGATATTAGACACTTGAATTTGAATATGATCACAAGGAGAGATTATGAAAACGATTATTTTTGTAGCAATGTTATTAATTTCAACATTGAGTTTTGCAGACTCATTTACCTTTTCAGCTAGCGAAAAATACAATACGATAAATTGCGATAAAGCGGAAACTATTATAAGTGAATTTTCATCCACGACAGGACTTGATTTTAAAATTGATAGTTGCAAAGTTACAGATCAAGGATTGATACATTCAACATTAAATTTGTCTGTTCGGCTAGAGAATGTTGAAAAGTGTAACGTCGATAAATATAGGTTAGGTTATCTAAAATGGCATGGGTCGGTAGTTGAAAACCCTATTGTTAGTGTATCGAAAAATGCTGGTATCAAGATTTTAGGAAGAGCAGACTATAATTCAATTTTCCCTAAAGATTCTTTAATGTTTGCTATTCCTATCTGCCAATAAAAAATCTATTGGAGTTACAGATAAAAAAAGAGGCTTCCACTAGTTTGGGCGGAAAAGATTTATCTGAACGTTACACCAGTAGACCATAGGACAAAATCAATCTTGTTTGGAGGTACAATTATTTATAATCAATTTTTTTGCATCATATGATATGAGAATTTCTTTGTTATTTCTCAAGGAATTTCCAATACACTTTAAATACAGGTTAGATGAATAGTATAGTCCAGCTTTTCCGTATAAGGTTAATCGGTACATTTTTTTATCGCTATCCCACTTTAACCTTTTGACTACAACATTATCAGATATATTTGCTGCTTCTGTTACAAATGAAATAAAAAAAAGAATAATCCATATGCGAATCACCGTTCTGCTCCTCTATTATATAACTCCATCGTCTTTTTAGCACGTTTAAGTTTATTCTCCTCTGAAACTTTTAAATCATCATCATGCAGATAAGGAGTTGAGTTGGAAAAGGCCAGCGTAGTTCTCTTATACATGGTTGTGTTGTGCGGAAACGGAAAGTAAGTCTCTGTCACCTCGCTTTTTGACTTGTTTAACTTACGCGCCCAAAAACTGACGGGAACAGGTTTATCAAAAGTTGAAGGGTCAATAACATACTCTTCAATTTTGCCCTCTTGTGATTCAATATATACAATCGGCACAACGTGCATACCCCACTCTTGTATGGTTCCATCTTTTTGTTTTAGAGCAAGTTCTCCCTTAAGCCACGCTTTATCAACATGAATTCCCATTGCTTCAAATCTTCTGGCCATTAAATGTGCCCTCGCATAACATCCATCCTCTTTGTAATCCCAAGCAATATCTTCCATTGATTTTGCATATTCAAAAAGTTCATTTGCCGTTTCTTTTGATATCGCTCTTTTGTCAAATGACCTGTTGAAATATGTTATACCATTAACATATCGAGAATCAGGGTAAATACAGTCTTTTTTGCAAGCAATTGCTGCTGATATCTGTTCGGCGGGGAGATAATATCCTATTAGCACATTATTTATTATTGTAAGATGTTGAACAAGTTTTGCATCAAGTAATTTCTTCTTATAACTTCTGAATGCTTGTTTAAAATCTTTTAATAAAAGCGTATCACATAGTCTTCCAGAATCACGCAAGACTAATTCATAATTTGGTTGATTTACAGAGTAGAAGAAATTGCTTTGGTTTTTTAAATTTCCCGGCAAATAGTTTTCTTTAGCTATTTCGGGCTTGTTTATGCCATACCGATACAGTGAAAAGTCATAATCGCGATCATAGGCATATAGAGGTGTTGAGGCATCGCTAACGAATACCTTGTTTACTTGTGGGCCGTTGGTAAATCCATCCTTCCCTACATATAGAAGATCACTAAAATTTTGCGACGGAGAATAATGAGAAAACAGTATACGTTTATTCCCCTTGTCATCGACACCGCAATCAAACATGCCACATCTGATTTTATTCCCAGACGATTTTTCTATTCTTAAATCAAAATCTGTTTTTACTTTATCCTTTTCTCGCCGGCACTTTAAATTACTCCCATCTGTAAGAGAAACTGAGACATTATTTTTCATGAATTTTTGGGCAATAGTTTCCTTTTGTATCATTAGCTCTTTCGATGTTTTCCCCAAAAAATGAGCATATGTTTCTCCAGGCTTTATCCCTTGTTCGTTTAATGAGCTTAAAGTGAGATAACTCTTTGAGAGTTCTGAATATCGATTGGCCAGACTTTCTGGTGGTTCATATTGTTTAACATTTCTCCATGTTCCCATTCCACCAGGAAATTGTGGAGGAGAACTTTCATATAACAAACTACCATTTTCTTTGGATTCAATTTTTTTAATAAAATAACCTTTGATTTTTTTATCATTACCCAATTTTCCTTGAGCCATGAAAATATCTCCAAAAGATTGGACAATCAGATACTTTTCTCCCTCTAAACAAAAATACCCATCTATCGAAAGTTCCTCTATACAATCAAGGACACGGTCGTCTTCACTTAAAGTTATCCTGACACCACCAGCAAATGCCAGGTTGTAAGTAAAAAATATTGATAGCCATAAAAAAACCTTCATACTCTTATACTATTCGGAGAAAACCAGTTACTTCTGGAGGGACTATTTCTCAATATGTATCTAAATATTTTTTAAATCCTCACAGAGATTGACTGTTACAGTCGGTGAATGTTTTTACTTCGACATTGGCAAGAAAGGAGATGAATTTCGATTAAGGAGATACTGTTGATGAGTCAGGTGTTATAAACGCGACTCGTGTTACTTCCAACTCAGGCATCCTGCCCTTAACCACTTATTTTACGATCCTCTTTAAGTAATTAGTCTAAAGATTGTTGCCATCTACGACTAAAATCTTGAAAT
>JAGLPP010000028.1 GCA_023137315.1 Bacteriovoracaceae bacterium
GAGATGTTTTTTTTCAGAGATTTCACCTGCCTCCCGCCGATTGTCAAAAAAGATTGGAGAGTGTGTCTTCGTCAATCTTAATGATGATTCTATCGCTTAGAAGTGTTTCGAAGTCAAATGTATTCACGATGTTCTCCAATTGTTGTGTATGGATGGAGGAGAAATCGGAAATTATTCCTTCTTGAGACCAGTTTTTGACTGTTGAGAGGAATTCATCCTGATTTTTTTGTTCCAGAAAATCCAAGAGGGTTTTAAGGATACTTTTTATTTCAAGGTTGTAAAAACAGTCGGGGATGGATCTGAGAATTAAATTGCCTGATTTCATTTCGTCGAGATCGAAACCGAGTTTTCTCAAATTTGGAATATGCTGCGAAAGATTTTTTCCATATCCTTCAAACACCTCACCAACCAAAAGTGGAATAATTTGATTGTCCGGTCGTGGAAAAGGTGAGGTGAGTTTTTCACCGAGATATTTTGTGAATAGTCTTTTTACGCTGACAAGATAATAATTGTTCAGACCTGAATCAATCATGAAATGGCCGGGAAGAAGACGTTTGTATTTTGAATATCCTGTTGTGGTTTTCTCCACATCATTGATAAGTGGGACATGGTTTTTTTCGGTGGAAAGCGGAAGCGATTCAGGACAGGAGGGTTTTTCCAACGCAGGATGATTGTTCAGTACGCTTTTAATTGATTGTGAGAAAAGTGAATAAACAAGACCTTGTTTTAAAAATCTGATTTGGATTTTTCCAGGATGAACATTGACATCAATTTCACCCGGGGGTGCTGAAAGATACAGTACATAATGGCCGGTTTCCTGATGTGGCCAGAAATTTTCCAGACTTTTCAAAATTATATAATGAAGTTTCTTGTCGAAAAACATGCGTCTGTTGACAAAAAGATAATGATGTTTACCACTGCCTCCCTTGCTGGAATCAAAGGATGCATATCCTTTTAAACTGTAATTTTCATAAACTCCTTCAATCTCAAGAAGTTTCCTTGTTTTTGAGCGATTGTTAAAGATGACTTCCGTAATCCGATCTTTAATTTTATTTTTTGAAGTGGCGGTATAAATTATTTTTTCACGTTCATCCCATTTGACCGAGAAATGTATTTCAGGACAGGTCATGACAAATGCATTGATGATTTTTGAAATTGCGTTTCGTTCCGATATGGTTGATTTTACAAATTTAAGCCTTGCCGGTGTATTGTAGAATAAATCCTCAACATAAATGGAAGTACCACATTCGTTTCCATGGTATGGGACGTGAGTAACTTCCTTTCCTCCATGAATTACAATTTTCCCCCCCTCTCCTTCAGTATTACGTGGAGATGAGGTGCAGGTGATTCTTGATACGCTGGCAATGCTTGCCAGGGCCTCTCCCCTGAAACCGAAATTGGATAGTGAGTAGATGTCCTCAAAACGGTTTATTTTGCTTGTGGCATGTCTGCAAAAAGCAAGAGGTAGCTGTTCAAGTTGCATTCCAATACCGTTATCATCAACCGAGATCAATTTCATTCCGTGTTCACGGATATGGATATTGATTTTTTCCGAACCGGCATCAAGTGAATTTTCCAGAAGTTCCTTGATGATCGAGGACGGGCGTTCCACAACTTCACCGGCCTTGATCTGGTTTATGAGATGTTCAGGTAAAAGTCTTATTTTTGTGTCAGCGATATTGTTTACGGACATGATTATTCACGAAAGAAATTTACTTGATTACGACCACACTCCTTGGATTTGTAAAGGGCGGTGTCAGCTCTTTTGAATAAATCAACTCCGTTATTGACACCCTTTCTATAATCGGCAATGCCTATGGATATGGCGACAGGTAGTTCCTTGTTATCATAAATAAACTTGTGTTTGTCTATGAGCTTTCTGATTCTTTCGGCAATATCAAAGGCCTGCTTGAGATTTGTGAGTGGAAGGAGTATGACAAATTCTTCGCCACCATAACGTGCAAATATGTCATTTTCCCGTACCCCGTGCTCACGAATAAGTCCGGCCATTTCTTTTAAGACGAAATCTCCGGCATCGTGTCCAAAGCTGTCATTGAGATTTTTAAAATGATCAATATCCATGAGAATGAGTGATAACGGTTTTCCAGTGAGCTTTGATTTTTTTACATGATTATCTTGCGCATTATTGAAATAGGTTTTGGTAAAACAGCCTGTAAGTCCATCGGTGTTGGCAGCATGTTGAAGTTTATCGTATGTCAGTCTTTCAGGGTCACCACAAGGGATGAATTTAAGGGCCAGCTTGCCTATTTTTATTATATCCCCTTTCTTGAGTTCCTTTTCACCTTCGAGCTTTTTATTATTAAGGAAGGTTCCGTTTCTGGAGCCAGCGTCCTTAATGGTGAATGAGTCGTCTGTTGCGGTAAGTTTGAAATGTTGTCTGGAAATGCCATGAAATTCAAGCGAAATCTGGTTTTCCGCGCTTCTTCCAACAACAACAGTATTCTTGTCCAGATCAAAGATTGTTCCGTTAAGCTCTCCGCCAACAACCAAAAGGGCGGCCGGTTTTTGCTTGGCCTCCATGTCCGCTGTTGCAAGAGCTTTTCTAATATCTGTTATTACAATAGTGGTATCATCAGCCATTTGAAAATTCCAGGAAAGTGTAAAATATCACGTATTTTATACAATATTTCAATCTTTTATACAATACAGGAATGCCACGTTCTTGGGCCTTGTTTCATCGTCGACATTGGCGTCGAGGGTGTCATTCTCATCTGTTGTTTTATCGTACCATACTATTCTACTTTTTCTGCAGAATCCCTTTGCATCATCACTGCCGTTGTCCTTGCTCAGGCATGTGTTTCTATAAAGATTTCTTATAGTATGACTGTGCTTTTCCAATGAATCCTTCTGAAACGAACCAAGTCCCCTTCCTGAATAAAGTCCTCTTATGAAATATCCCCTTAAATCCGGTCTTCCACTGTTACCATCTGCAGGACTCCAATCGGTTGGACAACT
>JAGLPP010000029.1 GCA_023137315.1 Bacteriovoracaceae bacterium
GGATTTAGAAGAACCTGAAGAGGTACAATCTGCGATACCTCATTTCCGTATCCCTTTCCAGATTTTTCCATGGTTGCCACAAGATTAATATCCACCAATCTTGATGCGGAAACATTTCCGTTTTTTAAAATTTTCAATGACTTTAAATAAATTCTGCCGTGTTTGCTACCACTGGTTTTTCCACCGGGAGTGAAACGGATTTCGGCACTGCTATTTTTGATGTCTGGTACATCGACTTCTCCAGTGGTGATTGGATCCAAACCCTTCAATGTTTCAGTGCAGTTGCCGGATTTGTTCATATGGAGATTTATGGTTTTAGTGAAGCTTTGAACATCCATATGTTCGTACATTGATCTTTGCGTCTTTGTCTGTAGATCAGTTTGTCGCATCATGACAAAAAATCCCGCGCTGGCAAGTCCCATCGCGACCAGAACCTGGACAAGAGAGAATCCATTACGAGATGTGTGATGCCTTTTTGTATGGATATCCATTGTGAAAGGGTAACACCCACTTTACATAACATAAAGAATTTAATTATGATTAGTCGTACGATTCTGACAGATTATTACGCAATTGCAGGAGTTGGTGTTTGTCCATGTTTGAGGCCGGTTCGACTGATAATGAACTTGTTTTTCCAGGTGAGAACTGGTTTTTCTATTGGAAAACTTCTTCCGCCCTATGGCAAAAGAAAATTGAATCCATGGATTGTTCTCGAATTATTGTTCCGCTGAACTGGTCCGCTCATACAGAAAACGGAACTTCATATGATTTCGGAGACGAAAGAACCGAGACGGATTTGTATAAATTGCAATCGATTATTCATGCTGCGAAGAAGGAAGTTATTTTTTTCCTGGCACTGACCCCGGCACCATTTTTGCCAAACGGAGGAATTCCACATGTACTGGCCCGTGTGTTCTCCACGAACAATGAGGGAATGACAAGTGCCTTTCTTGATCAGGAAATGAAATTGAACAAACTTTTCAGTTTTTTTGATTCACGTATATTTCAGGCGTTTAGAAAATTTTTGAATGCCCTTGCCGGCCATATGAATGATTGTTCTTTTGCGGCCAATGTCTGGGGGATTGATTGTGGAGTCATCCATAATGATTGTTTTCAAAGTTGTATGGATGATACATCAAAATGTTTTGAACAGGCATTTAACAGATATCTTGCGGCCAGGAAAAAGGAAGGAGTGGAAAAAAACAATGAGCAACCTTTGATTTCCTCCACTGTGGAGGAAAAAAATCTTGCGAATCAGTTTAAGGAGAGTATTAAAAGTCTTTATGTGGAGTCTGCAAGAGAGTTTCTTGGGCATAGCTGGGAGGGAGTTGTTCAGGTGGCGTTTCTTGGTGGTTCACAGAAGGACCTGTTTTTGAGAAGTTCAGGCGGAGAAAATCTGCATAAATATTCATGTGATATGATGAGCGCACTTCAAATTGATGTCATTCCGTCGTCAGTTCTTTTACCAGAACAGGTGAAGAACGGGATTCTCAAGCAGGAGCTTTTCGATCTCGTTTCAAACTCATATGTATCCAATCAACTGTGCAACAGTTGTTATGATCAGGAGGAATCAAAAACCTTCCTGCCTCTTGTTCTTTTTGAAATCTTTGGAGTGGGAAATATTTGGGACAAACAGGGACTTTACCATTTTATGGGGGAATATTTTGAGCAGGTTTTTAAAAGACGGCATGTAAAAACCATATTGAACAAGTCCGATCAGGCTGATTATGTCGATTATTCCGAAAAAATTAACTTCATTCAGGGTGCGGATGTTGATGAAGATGTTTTTAAGGTTATCTTGAAGATATTCATGAGTGGTGGAAGCATTATAATTAATCGTTCCAACCTGTCTGAACCCATGATCAAGAGATTTGAAATGTTTTATCTTGAGAATAGTCTCGAAGTTGAACAGGTTAAAATCCAGGTGACCATGCATAGTGCCAGTTTAGGTGATGGACGAATTGTGTTTTTCGAGGGTAATGAGCTTGAATCCCTTTCCAATGAAAAAAGAAATGAATTTTGGAAAGGGTTGATTTCCACTTTTAGTGTACAGCATATGAAGGTTGATAATGAGGATGGGATTGTTTGTGCGTGGAGAACCAGGAGCGTATCTCCAAATGAACTTGATTATGAGGAAGTAAGAAGACTCTATCTGTATAATCCAACAAGCTACAAAAAGAGGTCGAAATTAACATGGGGTGGGAATTTTGCCCTGATGAAAATAACTGATGACAATGTGACTGTTAACAATAATCCGAACCAATTGAATCTGGAATTTTTGCCAATGGGTCATGTATGGATCGAATTCGGCAAATATTCGTGAGAGGCCGGTGATGTTTGAAAAAGATGCAGTGATTTGCATATACCATTATTTGAGTGCGGAATCTGTCGAGGGAGAAGGAAATTCTTCGGGACGTGACGGGTATTATTATTATTTTCTCTACGCTTTTGACCAGTCTGGTTTGATTTCACCAGATGTACTGCTTGAAACTTATTTTGAAAAATTTCAGTCGGAAATCAATGCCGGAGGATACGTCGGTCCTTTTAACAATCTGGATGAACTCAATCAATATGCTTTCGTTCTGATGGAAAAACTTGATGCTGGAAGTGTTTATTCGATTTCAGTTCAGGAATATAATGCTGTCATTGAAGAGTCTGAAAATGTCATGGAACTTTTGGAAAATCTCATTAAGCACGCAAATGGCCTGAAAAATATTGAAAAAACGAATAGGAGCAAGGGGCTGTTTGGCAAAATCTTTCAATCTTAGTGTGGCGTCAGATAAATTAAGGAGTTGTTTGTTGCAAAATCATGAGTCGATATATTCCTTCACTTGTCAGGAAATGCAGGACATGTTGGTGCGTGAGGGATTTGCCCGTTATGCCAGTGACCAGATCTATGGTTGGATCTACAAGAAATTTGTTTATAATCCAGACGAGTGGACAAATGTGTCAGCCAGGATACGCGACTGGTTTTCCTCCAACATTGATTTTTTTCTTCCAAAGATAACCAAAATGGAGGTTTCAAAAGACGGTACGAGAAAATATCTTTTGGAGATGAAAGATGGTGAGTGTGTTGAGGCAGTTACTATTCCTGCACCGGGAAGACTTACCCTTTGCGTTTCCACACAGGTTGGATGTGCCATTGGTTGCAAGTTTTGCAGAACAGCTTTTTTGGGATTTAAGAGAAATCTTTTTTCTTCTGAGATAGTGGGACAGTTTCTTAGTATAAATCGTTGGGTGAAGGATAATGTCGATCCGATGATGAATATTTCAAATGTAGTATATATGGGGCAGGGGGAACCTCTTCATAATTTTGAAAATGTAAAAAAGGCCACACTGATTTTTATGGAGGATAAGGGGACTTCGATTGGCCGGAGAAGGATGACACTTTCGACATCAGGATTGGTTCCGCAGATGCACAGACTTCTTGATTTTCCTCCAATAAATATTGCCATCTCACTTCATGCCGCCTCTGATGATATCAGGGACAAGCTCATGCCTATTAATAAAAAATATGATTTGCGAAAACTTTTCGAGGCCATAAAAGAGATTCCTCTGGGGGCGCATAGAAGAATCACCTACGAATATCTTCTGATAGACGGATTAAACGACCGCTTGGAGGATGTGGAAGGATTGTGCAGGCTTCTGGATAAAAAAGAATCAAAGATAAATCTTATCCCGTTTAATGAGTTTGCCGGAAGCGAATTCAAAAG
>JAGLPP010000003.1 GCA_023137315.1 Bacteriovoracaceae bacterium
CTTGATTCACTAGATTAAAGAGTTATACGTAATTATGCATAAAAAGTACGTGGTACTTTCTCTGAGCAGCGTGCTTAAAAGGTATCACGTGCGAATGGCACACGAATGACATTTTTGTTTTTCAAAAAAATATCTCGATTCTAACTACTTAAAAATGCTTCAATAATAGGATCACGCTTAGGTCGCTTATTCTGATTGAAAATCTTACCTCAACAGATTTAAACTTTCTTTGATAGATTGTGTAACAATATCAATAACTATTGATTGGCCAATATTTTTATCCGCAAGTTCAATTTGTTTTGGGGGCCAATGGGGGTTACAAACAATATTGTATAAATATGATGTTGTTTTGTTTTCCATTTTATTTTAAGTAATTTCTTTTGAAGTTTTCAAAATGGATTCATGCCATTTCTTTTCAAGTTCACTTTCTGTAATATTTAGATATTGTATTATATCTTTATCACAAGTTTCTTTCATTATCTTTATGATTTTATCAATTCCAAAGTTATCAATACAAAATTTAACTAAAGACCATCCCCAAGTATAAGAACTTACCCCTTCCAGCATTTGAATCCTTGGAAGTTGTTTATTAAATAAATCTTTTCTCATATATTCAATAATGTCCGAATCAAGTCGATACTGTTCAGAAATAAGAACCGCTAATCCTTCACTCCACCATAAAGGTCTAACTTCCATTGAATCTTTTGGTGAAATAAGTTCCTCGATCATGTGAACCGATTCATGTATGACAAGACGTTTATAAATTTGTTCATTGTAGCTTCCATCTTTGTTAATATAAAATTCATCAGCATCTGTTTTATATGCCAAAGGGGATAATAAATATAAATCCACTAATTGTGGTTGACCAACTCTCCCCTTACTTGTTGGGATGGATGTTAAGTGTGCAACAAAGGAATCATATTCTTTTCTGTTGGGAACAATGAAAATATTGAACAAAGGTAATTTAATATTTAAGTTGAAATATTGTAGGGTTTTATTAATGCCTAATTTGAAACTTTGATAAGTTTGTTCTGCAATATTATCTTCATCCTTGGGATATATTACCCTCGATTCTTTATAGTGAGATGTCTTATAAAGATTTGTCATTTTTTATCTCCAAGCTTGATATTTCCTATTTTTTAAAACCATCAACAAGAGTACTTCTCAAACGATGATTCCCCATTTTAGTTATGCCGTACTTTTTTTCTTTTTCTACTAAACTATTTTACAATTGTTGGAATCTCTCGCACATGCTTAATCAAGGGCAGCATAAAAATTATAAATAGCAATAAAAAAACCAAACCTAAATATACAAGTGAGGTTGAAATTCCAACCTTGTCTATTGAGTATCCAACTACGGGGCCAACCAAAAAAAATCCCAAACGAAAGAATAGACTTGTTAAAGAATTTGCGGTCGCTCTAAACATTTCAGGAACACGCCAGTTTAAAGCATCTTTTAAAATTACTTGATTAATCCCGCGACTTATTTGAAAGCAAAAACCAAATATTATCCCCATCCAGCCAGATAAAAATGCTGTCCCAAAATATCCAGCAATCGGTAATAATCCCACCGCAACAATCAATGGAATTGGGCCTATTTTTTTCTCTAAATAATGGACTTGTTTTCCAACAATACCAACACTCAGATTGTAGCCTGCCCAAATAAATCCAAAATAGGCTATCGGTATATTTTCTTCCAACCAATACTTTTGAAAAATCCATACCATTATAAACGTAGCAAGCCCCCAAAGAACAAGATTTATAAAAATCAAGATCAGTAATCTGTCTGAAAAAAAAACATGAGAAATTACAAATTTGAGATTTTTAAAATGATTATTCTTATCCATTTTTTTATATGGAGGCTCTTTTAATGTCAGCGCAATAAAAAAAGGAAACCATCCAGTTATTGCTTTTACAATAATTACCATTTGAAAGGATATAGTGACCAGAAGTCCGCCAAGAACTGATGCCGTGGATTCTGATACTGTTTTGCTTAACTGTACGTTGGCAATGGCCTTGGTTCGTTCAGAACGTTCATCATTTTTATACTTTAATGATTCATAAAGTATTGAAATATCCGCTCCGGAAACAAGGCTAACGGCCACACCCAGTAAAATTTCATATATCACCAATTGATTAAAACTATTCAGAAAATATAAAATTGAAAAACCTGTTCCTGAGAAAAAGGCACCTAAACAAATTGTTTTCTTTCGTCCCCATAAATCTGCCAAATATCCAGACGGAACTTCAAAAATTGCAACTGTTATCCCTAATATTGCCTGCAATTGAAAAATTTCCATCATTGATAATTTTAAACTTATAAAATAAGGTACGATCACCGGGATAAGTACAAGAAACATCCAAAAGAAACTGAATATATATATTTTTCTAATATTTGAGAGATAAGTTTTATTCACGATATTTTGTTATCATTCGTATCACGTACTCTCAATACCCAAAACAGCATTACCAACCATTCTCGGTTCGGGTGGAAGTGAGAAAACATTTTCCTCGTAATTTTTATTATAGGGTGAAATATTCTGTTGAACACCGTCAACCACGATTGTCACCGATCCTCCGGGATCAAATCCCATGGCCTCACGCGCTCCATAATTTTTCAGAATATTTGCAATATCCATATGTGTTGCCCCGACACTCTCACGAATCCTGCCATTTATCGCAATCAAGATAAGATCACCTTCTTTTGTTATACCAACTCCTATTTTAGGTCCTCTCATGTCGGTATAATCAAGACGGGCGGCCTGCGTCCTGATTGAGTTTTGTGTTGTCCAACCCTCAATTTCCATATCTATATCAACTTCACCATCACGAACCTGCATCGGGCCCGCCTCAATGGCATCACACAAATCAGGATATTCATGCAGAACAAATTCAAATTCATCCCCAACACTGACTCCCTTCAAATCCTCATTGGCCGGAAAAGAAAGTATGATACCAACAGGAATGACTTTTACATCACTTTCACCACTGATTATTTCAATAACCCTGTTACCGACAAGTCGATACACAATCCGATCCTTTGCAGGAATCGTCTTTCCCTTCCATAGAAGATCATAATAAATCGGGCCTGAACTGCTGGTTTTATTGTGGTTGTCACTTCCAAGTTCAATTTCCTGCTTACCGGTTTTAAGAGTGAATCCCTTATTAAGATTTACGCGTTCAAGTTTTATCCTTCCATCATTATCAATTAAAAAAGTGGCCTTGTTGTAAAGAGGGAGTGCCTTGATCTTTCCTCCTGAACAAACAAGCCCAAGAGGACTTCCGATATAATCCTCCGGCAACCCCAACTTTCCTACAAGCTCTGCGTTGAGAATATAGCCACCATTCCATGCAAACTTCACTTTTTTATTTGTTTGTTTTTCAAAATCCGAGATAAGTGAAAACACCGTCTGACCTGCAGGCCCTGCAAATGCAGTCTCAAATTTCCAATTTACCTTGTCAGTCTTCACCTTGACGTACCCACCAGACCACGGAAGTCCGTCCCCGTGAATTCCATTGATCTTTGTAGCACTGACATGCTCTTTATTCTCCTGTCCCACTTCATCATCAAACATTTTTGTTAAAACTTCTTTTATTGGATTTCCAAATCTGTCCGCATCCTTTCTTAGTTCATCCAAAACATAATACTCGCCGAATTTTCTAACCACTTTTTTATAAAGATCAGATTTCAAGACATCGCTGAACTCTTTTGGAGTCTGAACAGGAGTTGGATAGGCCAAAGATGGTTTCATTCCGGCCGGAACCCACTGGATGTAGGCATCGCCAATTTTAATATCCATAAAGTTCGACATCAATGAATCCTTGATCCGTCCAAAACGATAGGAGGCCATGTCCACCATGTCCAGCATGAAGGAATTATTCCCTCTGAATATTATAAAACCACTATTTTGTTTTATACAGATAAGTTCTTTTTGAGCATCAGCTCCAAGTTGTCCAAGATGCGGCCCGACAGACAGCATTTCTGTAGGAACAATCCTGAAAAGTCCCTCTTTAAAAAGAAGTCTGACTTCCTCACATGCCTTCTCTTTTATCCACTTTACAAAATATTCATAATCAACATCATTCAAACGTTCTTTTCTAACGAAAAATGTTACCTTTCCGGTTTTTTCAATTTTATCTACGGTCAGAATCTCTTTCGTAATCGTGTCATCCTGAGAAAGACCAAGCCTCTCTTTTAAAACCGAAAGAACAAGAATATTCACTTCATTTCTAAAATACTTTCCAGGGAAATAGGCAAAATCCTTCCCTGATCGAAGATCAATAATCAGCCTGTCAATATCATTGATTGCAAGTTTCTCCCCGGTTGTCCCTAGAATCTGCATGATTCCACTTTTTAAAGTCGGCATCTGCCACAATCCACGATCCTTGTGTATCGGAACCAGTCTTTTTGGAATAATTTTTCTGTAGATAATTCCTATCACCCCCATAAGCTCCTGTTCGGTAACCTTTCTGTATGGATAGTGGCGGCGATTCCTGTGACGATAAGAAAGTGTGTGATCTATCGCAAACTCATCATTACCATCGTAATATTCAAAAATAAAATCGATATGCTTGTAAAACAATTTTCTCATATCGTTGTCAAATTTGTCTTCCCGGTTATAAACCCTGATCAGATGCTCACAAAAACTCATGATCCGACCCCTAAACTCCATCTGTTCAATTCTGAAAAAGCTTGGATCAATGAGTGACTTCAGATAAACCATGAATTCCGTAATCGTAAGTCCCGGCAGATAGGATCTCGCCTCCGACAAAACAAGCTCTTTAAAATCTCCACCATAATCGGTTATCCTCTTGTGCTCCTCAAACGCATCCCTGACATTTTTAGCGATTGATCCATCATCGCTTGACCTTTCCCAAAGTGAGTAGAGTGCCTTGTCAAAAGAACGGATAAGATTTTTTTGACCAAATCTTCTTTCCACCACCTGGAGATTTTTTTCGCTAACGTTCTTCATGGCCTCTGGATTAATAAAATAATCAGCAACCTCGTTCAACATTTTTTCCGGAAATTCATTCCCCTTGAAATCAAACACCTTGAGTCTTTTGCTTTCCTCCTTGTTCTCACCAACAACATCACGATAGACATGCTCGGGATGGTAGCGGTGACAAACAATTGGAATACAGGAAGCCGCTGCCTCAATTATTGGAAGCCCCCTCCCCTCTGTCTCCGATAAAAGCGTCGTAATGGAACTGATAGCATAAATCTCATGTATGGAAAGTTCCGAAAGTTTTCTTTCCCTGAGAATTTTTTTATTTTCCAGTCCGAATGGACACGCCATGAAAATCCTGTCACTGGCCCATTCTGGAAGATTTCCGATAAATTCCTTATACCATTTCACAAGATCCCTGAAATACGGACCATGTTGATTTGCAATCGGCCCGGTAATAAGAAGTGTAATGGTCATCTCGGAATTTTCCTCAAAAAACCGGCCAAATTGTGTCTTTGTCAAAAGCTCATTAATTATCTTGAAATTAAGCTCTATTCTTTTCCGTCTGATAATTCTTGTTGGCTGGAGAAAAAACAGATTCCCCTTTCCAAGCCTCACACGAATATTTTCACCATTACCAAGAATGATGGGCTCTCCTGTGTGGCCGCGCTCCTCTGAATTAGAGTCATCAAGCTTGTGGGCATCAAAGGCGTAAAGTTTTTCAGCTCCACCTGAAAAAATCAATTCCAGCCTTTTAAGGATATTTTTCTTTTCGTCTTCATCATAAAGACGGTATTTTTTCATATCAATCGACGTGGGAATGGTTCTTATGGAAACCGGATTAAAACCGAACTTGTTTATCAATGTTTTTCTCTGCTCATCATTGATGACCATATTTGTCCAACGCTCTCCCTCCCACGGATAAAGCATTTCTATCATTGAAAAGACCTCACCAAGATGCGAGTTTTCAAAGAAATGATCCCTGATCCCTTGTTTCTCCGCAGGTGCCCTGTCGCGTTTTCTTTTTCCACTCTCCCAGTAAAAATCGTGATGATTACCGATAACCGGAATATCCATATATTCAGAAACAATGGCCATCGCAAATGCCAAGGCCACATTTCCAGGATTCGATGTAACATTGACGGGAATCAAAATCTGTATATCATTATCAACAACAAGCTTCCCTAATATGGTGGCAATTTTTTCTGTGGATTTTAACAGCTTTGATGCAAGAACATTATACTCCTTGCTTCCTCTTTGAAGATTGGTATGAAAATATTCATGATAACCATCCCATTCGTCAAACCCCCAGATCTCAGGCCGTTCAATCTTGTTCCATCTGGATTCCAGAATGATTTCACTTTCCTTGAAAAACTTTCCTCCCAAAAAATGTATCTTTGGTTTTATTCCAAATTCATCAGCAAACATTTTTTCAAAAGAACGGCAATATTTCACAATCTCAATGGTCACACCATCAATTCCGTAATCAAAAGTGACAAAACCTATTCCTCGCGCCATTTGTTTTTTAAAGTCGGAAAATGTTTCTGAAAATCCCGCACTCTTTCTGTTGTCCTTTATCCCATCAAGAAAAAGCCCCATGTCAAACCACGTTCCAAGGGATTCGGATTTAAAAGCGTCACAAAGATTTTTGTATTTTTTTGCAATATCATCTTTCATTTTTCACTCCACAAATTACCAACATTTCATGTCAAAAAGTTCGGTAAGCTTCTCCTCGAGAACATCGTAGGAGAAATGTTTCTTTCCCAATTCATAATTGTGTTCGACAATCTCTTTTTGAAGCTTTTTATTATAAATTATTTCACTCATTCTCTTAAGGGCCTTGTCTGTAAGCTTGTTGTTTTCCAGCGCAACCACTTCAAAACCCTTGTTCCAGATATCCGGTTTAAAAACAGGTTTGTAATTATTCACAAAAATAGGTGTCTTTGAAAGTACACATTCAACAAAAGCATTTCCAAATCCCTCATAGTCACTAAAATATGTGGACGCTGTCGCCTTGGCATAGGCATCCGACAGGGAATATATTTTTCTTCCTCTTGTTGTAACTGCCCTCTCCCTTAAGATTCTTCTACCTCCAAAAACAATCTGCTCCCTTACCTTGAGACCCTTTATCTGATCGAGAAGCTCCTTGTAATATCCCTTTCTTTCATCATCCGCCGCAGACCCGGTGACAACAAGCTTGATTCTTTTATCATCCAAACGATGAACCATATCAATGGCCACATCAATTCTTTTTCTTCTGACAATCCTGGTAACCTGAAAAAGTGCAATATCCCTTTTCCTGTCAAGATCAAGCTCCGTCAAAAGATCGCGGTTATATTCACTGTTTCTTCCATATTGTTTGGAAAAATCCATGACATTGGGAACCATCATTGCATCAATGTTAAATCTTTTCTTTAGATCTCTTTGTGCGGCGGTGTTGATAACAGCATGACGAACATTATGAAGATTCAATGGAAATGTTTTTTCCAGAATATCAACAATCTGCTTGTGAGGCGTGGCATAACGATCGCCCCTCTCCCAGTAAAAATCATGGTCATGCGCAACAACCGGAACCCCGGTACGTTTGACCGCTTTTCTTATCCCCATCCCCATTGAAAGATGGCACGGAAGTGCAGTGGAATTCTCTGCAAGAATAATATCAATTTTTCTATCGAGCATCCATTTGAAGATCTTGCACGCGATTCTTGTTGAGGTATGATAAAGATGATCCATAAGAGGTTCCGGATTATCATCGGGGAAAAAAAATGCCCTGTTTTGCTCCCACTCACACTCCGGGGAAAAAAACGAAAGTCCCGACCAGATATCGCGGTACTCCGATGGAACAACACCATCCTTGGTAAAACGTCCGGAGAGAACATAAATTTCATGGCCCATTTTCTTCAATACCTTCATCCACTTTTCCGTCTCCAGGGCCACCCCGTCAACATCGCCAATACGTCCTATAATGACACCAATTCTCATTGATTCCTCTCCCGTTTATCCGTATCTAAAGCATATACCAAATGATCCGTCATTTTAACCAATTAGAGCAAAATAGTTAAAGAAATTGACGCCACATTCAAAACAGACGAATATGTGGAGAAACCAGTTTTGCAAGGAAATAAAAAATGAATAAAAACGACAAACAGGAAGATAGACGCTCCGGTCGTCTTGACCGTCGCAAATGTGAAAGCAACAAGCCAAGTATCCTGATTGCCTTTGGTGGAAATGCTCTTAACGTCAAATCCCTGAAAAAAGTTCATCAAAAAGAGGAATTCATAGTGGCCCGCAGGAGCATGGAAAATGTTGTTGATCTTTTGGAAATGGGGTACAGCAAAATTATTCTCACCCACGGCAACGGCCCACAGGTGGGAAGAATCTTTTTGCAACAGGAATTGACCAAGGACGAATTTCCACGTCAATTGACATTGGATGTATGTGTGGCCGACAGTCAGGGACGAATCGGTTATATTCTTCAAAACTGTTTTGATAATATCTGCTATGAAAGAGGTATCAACAAAAAAACCTCCACTATAATCACCCAGGTTTTAGTTGATAAAAAAGATCCGGCATTTAAAAACCCTTCAAAGCCAATCGGCGTTTTTTACTCCGAATCGGATGCAAAAGATCTTATAAAAAAACGCGGCTGGATCATGAAAAAGGATGCAGAAGACAACTGGAGACGTGTGGTTCCATCACCAATGCCATTGGAAATTATAGAAACCAGAAAGTTTGAACTTGCAATGGACCATGATTTCATTGCCATCGGTTGTGGAGGCGGTGGAATCCCTGTAATTCGGAACAATAACGGTGAACTGCGCGGAGTTGAGGCCGTCATTGACAAAGACCGTACATCGGCCCTTTTGGCATACAGCATCGGTATAGACATACTTATTATTCTAACAAATGCCAGCTCTGCCTATCTTAACTTCAATACCCCGGATCAAAAATCAATAAAGAAAACAACTGTCAGTGAAATTGAAAAATTTCTGAACGAAGGCCATTTCTCCGAAGGTTCCATGGGCCCAAAAATTGAAGCTGCGATTAGTTTTATGAAAAACGGTGGAAAGAAGGCAATTATTGCAAATCTCTTTGACCTTACCCGTGCGATAAAAGGCAGGGTTGGGACACAAATACATCCCGACCCTGCTGAAGACAAATAATCTGATTAATTAAATTTTTTCTTGATAATTCCTTCAAGCTTTGAAGCGGCTTCATCACCAAGCTCATATGTAACGCGAACATGTGGCTTTTCAATCTTGATAATCTTTCCAAGATCAATAGGTGTACCGATAATCACAAGATCGCAATCAGTATTATTGATCGCACTCTCAAGATCCTTCATCTGCTCATCCCCATATCCCATTGCAGGAAGAAGAGTTCCTATGTCTGGATATTTCTTGAATGTTTCGTCAATTCTTCCACCAACAAACGGTCTTGGATCAACAATTTCTTTTGCACCATATTTTTCGGCAGCAACAATACCTGCACCATATTTCATGTGTCCATGCGTAAGTGTCGGGCCGTCTTCAACAACTAAAACTCTTTTGCCCTTTATGCTTTCGCCATTTTCGACAAAAATCGGTGAATGTGCATCAATAACAACAGCATCAGGATTTCTGCTTTTAATGTTTTTATGAACAGTTTCAACATCCTGTTTTTTAGCAGTATCAACCTTGTTTACAACAATAATTTCCGCTGAGTTCAGATTTGTTTCCCCTGGATAGAATTTAAGTTCGTGTCCGGCCCTGTGTGGATCGGCAACCACTATTTCAAGGTCTGATTTGTAAAAGGACATGTCATTGTTACCACCGTCCCAAAGAATAATATCAGCTTCCTTTTCAGCTTCGCGAACAATCGCTTCATAATCAACACCTGCGTAAATAACAAAACCAGCAGCTATATGTGGTTCGTATTCCTCACGCTCTTCAATTGTACATTTATGAATATCCATATCTTCCATGGTGGCAAATCTTTGGACTTTCTGCTTGGCAAGATCTCCGTACGGCATTGGATGTCTGATGGCCGCAACTTTTTTACCCATATTCTTGAGTATCTTCTCAACCGCACGGGTTGTCTGACTTTTTCCACAACCTGTTCTCGTAGCACAAATGGATATAACAGGCTTGGTTGATTTTATCTGGGTTTTATTTGTACCAAGAATACTAAAATCAGCACCTAGCGCATTCACAAAAGACGCTTTTTGCATCACATACTCATGAGGAACATCGCTATATGAGAAAATAACCTCTTCAACATCATGTTTTTTAATAAGTTCTCCAAGCTCACTTTCATCAAAAATCTTAATCCCTTCAGGATAAAGCTTTCCGGCAAGCTCAGCAGGGTATTTTCTACCTTCAATGTCAGGAATCTGGGTCGCAGTAAATGCAACAACCTCAACATTTTCATTGTCACGATAACAACAGTTAAAATTGTGAAAATCCCTACCAGCAGCTCCCATTATCAAAATTCGTTTACGTGCCATAAAATCCTCCTACAGAACCGGTTACTTGGGCAATTTAGATATTGTCTCTTAATATATTAAAAAGGCCCTAACAACATAGGGCCTCAATACCACGGTTGTCAAACGCCTGGCATCAGTTTTTCATAAGCGTATACATAATTGCTTTTTGGGCATGCATTCGGTTTTCCGCCTCATCAAAAATCACAGATTGTGATCCGTCTATAACGTCTGGCGAAACCTCTTCCCCTCTGTGGGCAGGCAAACAATGCATAAAAATCGCATCACTGTCGGCATATCCCATGACTTTTTTATTCACCCTGTAATAATCAAGATCCTTGAGTTTCTGGTCTCTATCTCCTTCCATACCCATACTCGTCCACGTATCAGTATAAATAACATGAGCACCGTCAACACCTTCCTGAACATTATCGGTAAATACAAGTTTCATATCCCCTCTGATTTTCAAGGCCTTGGTTTTAATCACGTCCTGGTCTTTCAATGCATATTTTTCAGGAGATACGATGGACATATTCATTCCAAAATGAGCACACATACAAATCAAAGAGACTGTCATATTATTTGAATCACCAAGATAGCAAAGCTTCAATCCTTCAACATTATGGCCGAATTTTTCCTGGATGGTCTGCATATCCGCCATCACCTGGCACGGATGATTGTAATCAGTAAGACCGTTGATAACTGGAACACTTGCATATTTTGCGAGTTGTTCTACATCGTTATGATACATGGCCCTGATCATGATTGCGTTCACATATCTTGATAGAACATTCGCCGTATCACTAATAGTCTCTCCTCTTGCCAACTGAAGATCATTAGACGACAAGAAAAAACCTGTTCCTCCAAGCTGGTGGATACCTGCCTGGAATGAAAGACGGGTTCTTGTGGAATTTTTTTGAAAAATCATCCCCAAAATTTGTCCCCTGAGGGCGTCAGTATAATCGTCCGGTTTCGCCTTCATTTCATGTGCCAGCTTCATCATTGCTTTCAACTCATCAGAACTATAATCAAGTAAAGAAATGAAATCCCTCTTTTTCAACTCCTATCCTCCTGTTTTACATATGTATGAAATTTATACTAGATTTTTTTTGCAACAACAATCACACTTAGTCCACAAAATTTTTCCACGATTTTTTCAAAAATCCACAGTAGTTTTTTACAGAACGCATACATCTTCAATTGCCCGGACGGCAAATCAGTACGTTTCAGAATAAGTCCATTAAGAATCCAGCCCAAAATGCCAAAAGCATTGCCATAATAAACATCAATGATCTCAAAACCTGCGTTTTTAACCTTGGTTGTCAGATTTTTTTTACTATAACGACGGAAATGGCTTACTGCCTTATCCAATGACGAAAAAAGCCATTTATAATTCGGTGTAAGAATAATCATTGACCCATTGTCCTTGATCAGCTTGCCCCAGTTCTCCAATGCCTTGTCATCATCGGCCAGATGTTCCAATACATTGAATGAAACCAGCAGATCAAATGAGCCTGTTTTTTCAACATCCTCTTTCGATGCGTCCCAGACATAGCTCTTGAAATTTGTCTTGTTGGAAAAACGTGAATTCAGGTGATCAACATAATCAGGATTAATATCAGTGGCCGACACATGGCCGTATTTCAATAATGTCGTGGTAATTGATCCGATTCCCGATCCTATTTCAAGAATTTGTGAATCACCAGCCTTGCTCGCACACAACTTCTTCAGACCTTTTTCAAGAATCGGCCTGTAAATAACATCACTTACCTTGTCCAATTCACCAAGGAATCGCCCACCACTATTATTCATTGAAGAATCTCCACTAGAAGGAAATATTACTTACAGGAACCGGTACATTGCTGCCCGTCTGAACGGTATTTCCAAGCTGACCGTAATTATTCTTACCCCAGCACTTGACACTGCCGTTTAATATAGCACATGTGTGATAATCACCTGCCGTAAGAAGTAAAACTCCTGCTGCCGCACCCAATCCATTTACATCAACAGCATAGTCACGGTCAATATTGGTTGCGTCACCAAGCTGGCCGTCATAGTTTCTTCCCCAGCATTTTACCCCGGTGTCGGTTGTAATGGCACATGAATGGTATTTTCCAGAAACGACCTGGATAACACCTGTAATATCCACACCTAGCGAATCTTCAACATTAACGGCAGTCGCGCTGTCGTTCGGATCATTATTATCACCCAACTGTCCGTAGTAGTTATCACCCCAACACTGGACTCCATCATTAACTATTGCGCAGGTATGGTAACCTCCAACATCCAATTGATCCACATTGGCCATAAGTGGTGCCGCATATAATCTATCAGGATTTACTCCATTTTCCCCCCAGCAATATGCAATTCGTGTCACTCCTACAATCGCACAACCAAAAGTTCCATCTGAATCAATTTGGAAAATAGTTCCATAATTACCTATTGGAGTTGATGTCACATCGACAACCTCGACAGGATCTTCATTGTCAGCACCTGTATTATCTCCAAGCTGTCCGTTAACATTCTCCCCCCAGCACTTTACCTGTGTGGATACCCTGGCACAAGAATGTCTTTCACCGGATGTTATCTCATAAACACCAGTCATGCTGAATGGGATCGGATCTAAAACCGTCTGCGGTGTTTCATAGAAACCACCACTCACTCCATTACCAACCTGCCCGACAGAATTGTCTCCCCAACATTTTGCACCACTTCCGACAACACTACAGCTCAGCGAATTTCCACCTGTAATGTCCCTTATCACACCGTCTATAATTACAGACACCGGGTCATCTGAATTCTGTGTATTATCATTCCCAAGCTGTCCAAAACCGCCACGCCCCCAACAACTTGTACCATTTCTTGTATGAACACATGTATGATAATCGCCTGCACCAAACTGAATGCCAGTCAAATGGTAAACATACCTTGGCGAATATTGTTCCATTGTCTGGGAATTACCAAGTTGTCCATCACTGCCATTCCCCCAACACTTGACACCTCCACTGACAATTGCACAAGAATGCGTACTTCCGGCACTTATCCATGAGGCCCCACTATTTGCGGCAATCCCTGTAACATCGGTCGGCACATTACGATTATCATTGGTCGAATCACCCAAACGGCCAAAACCATTAAGACCCCAGCACTTTATTCCATTATCGACCATTACGCAGGTATGAAAATCACCTGCTGAAATTTGAAGAACATTACTGCCTGTTGCAAGACCGGTAACATATTCTCCTGATTGTGGCTGATTGACATATGGAGGTTCATCACTGCCACTACCGAGCTGTCCATGGGCATTTGAACCCCAGCATTTTACCGCACCATCAAAAATAGCACATGTATGTGAATCACCCAACGCCATCTGATAGGTTCTGTATGCACCTCCAAGTACAGGTACAATGACCGGAACTTTCGAGTTATTATCGTCAGTCCCGTCTCCCAATCCGTTTCCAAGCTGGCCAAGATTATTTCTTCCCCAGCAATAAACCTGATCGCTTTTGACTGCACACACATGTTTTTTTCCACCATATATGGACTGTACTCCAGTCAAGCTCGGTATCAAGGCGGCAAACAAACTCTCTGCGGAAAAATCAGCATTAATTCCCAACTGGCCATAGTCATTTGATCCCCAACAATAAACCGATCCGGAACCTGTCAAGGCACATGAATAAGCCTGTCCCGTTACGATTTGAATCACTCCTGTTAAATCGGCCAGGGAAGAGTCAACAACAAAGTTGGAAGGTTGCGTTCTCTGAATCTTTGTGTTGTCACCCAACTGGCCGTTTAGATTCTTTCCCCAGCACTGAACCTTGCCTGAGGCCACAATTGCACAAGAATGATCCCAACCCGAAGAAATCTGCGTCACTTCGGAACCAATTGCACTCAACGTAACAGGGACTGTTCTTGTCGCAGTTGAATTGTCACCAAGACGTCCGGAACCATTATCACCCCATGCCATGATTTGGCCGCGACTGATAACATGATTGTGCTTTTGTCCGGCATCAAGGGCCAGAACCTTCTGATAAAGCCTCACTGATGGATAGGATACATTACCTGCAATATCGCTTTGAGTGGCCGTAAGCTGAATAAGACCGTCGGACACATTGCTCAGATCCAATGTCGTTGACCATACTCCAATGCCCGTGCATGACGCTGTTGTTGTCAGTGATGCAGTTGCTCCGGTTACCACACTGAGCGACACTTCGTTTGAACCATCAGGAGGCATCGTACATAACCCGTTAACGGCGAAGGACGATTCATCCAAAATTGAAATATAGCTCATCATGCTTGGGCTTGCTATCGTAACAATCGGTGCAATTGTGTCTATTATAATATTTCTTGTGGCAAGAATCGTTGGAAGTGAAATATTAAAATTATTCATTATATTACCATCAATATCCACAAGGCTTGCACCGTTCGCATGGAAGGTACCATTACCGACACCAAAAACCTCAAGAGGTAAAGCACTGTCTCCAGTGGCCACAGCGTACAGGCAAATCATCTTCGTCAAATCCACAGAATCAAGATAACATTCCACCTCTTTTTCCAAACCGGATAATGACAATCCAACTGCAGGAATTCCTCCAGTTGGTGTTTGCATTGATGTTGTGAATGTTACTTCAATCGGAATCGTTGTTCCAAGGCCGTAATAACCTCCACCATGGTATGCACTTCCAGCATCGACATCACTAACGATCGGAGGTACCGCATTTACAACAATATCCTGACTTCCCAGACTAAAGAGCGAACCTGTGGCCGGAAGGGTCAGATCAGCATCTCTAAAGGAACCACCTATAAGTTCACTCGTTCGTATAGTGGAACCATTGTGTTTTAAAGACGCAGTATCATAATAATCAAGATCAGAATTATAATCCCCGTTTAGCACTGTAAAATTGCACACAAGAACCGAATCGTCGGAGCCGTCAAGAAAACAATCCAAATCCCTTGTTTGAAGTGGTGATGTTGACGAATTGGTCAGCAACGTAAGCTGTGGTACACCGCCGCCTACAACGATACTTCTGGAAAAATCCACCCTTATGTCAATAACCTCTCCAACTCCATAACGTCCGTTGGCCTTACTTGAAGTAACTTGTTCAACAATTGCCGTTGCACCATTAACTTCAACATTGGATGGACTCATTCCCAACGTCATTGACAGATTCGCCATATTGCCGTTGATATCCCTTATTGTTCCAGTAAGTGCAGATGAATTCGCGTAAGTCAGATATCCGGCCGTCATATCACCTGCCTGAACCGTATAATGGCAAACCAGCAACGTATTATCCACGCCATCCCTCTCACACAATGCACTTCGTACAGGTATCGTACTCAATAACAATTCAGGAGTTCCGGTAACAACAATCTCTTCGTGGAAACCGATCTGAATATCTATCTGCTCTCCCATATAAAAGATATTTGGAATCTTCGTTGGAGATGCATTCAAGGTAATCGCATATGGTCTTTCGCCGTCGATCAAGACACCTGGAAGAGAAAGAGTCGGCAACGTAAGTGCGGCATTATTATAATTACTTGAATCCTTGATAGTTCCGTTGGTGCCATCGTTGGACAAAAGAGAATCATATGAAGCAATGGCAGGAGTATAACCGGTACCCGTACCACCATCATCACCATTTCTTACATTGTAAACAAACGTAATCGTTGCCCCGCTTGTTGAGCTGTACTGCGCCTCTCCAAGCAAATTAGTGCCTCCAACATTAAGGCGCAATATTGGAATTCCGCCAACCAACACATTCTCATCAAAGTTAACGGCAATCTGTAATTGCTCACCTCCGTCAATGGTGTAAATCGGGTCAGCTGACAAAACCAAAACACTTTGCACTTGTGGAACGTCTCCATGAAGTGAAATGGGATCATTATCAATGAAACCAGAAGGATCAAAAGTTGTAACATCTATTGAATTACTGGCAATATCAGTAATTGATCCGCCTGACACAGATACAGGATCGAGACCGTTAAACCTTAGCTGGCCGGTATCATCCCCATCCTGAACAACATATCTGAAAGTCAATACCTTCGTGTTGGCACCGCTGCTGTAGCTCGCCTTCTGTCCGATGTTGAGATTAAGCTGGGCACTTGCACCCACAGTAAGCCTCACCTCCTCATTGAATTCAACTTCAATATCCACTAACTCACCTATAACATAATGAGCGGTTGCCCCTGTTGTTGTAGTTGAACGCACCTCAATCACTGTCGGCACAAAAGTGTCGATTCTGACATCATTCATTTTCTTGAGAGAATATCCTGTATCCGGCAACGGCAATACACCGCCGGAAACCGGAGGAGTGACAAAAATGGAGTTTCCATAATCATCACGAATATCGCCTCCGTTGGCATCAAGTGAACTCGTTGAAGTGTAATTCAAATCACAAAGCTCTGTATTAAAGCTGGCAATATCAGTTGTTCCTGTACATGTAACAACACTATCTCCGGCCTGAACCGGATAGGTGAAAATTAGTTGATTATTGCTCAGGTGTCCGAAATAATCCGCCGTTCTTCCGGCAACATTCAATGATATTTCCGGACTACCAATAACCGTGACATCCTCGTCAAACGTAATAATGATTGGAATATTACCATTACCATAACCGGCGTTTGTGGTTGTTCCATACATTGTAGTCGGATAGTTTACCGCTGTGGAGGAAACCATCACCACCTGTGGAATTGAGGCATCAATTTCGATTTGTCTGTTTTTTGCAATGGAACCACTTCCGGCCGTACCGGTATTCGGATCGAAAAGGGCCAGTTCATCGGACCCCATGGTATTGCCGTTACTGTCACTCACTTGTCCGCCGGAAAGAACCAACGAATTTGAGGCGGTATAATCAAGATAATCATTTGGAAGATGTCCCGTACTATCGCCTTGCTTTATTTGATACTGGAACTGAAGATTCGCTGTACCGGAACCACCCGCATAGACGGCCGTTCCATCCAGCGTTACAACAGTGTTCGTGTCAAGAACGAGATATGGTGTTCCTCCCGAAAGATCCACTATCACTGTATCGTCAAACTGAACTTCAAGAATAAGAATATCATTTAATCCATAATCCCCGTTCGGATTTATTGCGGTCACATTTGTAACATCTGGAAAAACACCATCCACCGTTATGGGCGTCTGTACTAAAACAGGATTGCTTAATGAACCTGTGGCACCCGCTGTTGGAAAACCACCTATTGCATTTCCAGCTTCGTCTGTAACATTCTTAAGTGGTGTGGTCGTTGAATACTCCAGATACCCGCCAGCACTGATATAATCCCCTTTGGCGACAGTATATGGACATGTCCACGTCGTAGTAGGATTTGCATAAACACTGCTACAATCCACATCCTTGCTGGTAGAGGCTCCATTCGTTATGTTCAGGGTAAATTGAGCCGTTGCACTTGAAATCAGAGGTGTTGCGGTTGTCGTTATAATGATGTCAATTGTATCGTTATAAAGTTTTAATCCGGTGGATGTGGTTGTAACAGTGGAAATCAGAGGCCTGATTCCATCAATGGTTATATCAACATACGAAAGGGATGTTGGAATAGAACCCTGATAGCTGTTATCAACATTATTTCCGTTCACATCATCAATATCATTCACTCCGGCAACAAGATCAAAAGCATTGGCCGTGGAATTATCATAATCAAGGGTCGCCCCAAGGGTTACATCCCCCTCCCTGACTACATAGGTAAAATAAAGTGTGTTTGAACCTGAACCGTAAAAGTATGTCGCCGTCCGCGTTGGAGTTGCATTAATAGTCAAGGCCGGCAGTCCGGTAACAACAACATCTTCATCAAAAACTGCAGTAAGATAAGCTGTTCCATCTATGGAAACAATGCTTCCTGTTGCGTTGATTGATGATATTCCGGTCAGAAACGGCCGCTTGCTATCAACAACAATAGCACGTCCATAATCAAGAGAACCAACTGTTCCCGGAGTCGGAAGATACCAGTTGATTTCATTTCCTGTAGAGTCCTCAATAGTCGCCCCATTCCAGTTCAGTGGGCCTTCCTTGGAGGTTGTTAAATTATTCTCTATATATCTCAAACTACTACCATATGATTCATCATAATTCCTGATTGTATAATTAAAAACGAGAGTGTTTGATCCACTTCCTCCAACATACGGTGCAGTTCCAGTATCAGAGACTCCATCTGAAACCCGTAACTCCACATATGGAGTGGCCCCGGTTACAACAACCGCCTTGCTAAAGTGTAACCTGATATCAATATCCGGATCACCAAGCTTATAGGTACCATCGGCCACATTTGATGTGACACTGGTGATCTGTGGTGTTTGTGCGTTGACTGATACGTTGGACGTATACAAACCGGACGAGCCAGGATCAGGAAGATCCTTCAAAAAAGCATTCTGTGCGGAATCGACAACAACTGCACTATTCAATTGCAAGGATGTCGTATTGTTATAAAGGAGGCGATCAGCTGTATAATCCTCCGCCTGAACCGTATATTTAAAACTCATAATCGTGGCGGTCGATGAGACACTGTCATATGATGCAGTTCTATCCGTCGGCAAAACATTTAAATTAATATATGGAGTACTTCCGCTGGTGGCAGTCACCACAACCGGTTCAGTTAAAGCAACCTTGATATAAATTTCATCTCCGGCGGCCCTTGTCTCTCCAGGAGTGGCAGTCGTTGTAACACCGGAAACATATGGAACATATGTATCAACAATTATTGTATTATTGTCGCTGAGAGAATTACCACCACCAATTGCCGGTAGCACATTGCTTGTAACAGTTCTGTTACCTGCCAGATCCGTTACATCTCCACTAAGTGAATTACGATCAAAATATTCAAGAGCAGTGGTATTATGCCCGGTCAAAACTGTGTACTTGAACGTTAAGAGCGACGTCCCGGCCCCCGATGAATAAACCGCCTTCTCGTATCCAATATCGGCCCCGAGAGTCAACTTCGGAGAATTGGCCACCTGTACGGCCTCATTAAATTGCATAACAATATAAATTTCCTGCCCTAGCTTGTAGCTCCCGCTTCCGGTTGTTGAATAAATGTTCGTTACATAAGGTCTGACGATATCCTTGGTGAAGTTTTTTACTGTCTGATGTGTTTGTGCCAACGCATCCGAGTGGATCGCTGTAATAACAATATTTCCATCTGCCAGCGTAGTCAGGTCAAGTTCTTTTCCGGATTCAGTCTCCCAGGAATTTCCACTGCTGCAAAAAATAGTTCCATTCGGTGAACGTACGGCACCAAGATTATCACGTGCCACGATGGAAACCTGGTTACCAACCTCTGAACACGCTCCAAAAATATAAAAATTTGTATAATTTGCCAGGTTTATATAGCTCGTAGTGGCGGACAATGTGATCATTGTGTCAGGTTCCGTTCCCGGCACTCTCGGATTGAACTTCTTGTTTTCAACTTTACATGAACAAACCCACAGGGCCACAAACATTAGACCTAGGATAACCCAATTTCTGGACTTGGTAGTTGAAACCAAAAACCCCTCCTTATGATCAAGGATATGGAGAACCCCTGACCCCAAGCTAAAATATTAACATGTATATGAAAAAAACTCGTAAACAGGAGATTTTTGCTTGGTATTCCTTGCAGAGCATCAATAAATCGGCACAAGAATGAGGCAAAACGACTGATTTTTTGCAAAAAACAAGATTGGCTCAATGAAAGATATTTAGTTTAATATTGGTGCTGGTAACAACCGATACACATAATAATGGGATGGAAAATGTATAGAAGTTTTACGAGCGTCTTATTCACATTGATTTTATTTTTGAGTAGCTGTGCTACCTCAAATTATCAATATTTAAAACGTTTTCCGGCCGGTAAAAAGACCGTTAAAAGCTGTTTTATTGCCGTAGAACACTTTATTCTCAAGAGAGATGCACAGTCCTCTGAAGCGAAAGAACAGCTAAAAAACCTATGGAAGCTTGATAAATCTTTCGAAATCGTGCCAAATAAATTTATCACCTATGCTTTCGACTCGGAACTTCCTCATTCTGATGTCTACAGACTTATTTCAAGCAATCCGGCCATGCTCGAAGATCTGCAAGAAGCACTCGACAATTCAGGAAAATCTTTAAGGTTCGACATCCAGGAGCTGTCAAAAATTTTTAAAAGAAGTGAAAAACAGCTTAAGGCTTTTAGTATCAGACGCAAAAGTCTTGGCAAACAAGAGTATCAAATAACCGATCTTAACCCTGTTGAGTTCAATATTATTCTTCATCATCTTCTAACAGAGGTAACACGTTCCTCTGAGAGAATAAAGTTAGATGCCAATCTTGAGTCTGTTGTACCTTTCAACATGGAAGGTGCATTGAATTTTCTTAATAATTACAAGACCATCCTCAATGATATCTTTCATGGTCAACATGATTTTAAAGTTGGGGCCCATTTGGATCAGCAATGGATTGAGTTAATTCATGACAGCTCGGAAGTCTCGCCTTTGCTTTTTAAAAAAATCATGGATAGCATTCATGCAACTTTTAAGGATGCCGCAAGCCATTTTCATGTAGGGATTCCAGCCGATATTGGAGAGGCGAAGGGACTATCCATTGCCAGGGCAGTTGAATCCAGAATTATTCTTTTTCGTGCCATGGAAAGCGAAAATCCAGAGAAGCTTTATGCCACCACCTATACTACGCTGACTTTTAATCCTATGAATTCCGGAAAGAGTGCTGGAGTTATCAGATACAACTCCAAAAAATGGGACTCTCCCTGGATGGCACATGATCTGGAAATTCGCGAAGGCACTGTTTCCGAGCGATTTGATAATGCCGCCTTTGCCACAGTTTTGGCCAAAAATCATGATTCATTAAAATTTTTCACCCCATATCACCAGGGTGTCAAGTACAATGACAAACAAACCTCCAATCTCAGAGGAGCACTGGAATATGTCGGACGGATACTTAAAAGCAACTCGGATAAAAAGCTAAAGGAAATAGGGAGTAATCTCGAGGCACTCTCCAAAAAATGCCACTTTGAAATTTCCGAGAAAGACAGGGAACTAATTTACGATTATCTGAATGAGGTGGAGATTGATGAGATTCTTGACGACTACCGTATCTTTTTAGAATAATATTTCATTCCATCTACGCGCCGCACACGTTGTTCCACGTACTTTTCGTAATTACAGTGCAGTATAAAAAGTGAAGATTTTTCAGGTTCCACTTTTAAAAACACTTTTGTACCATTTCGAGTTCCAATACATCAAACTTCTTGCAAATTGAAAGCTCCATTTCCAGCATGGTTTTTGAAACAACTGATTTTAGCCCCATTGCTGATTTTTCTAAATTTTCCACTCCTGTTTTCACGACGTTGTATATACACTCGTCTTCTATATTATCCCAGTACGCTCTTTTCTTATTAAGAAGATTTAACTCCATTAATTGTTCATTTGTAAGTTCATTTCTTTCCGGAATCTTGCTTAAACTTTCAAAATACCTGGCACGAGCTTGTTCGTAATTGGCATCATACTCTTCTTTATGAAAATTCTTGAAACGTAAATCATATGCTATTGCTGAAGGAGTTAAGTACATGCGTAAAAAGTTATCTGATAGTGAAAAATATCAAATAAAATGCGAAAAAATTAAATCCTGTATTTTAAATAGTAATGGTGAAAATATCAATGGACGTTTTCTCATACTAACGTCAGATAAATCTTTTCCGCCCAAAGTTAATCTTTTTTACTTTAAACCATGATTTTTTGAAATAATTTATCTGGCGCCACACTAACGCAACCACTCAACTTCAATTGGAATTCTCTGATCATCTTCAACTTTCGATACAATTCCTTTATTCCCCTCAAGATCCTTTCTGAAAGCGAGGAAAATCTGTGACACCAAAAACTCCTCCCTGTATTGAAGATCAAAAACCTGGGCATCCCGCATAACAATGGCGTCAACAGGACAAACCTCCTCGCAATAACCGCAACCAATACATTTTAACAAATCTATCTCAAAAATATCCGGCGGAGTATTCACTTCAAAGGCCTCCCCTGCGTCCATTTTTATACAATGACATGGACAATATTTCAGGCAAAGCCCACAGGAAATACAACGCAACCTACCTTTTTTCGTAACTTTAAGAGAGGGAATAATCAAGTTGGTAGTCTTCTGCGATGTTCCACCTGCACCGGACTTTCCACGACCAGGCCACAATGAAAAAACAAGTTTAAAAAATAAAAACAGAAGATTAATCGTGGACTTGAAGAAAACACGAAAATAACTGTAGGAATTGTATAAACCCTTGCTAAGTATCATCTGTCCCTACCTGTCCAATTCACAAAAATCCACACCAAAAGAGGCAAATCCAATTGCGACATCCTCAAGTTTGTGCCCTTTCGCAATCTGTGACCATGCCTGGCACGCCGGAAATCCGGGAGATCTCAATTTTACCCTGTAAGGCCTTTTTCCACCATCGGATATAATATAAAAACCAAGTTCCCCGGCAGAACTCTCTACAAATGAATAAATCTCCTTTTCCTGCGGAACAATTCCATCGGAAAAAAAACGACAATGATTTTCCAATTCCTTGGAATCGGTAAAAACCTCCTCCTTGTCAGGCATTGTAAATCTTGAATCATCCAACATAACAGTTCCGGTGGGGAGATTGTCCAAAAGTTGGGAAATAATTTTGAGCGATTGACGAACCTCCTCAATCCTTACAAGATATCTGTCATAAGCGCCTCCATTGATTCCAAGTGGCACCTCAAAATCAACATCACTATAATAGTAATAAGGCCTGTTTTTTCTTATATCATAATTAATACCGGACGCCCGAAGATTAGGCCCTGAAAACCCCTTGTCTATGGCCTCAGATGCCTCAAGATGAAAAGTTTGAGTCCTTTCCATCCATAACCTTGAACCTGTAAACATTTTTCTGGTATGAGCAAGTTGTTTCGTCAGAATACCAAGAACGTCCAACATTTGCTGTATCCATTCTGCAGGAATATCCCTTGAAAGTCCTCCGATTCTATAAGAAGTAAAAAGTACGCTATTTCCGACAAACAGGGAAAATACTTCGTTAACCCGTTTCAAAAATCCTTGAACCTCATTCATTCCGGCCTCATAACCTACAGTTTTCGCCATCTCATAAATTGTCGTCATGTGATCAAAAATTCTTGAAATTTCGGCAAAAATCATACGCACGGCCTGGGCACGATCTGGAATCGTGATACCCAGTAGTTCCTCCACGGTCTTGCACCATAACATGTTACAAACTGCGGGAAAACTCGCTGTCAACCTGTCAACAAATGGCAATATCTGTAAAAACTCCTTCTGCTCACACAGCTTCTCAAAACCTCTGTGCCGATATCCCACTTCCATCTCAGCATATTCAACATGTTCCCCCATTTGTTCAATCATAATACGTCCGGAGGAATTTGTTACCGGATGTACCGGGCCAAGATTTATCCAATATCTCGGATTATCGTTTTTCGGTACAACCCTTTCTGGAAAATCAATCTGCTGTACATTCTCAAGGGGAACCTGATTTTGAATATCGAAATCTTTTCTAAGCGGAAGACCGTCAAATTCATGGTGGGTTAATAATCTTTTTTTCCTCCCACCGTCAAACTCCACGCCAAACATCTCCCACACTTCCCTCTCATACCAATCGGCTGACTTGAAAATTCCCGTAATTGATGAAATATTCTCCCCTTCATCAACATATGTTTTAATCATCAGTCTGTGATGACTCTCCAGATTTAAAAAATTGTATACAACACAAAAACGTTTTTCATTCCCGGATTTTTTTCCAAGATACATACAATCGACACCACAAATATCGATCAACTGAATGTAACCATAATCGTCTTTGATCATCTTTATGGCACTCACAATCTGATCTGGAATTATTACCAAAAATTCCGATTCCAACCCAAGGGTTATTCCACCCAAATCAACATTAAGCTTATTGTAAAGATCAAAACAGACGGACTCATGTTTTTTCGCACTCATTCCCGTCCCCCCTGTCCTGATCTGATTTTTTCAAATGCCTGTCCGACAAGATTTTCAGAGGGTGGACAACCAGGTATCAATACATCGACTGGAATATATTCTGACAGTTCGGAAACTGTCGAATATGTTTTAAACAAACCCCCACTGACAGAACACACTCCCAGGGCCACAACACACTTTGGAAATGCCATCTGTTCATAGGTTTCCTTCAAAACAGGAATCTGCTTGTGTGTAACACTGCCTATTACAAGCAATATATCCGCCCGACGTGGATTAAATGTATAATCAATACTTACAGAATTACTGGATGCCCAATCATCCAGGATAATTTTCATTCTGGAACTTGAACAACAACCATCACCGAATATCAGGACAGTCATGCTGTTGGCCCTCGCCCACAATTCCAACCTGCCAAACAATCCTCTTGTTTCCTTCTTTGATTTCTCAGATATTTTATTTTTTTCCTGCATAACAATTTAAAATCAAGTATGTGTTTCCTACTGAAATAAATCCATTCTAAAGGACTTCTTCGGTTGAAACTTTTTCCAATTAACATCGGCCGGAAAAATATAATCAGGATTTTGTCCGGCAACAACAGATTTTTTCTTCTTGAAAAATGCAAGCACACCTTTCCACATTGACACGGAACTGCTCTTGCAACTCAACATTTTTCCGGTAACGGGCACCCAGGAATACAATTTCTGATGAGTACCATCAAAAAAGTCATAGGTAATATAGCGATGATAGTCGTCACCCCTTTTATTCATAATATATCTGAACTTTGCTACAGCTTTTTCAAAGGATTTTTCAATTAACTTTGTAGAACAGCGCAGAAGCTCTTTTTTCTGATTCATTGCCAATCGTTCCCGGCCGATTATGTAATTTTTAAACCATTCGCTCTTGTCACATGAATAAATATATCCGAGCTGCTCCAAACGGAAAAAAGAACTGAAATACGCAAAAAACCAGTGGCGTTCCATGTTATTTGTAATATTCGCCGGTCGAACGTATTTAATACATGTTTGATATTTATCCTTGAATCTTCCGTGAAAATCCCTGAAAAAATTTGCAAAACTGTCCCTGGATAAAAGATAAAATTTTCTTCTTATAATCTCGGCCTTCATTCTCTGAACCTCAATACCGGCAGTGACAGTCTTTCTTTTTTGCTTTTTAAGACCTTCTTCGACTTTTCTGGCAATGAACTTCTCATCACTCAATTTACTGCTAATATCCCTCAACTTTTCAACCGATTTCCAAATATGGTCGTAGAGTTGATGACAGCTATCCCGTATGGCAATCATTTCCTTGAATTTAAACAAATGCCCCTTGTTTATGACAAACTTCAATGATTTTTCCGGTTCTATCTCATCAACAATCCTGATATATGGAAGCTCCATCCCTCCGTCAAAAGTACGCCCCTGGTAATTTTCCATAAAGGCCTTCACATATGACCAATCAACAACCTTTTTCAACTGATACAGATTAGAAACCCTTTCATATTTGTAAAATAACGGGTCCACTCCAACTAGAACAAAACGCGATATCCATTTATCCTTTGTCAGACAGGGATATCTACTACACCTTTGTTCTATCACACCACCTACAACACGTACTCTGTGGGACACGTTGTAATTTCCCTTGTATTTTGCGTATTCCTTTTTATCACCAAAAACGATAATTTTCTGTGGTTCCCCTATTTGATCAAGCAGTCTCGGAATAAAACCCTCGGTAAACGGAGGTGTGCTGATTACTCCCTTGTAATTCTGCCAAACATCCTCCTGCTCACATAAATAATATTTTTTGAAAAAACGTCCGGAAATCATATCAAACCCGTAAGCCTGTTGACTTCCTTCAAAAGTCTGCACCACAAAATTGATGGAATTGTCCTTCATACTGGAAAAGGGCACTAGATCAAAAAAAGGATGGGATGTGGGTTTTCCATCCTCGTCCATAAAGGAAAAACGCTTATCCGTGCTAAACCATGATGACACTGCATGAACCTTTTCGGAGTAATTTTTCTGTTCAGGGCGTGAACACCCAATCAACATAAAAATAATCAAACCGACAATAATCAAGTTTTTCAATTGACAAATTTGTATCACTTGGTTCAACATTTTTTTAAACACTTTTCCGTAAGTTATCCCATGCCCGGGTGGTGGAATTGGTAGACACAAGGGACTTAAAATCCCTCGGCCTTTATTGGCTGTACGAGTTCAAGTCTCGTCCTGGGCACCACCTATAAATTTTATGAGCAAAATTGTCATCTTTCAATAGCTTATCCACCTGTTTCAAGACGATTTTCCAATTTTGCCATGCGATATTTTTACTAGCACCAGATAAAATTTACACTTTTCGTTAATTATCACCATAAATTTGATATTAGAATTCGTGAAAACCGATTTTTTGGTATTTCTAGAAAAATTAATCTTCTATTGGAGAACAAATCATGAAAAAAACAATTTTAATTTTACTTTCGTCGCTAATGTTTTCATCCAGCCTGTTTGCTTTGGACTTGGGATGGAAATCCGTTGATCTTAAATCCGAGGGGGGAACTGTTTTCTCTTTGGATATTAACTTAAAGTCATATCAATACGCGTTGGGCAAGGCATATTATACAGATATCTGGGTAAAGGTCAGCGATTATATGATCGATAATGCCAAAGCTGTTGTACTGAACTACAGAAATGGAAATCTAGTGGAAACAAAGGAATTTAAATTAGTCCATAACGCGGAAAAGAGGGTTTATGAAGCACCTGTACCTTATGGACTCAATACCTTAACCCACTACAATGAAAACTGGTTTTTACAACCAACACATCAGGAAATTGCAATTTGTATTAATGATGGAAAATGGTTGAAGACGCAAAATACTTCAAGCTCAAACTTTTATTTTAATATTTTTGAATTATTCCAAATCCAAATGTAACAATCTATCCCGGCCCGCACCCTTTATCCGTGTGAGGCCGGCATCTGCATTTAACCTGCTTTCTTTTCGCAATAACACTTATTGAAAGAGAGAGAACGAACAAAACAAATACGATTAGTGTGGCCGTTAAATAAATCAATTTTTCACACCCCGAAGTCATCCAGCATGATATCTTCACGCTCAACGCCCTGATCAAGAAGCATGGTAATCACACTTTCATTCATCATTGGAGGCCCACACATATAATATTCACAATCCTCAGGTGCATCATGTTTATCAAGATATTCGTCACGAATCACATTATGAATAAATCCTGTGTAACCTTTCCAGTTATCCACAGCAAGAGGTTCTGAAAGGGCCGGATACCATTTGAAATTTGGATTATTCGCTGCCAGCTCATCAAATTCATCAGAATAAAACATCTCACGCTTGCTTCTGGCGCCATACCAGAATGTGATCTTACGGTTGGATTTTATACGCTTTAATTGATCAAAAATATGAGAACGCATCGGGGCCATTCCAGCTCCACCACCAATAAAAACCATTTCCTTGTCCGTCTCACGAGCGAAAAACTCACCAAACGGGCCGTATATTGTCACTTCGTCCCCGGGTTTTAACCCAAATATATATGAGGACATTTGACCAGGTGGATGTTTCGTACCAGGAGGAGGAGAAGCAATTCTCACATTAAGCATGATAACCCCCTCTTCTTCAGGATAACTGGCCATGGAATAGGCACGTACAACATTTTCTTTTACGACAGAGGTGTATCTCCACATATTATATTTATCCCAATCCTCCCTATATTCTTCTTCGATCTCAAAGTCCTTGTAGTGAATTGTATGGGGAAGGCACTCGATCTGGATGTAACCACCGGCACGGAAAGGAACACTTTCCCCTGACGGTATTTCAAGAACAAGCTCCTTGATAAAGGTCGCCACGTTTTTGTTTGATTTAACTTTGCACTTCCACATTTTGACACCGAAAACCTCCTCGGGTACCTCAATTTTCATATTCTGCTTGACTGGAACCTGACAGGAAAGTCTTGTACCATCCTTAACCTCACGACGCGTGAGCTGCCCCACTTCCGTCGGAAGAACGTCACCACCTCCCTCATGGACAACAACCTTGCACTGGCCACAAGTACCTCCACCACCGCAGGCAGATGGAACAAATATTTTCTGATCCGCAAGTGCTCCAAGAAGCTTGCCTCCCACTGAAACATCGAGATCTTTTTCTTCGTTAACATTAAGCTGAACATTTCCACTTGCCACAAGTTTCGATTTGGCAATGAGAATGATCACCACCAAGGCAAGAACAACAAGCGTAAACATTAAAACACCAAGAATGATAATCTTCATACCGGGTTTATCCTTTTTTTAAAGCGAAATTCCTGAAAATGCCAAAAATCCCAACGCCATCAAACCGACTGTAATAAATGTTATTCCAAGTCCTCTTAGTCCGTCGGGAATATTACTGTATTTTAGTTTCTCCATGATTCCCGCAAGAGCGACAATCGCAAGTGCCCATCCAACTCCTGAACCAAATCCGTAAACAACACTTTCCGGAAAGGAGTAGTCCCGTTCAACCATAAAAAGAGAGCCTCCCAAAATCGCACAGTTCACTGTAATCAGCGGAAGAAAAATTCCAAGAGCATTATAGAGTGATGGAACATATTTATCCAAAATCATCTCAAGGATTTGCACCATTGCCGCAATCACGCCGATATAACTGATGAGCCCCAGAAAAGTAAGATCAACGTCGGGAAAGCCAAAACGCGACAGGGCCCCTTCCTTCAAAAGATAATTATATATTAAATTATTTGTAGGAACAGTGATTGTCTGAACTACAACCACGGCAACGCCCAATCCCATTGCCGTCTTGACTTTTTTGGAAACCGCCAGAAAAGTACACATCCCAAGAAAGAACGCAAGAGCAAGGTTCTCAATAAATATGGATTTTATAAAAAGATTTAAATAATGCCCTGTCATTTTTCACCCACCACTTGATCTTTCTTCCATGTACGAAGGCCCCAGATAAAAAAACCGATCAGAAAAAATGCTGACGGTGCAAGAAGCATTAACCCGTTACCATTGTAGAAACCACCTTCATTCACCAGTGGCAGAATGGAAAAACCAAAAAGCTTTCCACTTCCAAGAAGTTCACGAAAAAAGGCAACGAAGATCAAAACTATCGAGTAACCGAGTCCGTTTCCGATACCATCCAAAAAACTCACGCCTGGGCCGTTCTGCATTGCAAATCCTTCGGCCCTTCCCATGACAATGCAATTGGTGATTATAAGACCGACATAAACTGAAAGACTTTTGGAAACATCATAGAAAAATGCCTTCAAAACCTGATCTGTAACTATTACCAACGATGCGATAATTGTCATCTGGACTATTATCCTGATGGATGACGGTATGTGGTTCCTTATAATGCTCACAAATAGATTTGAGAATGCCGTGACAATAATTACGGCCATGCACATGACAAGAGTCGTCTCCATCTTTGTGGTGACAGCAAGAGCGGAACAAATCCCCAGAACCTGTAGTGCAATCGGATTATTATTAAAGATGGGATCAAAAAGTGTTTTTTTCAAACTCATATATTCCCCCCATTCTCGCTGAAGTTTCTGAGAAAAGGCCCGAAACCGTCATCACCAAGCCAATAATGAAGAAGGTTTTCCACTCCATTACAGGTAAGCGTGGCACCGGCAAGGCCGTCAACCTGCCTGTAGACCTCTTTTGATCCGGGGTTCACACTACCTTTCAAAATATCCACAATGACATTGAATTTTTCATCAAAAACACTCTTTCCCGGCCACAAGGACTTCCAGCGTGGATTATCAACCTCCCCACCAAGTCCGGGAGTTTCACCGTGATCATAAAAAGCAAAACCCTTGACTGTTTTTCTATCGCTCGAAAGACAAAGAAAACCGTACATCGTTGACCAGAGTCCTTTGCCATAAACTGGCAGGATAATCTGATCAATCAGTCCATTTTCCTTCACAAAAAATATTTTTGAATAAATGGATCTCGTTTTAATACCGGCAGCATCCTTGGAGCTGTTGATTCTCTTATTCATCTTCGGATCTTTCGCCGCTTTTTTTGCATCAAATTTCGCAGGATCAATATGATCAACATATTCGCCGGAATCAATATTGATCATTCTGACTTCAATCTTTTCGTAGGCGCGATTGATCTCATCCCGTGAAGCGGAAACATTATCAATAAGACCTGCGGCTAACAAAAGATTTTTTCTTATATCCAGTGTCTTGTTTTCCTCCTGGAACGGACGAAGAATCACCACTGATGATGAAACCATTATCGAACAGAACACACACAGAAGAGTCGCCACTAAAAGTGTCTTTTTTACGCTGTCGTTTGACATCTTCGCTGTCTCCTTTTGATATTTGCCTGGATTACAAAATAATCAATAAGTGGCGCAAAAACATTGGCAAATAAAATCGCCAGCATCATGCCCTCCGGATAAGCCGGATTAAGTACACGAACAAGAATCACCATGGCACCAATCAAGGCACCATAAACATATTGTCCCTTGAGCGTATTGGCTGCCGTCACCGGATCAGTGGCCATAAAGGCACAACCAAAAGCGAATCCTCCAAGCACAAGATGCCAATGTGGTAAAAGATTAAACATCGAATTTGTATCACTTCCAATAAAATAAAGAAGCGCTCCAAAGACCAGCGTACTTAGCACACAGCTTATTACAATTCGCCACGATGCCACACCGATTACCATTAAAAAAACAACTCCAACAAGACAGCAAATTGCCGATGTTTCCCCCATGGAACCTGGAACGAATCCCCAGAAGGAATCCCAAAAACCATACACCATGGACTCCGGACCTCCTGAAACTATCTGTGAAAGTGCGGTTGCTCCTGAATGGCCATCAACGGCC
>JAGLPP010000030.1 GCA_023137315.1 Bacteriovoracaceae bacterium
GAAAAAATCAGATATGTCTTTAAAACTGGTTTTTTAGGTGATGAAAATGCTAATATAATCGGGAGTTATGCGTATTAAAAAAAGGGGAACAGCATGAATGAAAATCGTAATCGTGCGATTACAGGTATACTTTTACTGGTCTTCCTGTTCTTCATTATTCTGATGGTCTTTGCCTATTTCACTGTTAAGGCCCTGAAGACCGGAGAGTCTTTCAATTACGACGGGCAAAATGGAACGATCGCAGTTGTCGAGGTAAGGGGAATTATTCTTGATTCAAAGGAAACAATTCGAAGGCTTGGGAAGGCGGCAAAGGCATCTGATATTAAGGCGATTGTAGTTAGAATTGATTCACCTGGAGGAGCGATTGCCCCGGTTCAGGAAATTTATCACGAGATACTCAGGATTGATCTGGAAAAACCGGTTTATTCCAGTTTGGCATCCGTTGCTGCAAGTGGAGGGTATTACATTGCTTCGGCGACCAGAAGAATTTATTCAAATGCCGGCACAATGGTTGGTTCTATTGGTGTTATCATGCCTCGTGTGGATATGACTGAACTGTTCAAGTGGGCAAAATTAAGGCCTGAACCACTTACGGCCGGACGATTTAAGGATCTCGCTGCCAGCTACAGACCTATGTCAGATGAGGAGAGAGAGATTTTGCAGTCGATGCTCAAGGATGATCATGAGCAGTTTATCAAGGATATATTGCTCAAGAGGAAGGAGAAGATTAAAGGTCCGGTTGAAAATGTTGCCGAGGGACAAATATTTACAGGTAACCAGGCCATGAAACTAGGTTTGGTCGATGAGATCGCAGGACTTTGGCAGGCCGGAAGAAGTATTCATGAGGAGTTGAAGTTATCCGGCGAATTTGGTTTCAAGTATATAAAAAGGAAAAAAGAATTCCGTTTTATGAAATTGTTGGAAAACATTGATGAAGTGTCATCGAAAATGGAGTTTCTAACGAAATGGGGTAATGCTCCAATGTTTCTAATGAAGTGGTAGGGGAGTAGCAGATAATGATTGAATTTTTTTGGCCGTGGATTCAGGATCATTTACTGGCGGTTGTTGCCATCATCATAACCGTTGTTCTGGTGTACCACTATCTTATTGAAAGGGATACGGGTGTAAAGCTATCCAAAAGATATCGAAGTTCGATTTTTGAGGCACAATCAAAAATATTTCTAAATGCCACGCAATACCTGATTTCCGGCAACAAGGATCTGGCGATCAAGGAATTTCTCAACGCTGTTGATATAAACAGGGAAACAATGGAAACATATTTCGCTCTTGGAGGATTATTTAGAAGTAACGGAGAGATTGAAAAGGCAATCAGTATTCATCGTTCCCTGATAGCAAGAGAAAATATTTCGGAGTCGACCAGGCTTCGTGCGCTCAAGGAACTGGCAGTTGATTTCGACAAGGGTGGTTTTATTGACAAGGCACTCGAAACCTACAAGGACGTTTTAAAAATCAATCGTGATCAATACGAAGTTATCAGTGCCTTGTGCAGAATTTATGAGGATATAGAGGATTGGGATGAGGCCTATAATTATCGCATTATGCTTTCCAAGGTAGGGCATGAGAATCAGGCCGAAACGATTTCGCACATACTGGTACAGAAGGCCAGGATTCTGTTTAACAAGGGGGATTTTGTAAATTGTGACGAGGACCTGGAGGATGCTTTCCGGTTTGCACCATCTGTTTCCGCCAAGATACTCAGACTAAAACTGTTTCTGATCAAGGGTGATATGGAAAGGGCAAGGTTTCATCTATTGGAGATTTTGCGGGAACACCCAATGTATGCCTCCTTTTTGTTTGTATCTCTTGCCGAGAGATTCAATGAATGGAGTGAGACGGATAGACGGAATTACAGCGCAAGACTCGATATTTTAAGGGATTATTTTCTGGTTCTTGATGACAAAGAACTTCCTGATTCACCTTCAATGGTTCTTTCAAAGGTCAGACTCATGAAAAGTGGGGGTGATATTGAAAATGCCTATCAAATTCTCAAGGGATGGATCAAGGAGCATTCAAACCACTCTGATGTTTTAAAAATTGAATATATAAAACTTTTGATCCAGCTTGGGATGAACGATGATGCAATGAAGGAGGTAATGGGGTTTTTGGAAAATATTCATGAGTCCCTGTCGCGCCATTTTTGCAGCCAATGCGGGTATGAGTCAGACAATATATTTTGGCGTTGTCCACAATGCCATGAATGGGAAACAATTCAATTTCGATGGAAAGTGTAAAATGCGAAAAATCAAACAGTATTCTTTTATATTGGTGATTCTCTTGACGTGTTTTGGCGTTGATACCGCCGTGTCGGCGGCAACCGAAAAAAAGAGAAAAGAGAAGGAGTATATTGATTTTAAGTCAATTAAAAAAGTTCTGAAAAATGATATGTTGGATGTCGAACTGGAGAAAAAATTAAAAAAGAAGCGTGAGATTGGATTAAAAATCAAAAAGAAGCGGATGAGAAAATACGATATACCGCAAAAGACGGAGTACTGGTCATTTTTCACTGAATACTGGCTTGTTAAGAATGCACCGATTCTTAAATGGGATTTTGAGAAACCGGATTATGGATTGAGCGATTCCTTTTCGTGCTTTCTTGAAAAGCTTGGATATTATGAGAAGAGGTTCAAGATACTGTTGGTGAATACCCCGAATCTTTATCATTTTGGGCTTCCATCAAATAAAGGTGAGTATATTTTTATCCTGTCTGTTCCGTTTATTCGTACTCTTGATCTGTCAAAATTGGAAATTTCCATGCTTCTTTTTGAAGATCTTCTAAGAGTGAACAATGGTTATTTTAAAAATTTTGCTGAAACAGGGGAATTGAAGGAAATTCTTGGAACAAATTTTTACAAGAAAAAAATCGACAAAAAAATATTTACAAGGGTTTCTGACAAATATGATAAAATGATTTTTGACACGGGATTCAATTACCAACAACAGTTTGAGATCACAAAAAGAATTGGCCGGCTTTTAAAAAGTGATTTGAAGTTATGGAATACATATCTTGGCATGTTGAAGAAAATTGATACGCTTGTTAAATCGAATGTGCTTTACAGTGGTTATGTGAAGATCTATCCATCTCCTGAAATGCAATTGAATTGGCTGCTTCCGGAGCTTAAAGACGGGAAGTTTTAAAAAAAGTTTCCGGGTCTCGGAGTTGAAAATGTATCTCAGACAGCTATTCTTTTTTATTTGTTACCATTTTACGATAATGATAACTCATCTGCTGTTGATTTCTGTTATTGCATTTTTTCACTTTTTGCTTGGACACAAGCTTGCTGTGATAGAGGAATGGATATATGACCATGGATGGAATATTGTTATAATGAGTAAACTCATTTCAACCTGGTTGGTTTTCAAATTTATAATTCTCAAGAGTGATTTCAGGACTTCCTTTGGAAGCATGCTGCGTGGAAGGCTGTTGGTGCCCTCAAAGGAAGTGATTGTTGTTTGCATTTTTGCATTTATTTTTCTCGTATTCCAAGGAAGTCCGAAGGTGATTGTGCATAACGATTTCAGAATATGGAAGATATTGATGGCATTTATCGGTCACATCGTATTTTATTTAAGTGATATGGTTATTATTGTTCTTCTACAGAAGCATTATCCGCTTGATAAAATACGTCTTAATCTGCGTTTGCTTACTTTTCCATTGTTGTTTGTTCTTTTTAGTCGTATTTCCTTTATATATGCTTCACAAATGGGAATCATGATTTTTTTCTATTTTTATTTTATCCTCTATCTTATTCGTGTTAACGAAAATAATTATTCGAATATACTCTGTTTCATTGTACCGATGTCATGTTTGGGGGTTGTTTGCGGACTTGATCCTGTTTGGGGGGATTCGTTTTCCTTCGTTAGCATGAAAAATAATCCAGGAATTCTTCATTTGAGCGTCATGGTTTTTATGGCGATGGCATATATTACTTTAAAACGCAGTCGCTATCATTTAATTATCCGTAACAGGATTCTTGGAATGACTGGACAAAAAACAAGGAGAGTATTTTGAATATTGGCAATTTAAGTATTCTAACAATTATATGGGAATCGGGATTGGTGGTAAAATTTGTTTTGCTGCTTCTTTTTCTTGCTTCAATTTTTTCGTGGGCGATTATCATCAAAAAGCTCAGGCAATTCAGGAAAATTAATCTTGAGAATAAATTGTTCATGGATATTTATCAGGAGTCCAAAAATCTCAGTGAGGTAATGGGAAATTCGGAGCATCTGTTGTCGAATCCGTTGCGTATTGTTTTTCAGGAGGGGTATGGCGAACTTATGAAGCTGCGGAAAAATATTGTCGGAGACAGCAAGGATACGGCGATGAAAAAACATTTTCAGGATTTTGGAATGGGTCTGCTTACCAGGGCCATCCAAAAGGGCGGTGGACGTATCAATCTTGATATGGAATTAATGCTCTCTAATCTGGCCAGTGTTGGTTCTGTTTCACCTTTTGTGGGACTTTTTGGAACTGTTTGGGGAATCATCAATGCTTTTACCGGGTTGGCCAGCGGGTCGGCAGCATTGGATGCGGTTGCTCCAGGTATAGCGGAGGCCCTTGTTGCAACGGCCATAGGTCTTTTTGCCGCCATTCCTGCGGTTTGGTTTTATAATTTTTTCAATAACAAGATTTCAAGAATAAATGTGCAGATTGATGGTTTTGAACAGGACTTTTTGAATGTCGTTGAGCGAACTATCGTGGCCAAATAACAGGAGGTTGTTTTGGGGTTTAACCTGAACAAAAAAAAATCAATGGTGTCGGACATTAATGTGACGCCCTTTGTGGACGTTGTCCTGGTTCTTCTTGTTATTTTTATGATAACCGCACCGTTTTTGTTAAATGGAATACAGTTGGAACTGCCAAGAACCAAGGAAGTTAATCGAATGAATTTGACGGCCACCCAGGTTATTCTCTCCTATACGAGAACGGATGAAATTTTTATTGGTCAGGACAAATATCTTAAGAATGAAATTTTGGAGGTGATAAGGAATCAATTCAGGGAGAAAAAAACAAATATTCTCTTTTTTAGGGCCGACTATGGAATACGTTACGGAAATGTTGCCAAATTGATTTCCCATTTAAAAAGAGGAGGAGTATCGAATATCGCTCTTGTGACGGAAACCGAAGACGATAAATAAATCCAATGCAGGAAAATAGATCATTATCCATATTTATTGTTATCTCTCTTGTCGGCCATGCACTGTGTCTTGTTCTGTTGTATTTATTCTCACAGGGTGGTTTTTTATCTTTTGTTGATCACGTTGTGCCGGAGGTTAAAAAGACGGAAGTTACAACGATACGGACTGCTGTAAGGGTGGATGTTGTCCAAATGCCACGTATGACATTAAGGGAACTAAAGGCACTTGAACAACAAGGTGGCGGAGGCGTCGGTTCTGGATTGAATGGTGACTCTTCAGGACAGGAAACGCAGGAGGCGACTGGAGGCGGTGATATTGAATTTCTAAGAAAAAAACAAAAAAAGGATTTTATGTCCATGCTTAGAAATATAAGTAAGACAAAGGTTGACGTTGATGAAAAGAAGATTGGAAAGAAAGGGCCGATTGGTGTTCCAGGGCGCTATCGTGGTGAGATTAGAAATCTTCTTCTTGCAGGGAATAAATTGTCAAAAGGTACAAGGTTTACCGGAGGCGGAACGTCTGGAGTGCCGACGCTGTTTAATTCCTACCTTTTATCCCTTCCAGATTCAGTAAGACCTTTCTGGAAGCTTCCAAGCTATCTAATGGATAGAGGATTAAGATGCAGGGTGAGAATTTTTTTGAAATTTAATGGAGATTTAATCAAGGCCGGAATTTATCAATCCAGTGGAATTTCGGAATATGATAACAAGGCACTTAATGCCGTGAAAAAAACAAAACGATTTCCTCCAGTCCCACATGAGATTCGGGACAGGGTGCTTCGTGGGGATATTTTGCTTGGTTTTCCGTTATGAATATGTGTCGAAGGAGACAGAAGGTATGAAATGGATAGTAATAGCTTTTTTTCTGCTAAAACTCACTATTGTAAATGCCCAGGATTTGACTGTCGTTGCCATTGGTGATGCCTCTCTTGAAAGGGAGAAAATTGTTTTTGTTGAACCGGAAATAAGCGGAAAGCTTTCTAAACCCCACAAAAGCATGGTGAGGGAATTTTATAATCTTTTAAAAAGTGATTTCTCACATTATCGTTTGAAGTTTGAAGTTGTTTCAAGAAAGTCTGTAAAGACCGATGTTTTTGGAAAACCAGAATTTGCAAAACTTGCCTCAAATAAGATCGGTTATGTGGTTTTTATGGAAGCGACCAAGGCAGGTGCCGGTGATTTTTTGATTAAACTGAAGGCCTTTGGGGTTGGTTCAGAAAGTCTTCTCTTGTCGGATGAAGTGAGTACAGGAAAATCCAATCTCAGAAAGAGGGGACATATCTACACGGATAAGCTTTATCGAAGCATTACAGGAAAGAAATCAATATTTACCAGCTTTATTATTTTTGTTTCAGACAGGACCGGCTATGGTGATAAGATTTTGAAAGAGTTGTATATTATGGATTTTGACGGACATAATAAAAAAAGACTGACTCACCATAATGGTATGGTGATTTCTCCGTCCATTTCTAGCAATAATCGATATATTCTTTACAGTATGATTAGCGACAATGTGTCCAGAAAACGTAATATTGATCTGTATCTTTATGATAGAAGGTCCAAAAAAAGCAGATTGCTTTCTTCAAGAAAAGGGATTAATTCAGGTGCCGTTTTTTTACCTGATGGAAAAAATATTGCGGTGACATTGACTCATACGGGAAATGCGGAAATCTATTCGTTAAATTTAAAAAGCGGGTTACTAAGAAGGATAACAAGGCATTATGCCATTGATGTGGACCCTTCAGTGAATAATGACGGGTCAATTATGTCTTTTTTGTCCGGCCGTTCTGGAAAGGCACATATTTATACACTCGATCCCAAGGGTACAGAAAAGAACGTGAGAAGAATAAGCTTTGTTGGAATGTTTAATGCCACACCGAGGTTTTCCCCTGATGGAAAGAATATTGCTTTTGCTTCATGGATGGATGGCCATTTTGATATCTTCCGAATCGGTGCAAATGGTAAAAATCTCGTAAGATTAACCAAAAATTTTGGATCAAATGAGGACCCAACCTGGTCAGCTGATGGACAGTTTATTGCTTTTTCGTCTCAAAGGGTGATTTCCAGAACCAAGGCCACTCATAATATATACTTAATGGATAAGGATGGTGAGATTATCGGACCTGTAACCAAATCATTTGGTAGCTGTATAACTCCCAGGTGGTCCAGGTGATTTAGCTTGTGTCCTTGTTCTTTTGAAGGCCCGATTTGATCAAACAATAGACAGCATTGATAAAGATATTGAAATCATTGGAGCAGTGTTCAGTTCTTTTTATGGTCGTTGATGGCTGTATTATATGTAGATAGTCTAACTACTTGAAATTACCTCTAATATGTATTTTTTTTGATACTTGAGTAGAATTGTCTTGTAAAAATTTCAGACAATGTTAGTATGAATGTATTAATACTATGCGTCATTTTTTAATTTTGTTAACTAATTTTGTCTGGGAGTTTTACAATGACTAACCTTGCGAAAAACATTTCAACAGAAATTGAAGAACTAATGTCCAAGCTTTTGACAAATCTGGAAGAGAAAATATTTTTTATTGAGCTTTCCCGGTTTCTGGTCAAGAGAATTGAGGCAGACAGCGTAAATGTCTATTTGGTTAATGAGGACAGCGCAGTAAGACAACTTGTATGTAATGGAAGATCTTCCAGAAAATCGCAGGTGGAAAAATCGCAGGGGATCGTTGGCTATGTAATTCGTACAAAGCGTCCATATTTTTCAAATTCAGTGGAGAGGGACCCACTGTTTGCCGGTTCTGTTAGTGATGATGTCAAGAGTGAAATGTGTATCCCGGTTTCCCATGAGGGAATTATTGTTGCCACTATCAATTTTCAAATAAAAAAAGGTAGTGAAAAAAGTTTTTCACAAAACGAAATCACAGGGATTTTGAGTGTTTTAGGGCAGCTCAAAACGCCTATTGCAAATATAAAGATGTATCTTCAGGCAAAAAATCTTAATGAAATTTTGCTTAAACAGATTGAACTCAAGGAAAAGGAACTTGCCAAAAAAGAAAATGGTATTCATCTTTTGGACTCCCATAAAATTGAAGAGAAGAAGATTCTTGGAATGTCCGAGAAAATCTCGAAGCTTATAAAACTTTCAGATAAGCTTGCTTGTGTTGCCGCCAATTTTGTAATTGAAGGTGAACATGGAGTGGGAAAAGAGCTTTTTGCCAGGAGAATTCATTGCAAAGGTTTAAGAAGCGATAATGCTTTTGTATCAGTGGATTGTTCATCTTTAAATGAGCAAATGCTTGAGACTGAACTTTTTGGTGAGGAGAAGGCTTTGTCCCCGGTAAAACGCGGTCTTTTGGAGATTGCAAACGGTGGAACCATTGTCATAAAAAATGTTACCGGAATGTCGATTCGTATTCAGGGCGAGTTGTTTAATTTTTTGGAAAAAGGATCTGCCACGCGCGTAGGTGGTTGTAATTCTTATTCAAGTAATGTTCGCATTATTGTGACAACGAACAAAAATCTTCAGGAAGAGGTTGAGGAAGGTGCTTTTCGTGAGGATTTTTACTATAGCATCGCAAAAATGACACTCAAGATACCTGCACTTCGTGAGTTGGGTGATGATATCGAACTTTTGGCCAACCATTATCTGAACAAGAATCGCAATATTGATGAGCTAAAAACACTTGCTCCATGTGCTATAAAACTTCTCAGCGAATACTCATGGCCTGGCAATATTCGTGAACTTTCCAGTGTTATGGAAAGGGCATATATTCTTGCTGATGGTATTATCGTGGAAAAGGATCATCTGATGGACAAGGTTTTTGAAGGTAGCGTAAATGTAAGTAATCAGCAACCGGAAGAAGAGATTGAGTTTGTTGAAATGACTTTGGAAGATTTGGAACAGCGTCATATTTGTCTTACTCTTGATCGTCTGGGAGGAAACAAGACAAAGACTGCCAAAACCCTTGGTATCACAGTGAAAACACTTTACAACAAGCTACATAATTACGGGATGATTGAGCAAAAAGAAGCATAATTAAAAATTGAAAAATTGGCCTGTAACGCGTACATTGGATGTTCTTGTACGAAGGTCTTCCTAAAGGAGAATATAATGTCCCAACAAACAGATCAAATTCAAAAGAATGAAGTTGGTAAAACCATCAGAAATTTCAGAAATTCCACTGACATTGAAAGTTTTTATCGTTTTTTGAGCGATAATGATTTGCGTCGAGAGGCCAAGAGTATTCTGGGAATTGTTGTTGGCGGACTGAAGAAGATGAATTCCCGAAAAAAGAGGAAAAATAAAAGGAAGTTGCAATAAAATTGTAACTGTTCATAGTCTTTCAAGAAGCGCCGTTTTTAAATCCTCAAGTATTATATTGATTCTCTGTAAGTTGTTGTGTTTTTTTGGATAAATATCTTCAATTTTTTGGGATACCTTGTGTTGGAAATTTTGATATTTTTTTGAAAAATCATCCATGTTTGCATTTACTTTGATTTCATTAACAAGAGGAATTCCATAACCTTCAATTTTATCACCACCAAATTGAATTTTATTACCATATTCAATTAATTCTTTTAATTCTGTTTTCCAATTGGAATCCGAGTCAAAAAGGGAAACGTATGTGTCCGTCAATAGTTCCTTGGCGCGTCGTTCTGATTCGAATTTGCCAAGATAGATGATACAGGCCAGATCCCTGTTCGTTCCGCCATTCAAGACAAATTGGGAGACATCTGTGAATGTATCAGTATTTTTTAGAAATTTATAAAAATTCTTGTTCAAACCATGGTCTGGAAATGATTTTACAAGTTGGTTATAGCAGCCGCTCAATTTTTCACTGCCGGAAACAAAGTAGTAACCATTTTTGATAAGTGTTCCCTTGTTGTTATCGTTGAAAAATTCAGTCAGTTTCATTTTTTTTACAAGCAAGTTGTAAAGTGAAACAGGTGTTCTGATTTTTTTCTTGAATGTTTTATCTTCAGGAAAAACTCTTCTTAAAATTTTCATTGCCTCAGTTGCACAATTTTCTGATAGGAAATAGTACTTGCCCTTATATTCCCAATTGGAAGAGAGAAGATGTTTCATAAAACCATCAATTTTATTTTTGGATAAGTTTAAAGGAACACTGGTCAGATCCCTTAATTGCTGGCGGGTATATTCCTGAATTTTTGCGCTTAAAGAGGTTATCGTCAATCTTACCGGATATTTGCCGGTAAGTCCTTTCAGGTTGCTGATGGAGATATCTCCAATCATGGCAACAAAGCCGGCGACCAGATGATGACTTGTATCCTGTAAACATTTTTCACTGACCTCCTTTCTATTCGGAGCACAGGTGATTATTCTAAACATGGAATGACCAAAGCGACTCATGATTGGCTTGGCCTTTCCGGCATGTAAATAGTGGATATCGTATATTCTTGATGGGGCCAATTTAAATTTTTGCAGTTTTCCATTTACAATTATATCTATATTGGTATTAATTTCACATTTACCGGACGGGTAAGGAATAAAGTCAAAATGTTTTTGAAAAAAACTATAAAGCAATGGTCTTCTGCATTTATAGTCAGGATCCAAAAAAAAGTACTCAAGATTGACAGCGAAGTGCTCTTTTGTATTTTTATATTCGTAGATATCCGGACTTCTTGTTAGATTTTTATTTATCCTCTTTCTAAGTCTTTTTCTGGTTATCCCTGTAAGGGATTTATAATCAGTGGATGAAGAGTGTATATCTTTTCCATTTAAATCATAGATATGGGCAAGTTCATGAATTATGGTGGCGGTGGCAATCCGATGGAAACTACCATGGAGGCAGGGCAGGATATCCGTGCCATTATTATTGATAATATATGTAAGGAGATTCCTATTTAACAGTATTTTGTTCTTTCCATCAGTTTCGCCCCAAATGATTTTGTTTTTTTCGGAAATATTGCATACGTTGTTTAGCTCTCCGGAATCTTTAAAATCCTTAAATGAAATTTGAATAGTGGTGTTGATTTTGTCTTTTAGTTTGGGAGCAATAAGAGATGATATCTTATGAAAAAAATATTTTATCTTTTTTTCATTTTTATGATTCTTAAAATTATAATCAGTATCCAAAGCGAAACCTGTTTCAACTTCCGCTTTGGATGAATTTGCTGAAAAAATCATGAAAAATATGGAAAGAATTAAAATATATTTCATAAATATTCCTCAATTAAAAAGGAGGACTATTCCTCCTTTTTAGATGTAAAAAAATAATTATTGGATTTCTCCATTTAACTGGGCCAGCAAATAGCACTTTACGATACTTTCAAGAGCGGCTTCTGCAGTAACCTCATCGCCAGTCTCTTCTTCAACGGTATTTTGGATAAAAACAATTGCCTTTTCAAGCTCCGGGCCGATTAGATCAAGATTATTGCTTCCGTAAACCTGTACTGCTTCTTCAGCGGTTTCTTTTCTAAGAAGATGCTCCTTGTCGAATGAAAGTGCAGTGAGGAAACTTGATCCATAGCCGGCGTAGCCAAGTGCACCAATTGCAACAGTCGCCACTATACCACCAACAGTGATTAAAGCTACCTCAGCGGCTTGACACTCCTGCTTTTTGTGAACAGTTGAAAAAGTAAAGGCAGCAATGGCAATCAAACAAATTGTTAATAGTTTTTTTAATTTCATGGAATCTCCTTTTGGTTGAAAACTGGAACCAGTGATTTGGTTCAAACTCTTTTTTTTCGGACAATATATTAATTTGAATTTTTCTCAATAGCATTCAGAAAAAACTGTTTCACTGTTGGTATGAAACAGTAAAAATTACACCATCTTGGCATGATTTCTTCCGTGGATGACTCTCAGATATCCGACAATTTTGCCCGGTTTATGCTATTTTTGATTTTACTCTCTCCCTGAGCTACAATTAACATTGAGGGAAATCCGGTGGGATGGGTATATCCAGTGGATTTCACGCGCAGATAATATCAGGATGATTATCAGACTCAAGGATTGGTCTATGTTGTTTAAATCACAGTCAAGCACCCAAAAAAATGCCAGGCATTTTCAAAAACGCGGACGTATGTTTTTTCTTGAAAATATTACGTCATATTTTGGAAAAATTGAGGCCTTGAAGGCAATCAGTCTTACTGTCGACAAGGGGGAGATTCTCTTTATTACCGGATCTTCGGGAGCTGGAAAGACCACGCTTCTAAGGATTTTGGCCGGGGAAATAGTGCCAATAAAGGGGCGTATTCAGTGTCCGCAAGGTGATTGTCGTATAGCAAGGGTTTTTCAGGATCTTCGTCTTATTGGGAAACAGACTTGCGAGACAAATCTTTTGCTTTCATATGATCCGGATATTTACAGGAACAGGGATGAATTTGTTTATGACATGATGGAGTTTTCGCGCATCATGGGTATCAAGGACAGACTGCATCTTGAAATTAAGAATTCAAATGGAGGTTTGAAACAGAAAGTGGCAATAATAAGGGCCCTTCTTTCAAAACCTGATGTGATTCTTCTTGATGAACCTACTAGTTCGCTTGATTTTGAAAATGCAAACAAACTTTTTGATATTTTGAATCTATACAATATAAAAAAAGGATTAACGGTCATCTGGGCGTCACATAATCGTGATCTTGTAAGGAATTTTTCAGGGAGAATAGTTCATCTCGATCAGGGGAGATTGGTACATTCGGGGCGTGCATGTTTTATTTGAGACATTTTTTCGGTATTTTTAGACAAAATATTATTTGGGGTTGTGCCTTTATGCTGACCACCCTGGGTTTGGTTTTCTTGCTGGGGCAACAAAATTTTATCGGAAAAAAGATCGGAATCTGGCTGGATCGTGATATTCCTGGAGCATATTTCCATACCCTGGTTTCCTCAAAGGAAAACCATTCATGGCTTTCGAGAAAACTCATATTGCTTCCGGAAGTAAAGTATGTTCACACTCTTCCACGTGAAAAGATTGTCGGTGAAGTAAAGAATATTCTTGAAAATCTGGATGTTGGTGGACTTGAAAATATTCTTGAACTTGATTATGTAGGACTAAAAGTTGTTTTCGAAAAAACTGTCAGTGATAGAACGCAAAATCTTGTCCGTGAATATATGGGAAAACTTGTTGGAAAGGACAAGCTGATGATGGGGGCCATTAAAAAAACGGCCACCCTCGATTCGGGCCCGAGAAAACTTTTAAGTGGAATAGGGGCCTGGTTTTATCCGGCACTACTGGGTGTTGTTTTTATATTTTGGTTGTTTTCTCTTTGGTCTTTTTCTTACAGAACTGTAGAGGTCTCTTATATCATTGAACAATATCAGAGAAAGACAAACGTCTCCGCTAAAATAATGCTAACGGGATTTTTATCTGTGGTGGTGTTCTCCATAGTGCCAACCTGTCTTGTTGGTAGTCCGCAATTTATTAATTTTTGTGCCATAGGATTGCTTTTCGTCCTGATATTGGCAATAGGACTTAGAAAGTGCGCGTGGAATTCGTAATAATTGCCATACTTCTTGTTTTTTGCACCACTGGCCAGGCCGGAATAAGAAAAACTGAAGCTCCGATCGCGAAGTTAAAAAAATTGAAAATTCTGAAAAAGGATCTGGGCCGTCAGGAAAATGAAATAGGAAGATTGAATGTAAAAATTCATTCGTTGGAAAATACCCTTGGGACCAAGAGCAGGAAATATCTGGAAATTGTTAAAAGCAGAAGGGAAATTGAAAAACTTCTTGAGGATGGGGCGCAGCATCTGGCGAGCAATGAGCAGAGATTGAAGGAAAGGTTTTTCAGAACCCAGAAAATTCTCAAAGCGGTGGTACTTGAACGGCTCAAAGACGACAGTGGCCCTTCTGATATTATTGCGCACAAGGTTTTGATGAAAAATCTATCCACTCGGATCAGGAATCTCAAGGAAAATATCGGGTATAACAGTCTATTACAAAAACAGATTAAAAAGTTAAAGGAACGATATGATGAGTATCTTCAGGTGGAAAAAGAGCTTGCAAATTTTTTGCATGATCTTGAAGAAGAGAAGATATCCGTTAAGAAAAAATATTATTCGAGGGTTAAAAGGAAGTCGGAAACAAAAAGAAAATACCATCGCTTGAAGGGAACAATAAAAAAGAAGTCAAAAAAGGTTTTTTCAGGGCCTGCCATTAATTACAAATTTTCCCCTCCAGTCGTTTCCGCAAAAAAGATTGGTCTTAAAAACAAGGGAAAAGGTTTGTTTTTAACATTCAAGGGAGTCAATCCTGTTAAAGCGACTGCGGATGGACGGATTGTTTTTTCCGGTAATCTTTCCACTTATGGCAAGCTGGTCATGATTGATCATGGAGAGGAAATCAGATCCGTGATCTTGGGCCAGTTTATATCAACGGCAAAAAAGGGAAAAAAAGTAAAAAGAGGGGAAATTCTCGGTTATACGGATGGTAAATTGGGAAAACATGGAAAAGTGTATTTTGAGGTTCGCAAGGGTAATAAAATTCAGTACACTTTGGGGCTGATGGAAAAGGATTTTTACAGTAAAAATAATCTGGCAAATAATAGAGGTCATTAATGAAGACTATTCACACCTACAGGTTCAAGATGCTACTTACCTGTTTGATTACGGTACTTGTGTTTTTTCACTCATCCAATGTTTATTCAACTCCAAAGAATAAAAAGTCAAGATTTGAGAAATTGGAGCTTTTTAACAAGGTTCTGTATCTGGTTGAAACCCAATACTACAGAAATGTTGACACTGAAAAACTGATTCTGGGAGCACTTCGTGGGATGATGAATACACTTGATCCTCATTCAACATTTCTTGATACGGAAGTTTTTAAAAAAATGCAGGAGGATACGCAGGGTAAATTTGCTGGATTGGGAATTGAAGTCACACAGAAAGACGGGGTGATTGTTATTGTTACTCCGATTGAGGATACTCCTGCGTTCAGGGCAGGTTTGGAATCTGGAGACAGAATTGTTGAAATAAACCACGAAAGTACCGTTGGGATGACTCTTCAGGAGGCAATTGACAGAATGAGGGGAAAACCCGGCTCTGAAATAATCATCGGCATAAACAGGGATGGAGAGGATGGTACAAGGCACATTACCATAAAGAGACAGATTATTAAGATTAAACCTGTGAAAACCGAGCTTCTGGATAAGAATTATCTCTTTGTAAGACTTGTTCAATTTCAACGTAATTCCTCCAAGTCAATCATCAATGTCTTGAAAAAATACAATGGAAAAAATAAAAAACGTGGGAAAATCAAGGGGATTATTCTTGATCTAAGATTTAACCCCGGTGGATTGTTGGATCAAGCCGTTGATGTTTCTTCAATTTTTCTGAAGGATGGACTTGTTGTGTCCACAGAGGGACGTGATCCAAAACAGAAAGAGATCTGTTATGTGAAAAAAACGGGCTACAAGGTTTTGGACACCCCGTTGGTTGTACTCATTAACGGAGCTTCAGCCTCGGCCTCTGAAATAGTTGCAGGGGCCCTGCAGGATCATAAAAGGGCCACTATCATGGGTAGTCAGTCTTTTGGAAAGGGTTCTGTTCAAACGGTCGCAAAAATTGATGAAGTGCGTGGCGTGAAACTTACCATAGCACAGTATATGACTCCATTGGGCAGAAAAATACAGGCCGTTGGTATCAAGCCTGACGTGGAACTCGATGAGATAGATTCAGAATGGTATATGGCACATAAAAATGATCCAAATTTTATCAGGGAAAGGGATCTGCGAAATCATCTGACAGCAACCATCGAGACGCCGGCCGAAAAGAAAGTTCGTGAGAAGAGAGAAAAAGAGGAAAGAATTGCGCGCATCAAGAAGATCCGTGAGAAAAAGGACAAGGACAAAAAGAAAAAGAAGGCAGCAAAAAAGGATGATGTTCTTTTTAGAAAATACAAACCTGCCGAGGATTATCAGGTGCTACAGGCCTTGAATTATTTGAAATCATTCAGAATGTTCAAAAAAGTTTCCAAATAAGTTTTTATGAGCGTATTTTCATGTCATATCGAAAACGGTATGATCGTGATATGTTGAAGGTTCCCAGCGTAACGAATGTTATTCATGAAATTAAAAATCTTCTTGAAGGTGAGTTCAGGAATATCTCTGTTAATGGTGAAGTATCCAATCTAAGCAGGTCCGCATCGGGACATTGGTATTTTACCCTGTCGGATTCAAATTCAAGCCTCTCATGTGCCATGTTTAGAATGGATGCCATGAGAAATCCTCTGGTGAAAAAACTGGTGGATGGGGATAAAATCATATGTAATGGTAGAATAAGTGTCTATCAGGCGAGAGGGACCTTTCAGCTCATTGTGGCAAGAATGGTTCATGCTGGAAAAGGTGATCTTTCGATTCAGTTTGAATTTTTGAAAAAGAAACTTTCGTCGGAAGGTCTGTTCGATCTGGAAATAAAAAAAAAGATTCCACAATATCCTGAAAATATCGCCGTCATTACGTCTGAAAATGGAGCGGCCATACATGATTTTATCAATGTTTTTAAAAGAAGAAGTTTATGGATGAATCTTCTTGTTGTGCCAGCTCTTGTCCAGGGGGACGAGTCGCCAAAATCTCTTCGTAGAGCACTGGAACTTCTTCTGGCTTACAACATGCAGACAGGTGGTAAGTTGGATGTAATCGTTTTTACCAGGGGAGGCGGTAGCATTGAGGATCTTTATGCCTTTAATGACGAAGAACTTGCCCGTGATATTCATGCATGTCCGGTTCCTGTTATAAGCGCAGTCGGACACCAGGTGGATTACACGATATGTGATTTTGTGGCGGATTTTCGTTCCGAAACGCCTTCTTCTGCCGCTGAAGTTCTCACAATGGGCCAGATGAAACTTGCGGAACGTCTGAAAAACACCAGCAATCGCATGGAATCAGTAATGGATTTGAAATTGATGGAAAAAAAACACGTGCTTTCCGGTTTTGATCCTGGCGTGATGCTTGGTGCTCTTTGGAAAAGGATTAGCTGGTTGAAAGATCGCGTGGAAAGGTGTTCAGCGATAAAAAACATTACCGAGCTTTCAGGTCTGTTTGAACTGATGATGAAATTGGACGAGCTGATGGTTAGAATGACAAACAGGTTGGATCGTCATCTTGATAAAAGTAAAAGTGCGCTGGACAGGGGACATAATATGTTAAGGGTTCTTGATCCCAAAAATGTTCTGGGGCGCGGATATACCATAACAGCAATTCCCGGCGACGGAATTGTCCATGACAAGAAGGCATTTGATAAAGTTGAAATTGGTTCCGAACTTGAGATTGTTTTTTGTGATGGCAAGGGAAAAATTATAAAATCAAAAGGATAAAAAACGTATGGGCAGTCATAATATTTTTATTCTTGTGCGGGAGATGGCCTTCAACATCCTTGATCAACTTGTAAATAACTTGAAAAACATTGGACTTTCCTGTCAGCAGATTGAAAATCCCGATGAAATACCTGAGTGTGGAAATAATATTGTTTTTACGGTGAATAAAAAATGGGCCTGTGAAATTTCAGAATTTTCGCAGGACAATTATGTTTTTTATATTGGAGACAATGTTGGGTTTGATGAAGGAAATTTTTTTGTTTTTGGTGAAAATGATCTTGATAAGATATCACATGGTATTTCGTTCGTTTTGGAAAATGTAAAATTGACCTCTGAATTTGAGGCTGAGGAAGTTCTTTTCGAGGAGTATCTAAAATTATCAATATACTCCGGAAAATATCTTGCATCTGTTGGGAAAATATTCAGCGAGGTTCTGCCGGAAGGTGATGTGTCGGGGAATGTTGGGTTGCAGGAGTTTTTCAAGCTTTATATGAATTTTTTGAATATCAGCAATGAATTGGTTTTGCAGGTCGAGACAGGGGAGTTTTTAAAGAAGCTCAATTTATGGACGAAGACATTTAACTATGTTGGAAAAATTCAGTTAATTGATGGAGATGAGATTACAGAAACCTTTACGGATAGAAAAAGTACGGAAATGATACTTCCATTCTTTAATCTGGAAAGAAGGGTTTTTCTTAAAATAAAAAAAGTAAAACTTGAAAAAAACGGGATACAGGCATTTTTCATATGGTTTATTCGTAACATGGTTCAGGAGCATTTGGAGAAGCTGCAAAAGAAGGATCAGATAAGGAAAAGGAATATTCTTTTTGAGGAGGTTTTTTCAAAACTTCCAATACCTGTGGCACTTTTTTCATCAAACGGGGAGCTTCTTTTGCATAACTCCCATTTTTTATCACTGGAAATTCTGCCAAGTGATTGCATGAATCTGGTCGATGGTGAAAAATATGAGAAAGGCGATCATGTTTACGCAATTAACAGAATGGAATCTGAAAATAATGGTGAAAATTTCACCTGCCTGATTTTTTCCTCGGACAATGCCTGCGTAAAGGAAAAACCGAATGTATCCTCCAGCGAGCTTGGCATTATTGCAAGCTCCATTGCCCACGAACTCAACAATCCTCTTGCAGGAATGCTGGCAGCAATTGAGCTTTTGGCAATTGAGGAGGACTGGGATGATGAAACCATGACCTCTATCTGTGAGATGAAGGAGTCGGTTAAAAGATGTAGTGAATTGGTGTCGATTTTTCTTGGTTTTTCCAGAAAGGGGCCTTTGCATACAGAAACAGGTCTTCTTCAAAATGCCTTTAAACAGGCCGTTGGTCTTTTAAGATTCAGGATGATTGAATCCAATATCAGGTTGAAGATAAATGTATCCGAATCGTGCGGGATATTTGAAATGAATTTGAATACCTCTGTCATGGCCATGATTTTTTATCTTATTCTTGGTGAAATTATGACGGTCCATTCACACACAAGACTGGTTGTATCCGGTGAAAGCAATACTGCCGATGTGATTTCAGGAACAATGCTTGAGACTGAAAAAACAATGGAAATTCTTTTTGATGTTCCTATTGATGAAATCGAAAAACTAAAGGATATGAAGCTCCTTTCTCATCTTCTGAATTTTGAAAAACTTGATATGATCCTGACAAGGAACAAGCTTGTTTTGGCAGGTGCCTGTAATTTATGACAATTCCTCTAGACGAAGCAAGGAAGCTTCATTTCACGTACTATCATGCACAACTCCATCTCTTAGAAACTGCTCCATGATACACTTAAGATGTTCAGGTCAAAAAAGGGAAAATGTGTCAGCCGCAGGCAATCGCAGTCCAATTTACGATAAAAATATAAATCGAATCATCTGAAAAGAGTAATCAAAATCATGGTTTAAAGTAAAAAATCTCTTCGTTTGACCATATCACTCATATTTACTTTCATCCTGATTTGTTGAAATAATTTATCTGAAGCTACACTAGACAACCTACACTGTAATTTTTTCATGATTATCTGCAAGTAACGTCAAGTTACTTATATTCAGCACCTCTTTTTGGAATAAGGATGTCTAACGTAACCAAGGAGAAAAGAATATGAAACATTTAATTATCACTTTTTCAATTTTATTATCAATCAACGCATTTGCAGGAGATGGTATTCGTCATGCAAAAAAAATAAAAAAAATTTTAGATATCTCTCTCGTGAAATTTGATAAAAATGATAAGTGTAGTAAAAACCAGATGGAATCATTTTATTCCGAATTAAAAAATCTATCAAAACATGAGCGAAATGAATTTAAATCCAAGTTAAAATTGTTGAATGTAAAAGTTCTGGATATCACAAGCACTAAACCAATAGCTACCGCTGATTACATGGAAGTCCACTTCTTGGGGTTACCCAAAAAAGTAGAGGGGAAAATTTTTAAAAAATATGATAGTTTTCGGGGAGATTGGGATACCGATATCATTGGGCCGTCACAAATATCGTTAAACAAACATATCCTTCAAGTTCAACCGCAAGGTCGCATTGTCAGTGAAACACTCACAGCACATTGGATTGACAGTGCTGTACTAAAAGTTTTGTCAAGAAAATATAATGAAAACGATTACGATGCTGCATTTGATTTTATATCTGATTTTGAAATTTTAAAGACATTATCCTATAGCTGGAAAAGTTATGGATGCGGAGAAATAATTTCAATATATGAATTTGAAAATTTGTCGATTTGAAGCGCGATGGCCTTCTTTTTGCAATTATAACCCTTGTTAGTTACACATGAGTTAACAGGGGTTTAAATGATAGATATCCCATTTCTCGTTTACAGGTGTTTAATTTTTTTACAGTGGAATGATTTATGAATATTCGCTTTCTATTAATTTTAATTTATATAACTTGTTGTTTTCATGCAGCCGGGGCCACACTTGAATCTATCGAGGCCAGCCACAAGCAGCTTTTTATAAAGCTGGAAGAATTAAATATTGAAAATGTCGAAGATAAAAAATTAAAAGAATCTTGGGAAAAATTATCCCAAATTATATTCAATTTCCGATTTTCAAAATGGGATAGACAAATTTCATTCGGTCAGAATCAATTGGCAATTCAAAAAGGTAGAATGTTTAATCTTATAACAAGCACCTTTAACAATCTACTGGAACGAAATCGGATATTCTACATAAATGAAGAACTTTTAAATTATCTCGGTATTAAAAATTACCTTTGTAAAAACAAAAAAAAGAATGACCAATGCAAAAAAATGAATGCTTTTTACATACCACATATTCATTCTATTTTTATCGATAAAAATCTTCCTGATAATCAATTCTCAATATCACTCATGCATGAAATTATTCATGCATTTCAATACGAATACAGGTTTCCGCTTGATATTTCAAAAATAATAGAACTTACTGAAAAAAAGAATGATAACGGTCTACCGAGAATTAAAAAAGGGGATGAGCTTGATTACTTGAGCTTTTATTATGAGGCCCAAGCAAACTGGTATCAGCTCGTTCTTTCACAAGCTGATATTTGGCTCGATGAAACCACGAAAACATCCTATATCGGCACCTGGGTAAAGGCCTGGATTGATTGTTTCTCCCTAACTTTGCTAGGCCGGCTCGGAAACAAAAAATATAATAAATATCTTCCTGAGATTGACCATTCCAGCCGAGGTCATTTATATTGGGGAACTAAAAATTCTGCATTCTTCCTGAGTGAACTGGCAATTTTTAAAAATACATCCACCCTGTTGAACTTTTCCACCAATTTGGATTTTAAATTTCATAAAAAATTTGCAAAGGCACTTGAATATACATATTTTGACAACTTAAATTTCTTATTTCAAAAAAACAACGGAGATCAACTGAACTTTAAGCTACTTACGGATATCTTTTATAGTCGTATCGTTCATTCAGCAGCTTCGGAATTCAATAACTGCCAAGAGTTGTTAAACGAAGTTCGCTTTAGAGGGATTTCTCCTTTCATGCAATGGTTAAAACTTTCAACCAAAGAGTATCCAGAATGCAAAATATACAATAAAACAATGACAAAAAATCACGTAGAAAAAATCATTTATCTCTTTCAAAATGACAAGGATTCTCCATTTCGAATATTTCCCGGCTCTGAAGGAACAAGACTGGAATTGGAAATTATTCCTTCGTTATATTTTCATCCACAGTTTGACATTGTTCCCATGAAAACGAGTTGGTGGAACAAATGAAGAAATTTGTTAACATTGAAGAGCAATTAGCAAGTTCAACCGACACCATTGTGCTAAATACAAAAAAAAATGGATCTGAGATTTTATCATACTATCTAAGAGCGTATAGGGGTAGACTTGATCTGGCATCCATTGTAGGTCAAAGTAAAAAGCGTCCCGATTTTCTATCAATCCTGGAACAAATAAGGACAGAGCTTAAAAAAGGAAATTTTAAAAAGGCTGAGACTCTTATTGTTAAAACAACTCCCAACAATGAGTTGGAAAAAATCGAATTATTTTTAGAGCTAACAAGACTTTTGATTCATAAGGGTAAATATGAAGAAGCTGTGAGGATTTCTGATAATGTTGTTAATTTAACAACAACTCCTCCTGTTTCAAGAATGACTCTTTATCAAACAAGAGGTCATGCTTACATTGCTTTAGGGGATTTCAATAAAGCAATAAAAGAATTGGAATCAGCAATAACGCTCTCTGAAGTTTTTCCCAATGCCAGCTCTGGTTTTTCAGCAAGAACATTTTTAGTAAAAGCATATACGGAACTAGAAAAGGAAGATGAAGCAAAACAATCGTGTGATATTCTTAATAAATTATTACTTGATTTTAAGCAAAATGAGATATGGCTTGATCGTCTACTTTCAGTTCTTCGTGCCGAATATACTTATTATAGAAAATTCGGATGTCCAATTGATGCCATAATCAGACTAAAAGAAGCAGAGCAAATATCCATCTGGTTGGAAGAAAAGGATACTGCCAAACGTTGTATGGAAGATATGAAACAATGTTTTAATGAACTTTCTCCAGAACAAGAAAAACAGCACAAAATAAACAATGCCATACTTTGTTTTAGTGGATGGCAATATTTTCCACGTTTAAATTTGATTTTAACTATCTCGCCAAAAAAAATTGAAACATTAAACGATAGTCCCATTACCAAGAAAATTCTATTGGAACTTGCCGAAAGACCACTTTCAAATGATGATTTTTTTAAAAAGATATGGAATATTGATTATAAAATACAACAACACGCAGGCCACATTCGATCAACCCTTTCCAAAATAAGAAAGAAACTCCCAAAAGAGAGTCTTACAGTTTCAGATGGTATTATTTATCTAAAATAATACCACCTCCAAGATTTTGAGACAGTCCCTAAATAAACAAAATTGATAAAGCTGACCAAATAAAATTATATGGCCTCTCTCCCCACTTCCCTGGAATAATTCTTTCCGTCACCGGGGCAGTATTCGTAGTGGAGTTTTAACGGGATTGTTGCTACATGTATATTACATGCATCAAAACTGTCGGGAGAATTAAATGAATCAACAGTCTTCGATTCAAGGAAAAAAATAATTTTGAGAGAGTGGAAGGTTGAAGATTTAGTGCAGTATGAAAAATGGCTAATGTCTGGACATAAATGGCAAGAACTGGACGCCCCCTATCTAAAGCAAAATAATGATGATATTCCTGAAGAAGTAGAAAGAAAAAGAGAGATACGCCTAAAAGTTGTGGAT
>JAGLPP010000031.1 GCA_023137315.1 Bacteriovoracaceae bacterium
TGGCCAAACGCGAGAAGGAACTTGAACAGGAAAGAATGGAAAAGGTTAGAAATCGAGAGCGAAGCCGTGGTTTTAGCATTGATTTTTAATATTTTCCTTTTATCGGGTGAAATGTTGTTGGAAATTTTTACGAGGTAATGCTATGACGAATATATTAAATGCTGATTATTCAGCAATGCTCTTTAACAATCGAATATGGGATGAATGGCTTTCTACCAAGGAGGCAGCACGATTTTTAAGCACTACCCCAAATGCAATTCGCATAATGGTGTGTAGAGGGAAAATTGGTGCTTCAAAACTTGGTAGGAGACTGAGATTCAAGCTAAGTGACCTGCGTGATCTTCTTTTAAAAAAAGGAGATCAAAATGATTAATAAATATCAAGCAGGTAACAAGGTTTTGTATGAGGTTTTTGTTAAAGGAAGAGATCGAAACGGTAAACAAGCAGGTAAACGCCGTAGAGGTATTGCTTCCATCAGAAAGGCGAAAGAGATTGAAGTTGATTTAATTAATGAATTTCGCTCAAAGGCCAATGAAACAAAAATCTGGACATGGCAAGACTGGCACTTGGAATGTATCAACAGAATGAGGATGACGTTAAAGATGTCCACCGTTATGGGTTATGACGGTGACCTTCATAAATGGCTTCCTCAAACTTGGTGTGAAAAAAAGATGACATCATTTTCAAAACGTGATGTTTACGATCTTATTTTCAACTTTATTGGAGATAGAGCATCGGCCCACATAAGACAAAAAACCTATAAAAAAGTTTTAAGGATTTTTGAGTTGGCCCTTGAAGAAGGAATTGTTAATCGAAACCCTGCCAAGGGGATCAGTGTTAAAGTTCCTGTTGCAGTTAAAAAAGTTCTTAATTCCAATGAAGCTGGGATTCTTTTACGAATGGCCAAAGAGTACAACCACCGTTTTTATTACCATTGGGCCTTTGCTCTTTTTACTGGTATGCGAAGTGGTGAAATGTATGCACTCACTTGGAAAGATATTGATCTTGAAACATGTTTAATCTCTGTTTCAAAACAATGGACTTCCAAAGACGGTCTTCATCACACCAAGAGTAATCGTAACCGGGTGGTTCCTATCAGTGCAGAGCTGAAAATGTTTTTGATAGAGCTTAAGAAGCTTGGGCCTTTCAAGGCCACACTGAAACCCTCTGTTGTCTGCCTTAGAGCAAAAGAAGTCGTCTGTAATGATTTGATCTTACCGAGACTTATGGAGTGGAAAAATGGAGAACAGGCACTTGTATTGGCCGACTTTTGCAAGTCAATAGGAATTACCACTGTAAAGTTTCACGATTTACGGGCCACTTTTATTACGAACCTTCTTTCGCAAGGAGTGTCATTGGTAAAAGTGATGTCAATTGTGGGACACCGTAAAATGTCTACCACCGATGAGTATTTGAGACTTTCCGGTGTGGATATTAAAATCGGAACAACAGAAAAACTTGGTTATGCGTTACCGAAAGAAACTGAGAATAATGTGATTTCTCTCTTTGGAAATGATGCGTAAACTCTTTGTGGTAACTTTTGGTAACATGGAAAAT
>JAGLPP010000032.1 GCA_023137315.1 Bacteriovoracaceae bacterium
TGACAAATTCCATTTGAACCCATAAGGCGTTCCTCAGATGCTTTTTCTGTCACACGCGCCGGCGCGTGTAAATCCCGCTTCATTTTTGTTGGCCCAAAAATCTTGATTCCCGATCTGAGATTACAATTTTTACATAAAACCCTTATGTTGGAACTGGTGCTCATCCCGCCAAAGGCAAACGGTTTTTTGTAGTGATCAAATTCCAGAGCATAGGTTGATCCACAAATTTCACATTGGCCCTTGGCATTTTTTAATGCTTTTTTACGAACCTCTTTGGAAATATATCGACTTTTACCTTTTGACCGGCCGGCCCTTCTGGGGATTAGCTTTTCTTCGTTTTTTTCCAGTAAGGCATCCGCCATCAGATCAATGATTTTTTCCAGGGACAGGTTTTGATGCCCGTGGATTCCCCTGATCTTTTCAATTTTCTTCATGGTTTTTTTGGATATGGAAATATTTAATCTGACTGTGTCACTACTTTCATTTTTAATAACGGTTCTTTTAGGACTGTCCGCAATGCCCTTTTCCCTTTTTAATTCGTGGAGAATATTCTGACATTCTCTTTTGCTCTTTTTGCTGGCCAATTTAACAACTTTTTCCTGTTCAGATTTATTTGAAGCGACTTCATTAAAAAAGCTGCTTATCAAATTGGCATTGGTTAGAGAAAGTTCACCGCTATCAATCTTTTCTTTTGCCATTGGAACCTTACGGGATAATTTCAAGGCGTTGATTCTTCTCGCCGCCTGATCTTCGCTATATCCCAGCTCTCTTACGCAATAATCAAAAAGAGAGCGAAACTTCAAATCTGAATAGAGTTTCCTTCTTTCAATCTCCGCCAGGTGATCAATTATCAATGCGGTCAATTGTAATTCTTCCTTTACTATTTTTTTTGTCGTCATTAGTAATTTTGAGTCCGTTAAATCGTTTAAATCCATTAGTTCTCCATGTTATGTTTGGCAGTTACTTTATAATAAAAGTCAATAAAAGAAAAATGTAAGAAATGTCTCAAAGGTACGCTGAAAGGCTATTGTAGGCATTTTAATTTCCCCATTAACGTATTTCAAGCATCCATGAAACCTTTATAAATTGTCTTTTAACAAAAATTTCATTTTTTTTAAAAAAATGTCTCAGATCAAAAAAGACAGCTTGAAAAAAAACTAAAAAAAAAGCTGTCATGTGAAAACCCGCACCGGCGCGTGTAAATGCTAGTAAGATGCACTTGTTAAGTGCATCGACGAATGAGATTGTAAAGACATGCTCCAAGATGATCTGATAGATCAAGTAACTTTTTAGATGAAATAGATGCCAACAACAACGCCACTTCAGCTTCCTTTAAAGAAGCGTAAGCAATTTGAAAAAATCTTCTTCTATCTTTAAGAGAAAACCGGGCATTACCTTCGCTCAAATTTAACGCCACGCTGGACGTTGCACGTTCAAGCTGACTTTTTAAATAAGACTTCATCTTGAGTTTCTGGCACTCTTTATGAAACTGAATTGAAAGATTGAGAGTTTTGAAATTTGATTGCATAATCTGTTCTCCTGTTAAAAAGTGATAATTTGCCGAAGGTAAATTACTAGACTCAGACCATCTGTAGTGAAGAATTGGTCAAGATAAAAATTGGGGCCCCAACTCGTTGGGGAGGAATTTTTTACTTGAGGAATTCATAACGAAAGATACCGGAAATCTCATCGGGTATCTGGTTTTCTGAATCCGGCAGCCGGAAACCGAACAGATTTAACAAAAATTAGAAATGTTTACCCATCGAAGCAGGATTTAAAGAAGCTCCCCGATATTGACATGCTTTTTCACAAGATCATCCATCAATTCAAACTTTTCATTGTCATCCACTCCCATGAGAGCATCAAGTTTGTCGATTTTGTTGGCAACGGAGTAGGTGTCCTCCCCGGCCAGAAGAATAGGTATGTTACATTCGCCTGCTCGGGAAATAATGTTTGGTGGCGGAAGTATATTATTGGTAAGAACTATACCTTTTGATTTGGATTCAATTGCGGCCAGAATAATATCACTGCGATCTCCGCTGGTAATCATGAGCTTGTTGTCTTTTTGTAGATATTCCTTTTTAAAAACCTCGTTGAGAGACATGGAGCCAATATAAATATTTTCAATATTGTTGTCCAGATGGTTTGGGGCCGTGATTGTGGTTGCAGTTAGAGCATCGCCAATTTGTCGCATTGACATGGTTGAGAGTTTTTTCTCGTTGGGAAGAAGACCGTAAACTTTTATTCCCAAATCCTTAATATACTGTGTAACGGATTCACATTGGAATTCATCAATGTCATTAATCTTGTTGATGATAACTCCGGCAAAATTGACGCCGCTTTCCACAATATTATGACGGATGAAAGTGAGGTCATCCTGAACTTTGTCCGTATTTCCTGTAAGGACAATGATGAGCTGTGAGTCTGTGATCTTGGCGATTCTAAGGGAATTCATTCCGACGCTTGCACCGTATGACAGGGTGTTGGCACCCTCTAAAAAGAGTACGTCGTTATTTTTCTCAAATGTAAGACACATCTGGTTGATTTTTTCCTGAAGGCTTTTTTCGTCGTACTTGTAGCGCAGTTTTGCGTGTTCAAAACCAAGTGTCATATGTTCTGGTTCGAGACCAAGTTCCAATGTCTTATTTATAAGCTCGCTGTCATAATCCCAGAGTTTTTTCTTTCGATACCTCATTCGGTCTCCAAAAGGCTTGAGGTAGGCACATTTTTTTCCCATGGTTCTTGCCAGTGAAAGAATGATACTCGTTTTTCCTACATTTTCCTCGATGGATGCAAAAATAATCTTTTTCATATATTAGTCCCTTTTATTTTATAAGTATTCGCGCATCGACCGCTTTGACTCCACGGCCTTCTTCGTAGGCAACAAGCGGGTTTATTTCAATATCCGTGACCTGGTCAAATTTTCTTAAAATCATTGCCACTCTTATAATAATGTCGACGATGGCATTGATATCCTTTTTGGTCTCTCCCCTGACTCCCAACAGAAGTGGATAGAGCCTTGTTTCTTTTAGCATCCCCATGATTTCATGCCTGGAAAAGGAAAGGGCCCGGAATGCGACATCCTTTAATATCTCGACATATATTCCACCTGAACCAAACATAAGGGTGGGGCCGAAATTAGGGTCTCTTCTTCCTCCAACAATTGTTTCGGTTTCAATTTTGATCATTTCACAGATTTCAATTCCCTTGATTTTTGCCAATGGATCATATTTTCTGCAACTGAGCATAATGGCCTGCCACGCATCCATAATCTCGGTTTCATTTTCAAGATTAAGTACCACTCCTCCGGCATCACTTTTATGGAGAATATCCTTGGAAACAATTTTCATGGCCACGGGCCAGCCAATCTCTTTTGCAAATTCCACAGCAGATGCCATATTGGTTGCTATAATACTTTTAGGCATGGGAATACCGGCATAATCCATCATACGTCTAGCCTCATCGGCCAGAAGGAATTTGCGATTATCCTCTTTGACTTCATGAAGAATTTTTTCAATTCCATCGTAGTTGATTTCAATGTTTTCAGTGTCCAGTTCTTTGGTGGTGCTTTCAAGCATTATCTTGTGACGATAATCCTTGTAGAGTTCACCAAGGCAGGAGATGGCCTGATAAAGGTCGCCATAAATTGGAATACCAAGAGACTTGAGGTGCTTGATGGCATTTTTAATGGCCTTTCCCCCATAGAACACATAGAGGATAGGTTTGATTTTGCCGTATTTTTTATGAATTCTCTCGATTGTTGTTTTTAGTGCCTCTTCATTAAAAAGTGCGTGTTCGCATCCAAGGCAGATGATGGAATGTATGTCGGGATGATTGACGGATGCTTGAATACATTTTTCATAACCTTCAATACCAACCTGGCCTGTAATATCGATAGGATTTTTAATGGAACCGAATTCAGGTACAAAAGGGGAGAATACATCGTAAAGAGTCTGATAATTGTCAAAGAGCTGGACCCCGTATTTTTCACAGGCATCAGCGGCCATAACACCGACTCCTCCGCCGTTTGTTATGATAATTGAATTTTCACCCTTTGGAACTGGTGACTCTGCCAGATATTTTGCCCACTGTAAGGCCATGGCGATATCTTCAGGGCGATGAACGTTACATTGATTCATAATGGCCTGAAAAACCTCATCGGAACCGGAAAGGGAACCTGTGTGACTTGCAGCGGCCAGGGCACCTTTTTTCGATCGTCCGGATTTAATGACAATTACAGGTTTTTTTTGTGTTGTTTTTTTTAGAACACTGATGAGGCGCTCACCATTTTTCACCCCTTCCATATAGATAAGGATGACCTTGGTGCTTTCATCATCCATGAGATATTCCAGTAGATCGGATTCATCCACATCGGCCTTGTTTCCCAGAGGAATCATGCTTGAAAGTCCTATATTTTCCTCACCTGTTTCCCCGATAAGTGCCGCGCCAAGGGCACCACTTTGGGAGATAAGGGCCACATGTCCTTTTGGAATAATGCTGGAGGCAAAGGAGGCATTGAGGTCGCTTTTATTGATGAAGGCACCAAAAATATTTGGTCCCAAAATCCTCATTCCGTGATCTTGAGCAAATTCAACGATTTCTTTTTCTTCCTTGTTTTTTCCGATCTCGGAAAATCCAGAAGTGATGACGAGGATATATTTTACTTTTTTGGATACACAGGTTTTTACAGCATCAAGTACTATTGGTTCAGGAACGCAGATGAGGGCCATGTCAATTTCTTTTTCATCCGTAATATCCCCAATACTTTTATAGGCCTTAAAACCCATGAGTTCTTTTTCTTTTGGGTTTATTGGATAGACCTTTCCCTTAAAACCGCCGAGTCTGATGTTTTCCACAATCTTGAAACCGATTTTTTTCTTATTGGCAGAGGCCCCGATTATAGCAACATGGCGTGGTTCAAAGAGATATTTAATAACATGGTATTTTTCTGTCTGGTCGCACATAACAAAAAAGTATCATGTATTTGTTGAAGTTGTCTAAAGTTTAGACAGTTGTTGATTGATTGACTTGATTATAGTTTATGGATGGGGAAAAAAAAGTGATTTTAAGGTGTTCTGTTGTTGTGAGCTGGCATGTGACTTGAATATATTTGTGTAAGATAAATGTATTTTTGTGTATCTAGGGGATTTTTATGCAAAGTGGTATTATTAAATTTATTATGTCTTTTTTACTGTTTATATGGGCCATATTGCCTGTGATTTCTTTTGGTGCTGATAATCCGATTGATAGATTTGATTTGAATGGTGCTGGAAACCTTTCGTTAATGCAAAAGGCAAAAATCCAGATGATAGTGCAAAGAAATGCTCTTAGAAAAAACAGTCGTAAGTGTCCACTTAAATCGGAAAGATATACGGACATTCTGAGCCGTATGCAAAATATTCGTACGCTTCTTGTAAATAATTGTCTTGATACGGACAAGCAGCAGCTTGATGCCATTTTGGATGGCACAGTGGAAATTCAGGAAAGACTTGACGCTTTAACTGAGGCGACAAATACGGTCAATACGGCTGGTGTGACTTCCAATGCTTCTCCCCCACTTGTGAATTCCGATGCACCATACATTGCGGGTGTTCAAGGTGTTTTTGATGGTCTCAGGAATGTCTTTTCCTCTGATAAGTGTAAATCTGTTTTGGAGGATAAATCATTTCTTAATTATATGGCCGATATTGTTTATGGGGTGGCCCAGGCGGGTCTTCTTGTCCCAAATCAGAACGGTCTTATCCTAGCCTCAACAGGTACGGCAGTTTCGGGTTTCTTGAATTTTATTGATAAGGTCTTCACTCCAAGATTCAAGTTTGAAGATGCGAATGATCGTCAGGTGTTCATAAAGATAAATTGCGCTTTTCATGATCTCAGGCAGGAAGTAAATGATTACGGTCTTTTTAATCTCAGTACTCCACAGAACAAGCTGGACTTTACGAAGGCGTCTGCAATTATGAGTAGTATTGATGAAAATACATCCAGATTAATCAAGGCCAGAAAAAAGATTGATGGTGATATTCGAAGCACCATTTCCGGAACAAAGAAAAATAATGCAAAAATCGAAAAAGAGCGTGATGAATATGTAAAAATAATGATGAAGAGGCTCAAATCTTTCGAGAGCGATATATCCGGTTTTCTTGAGCTACTCAAGGTGCCAGCAGATGTTGTTGAGGCTACAGAGGTACTTGCGGCACTTGATGACGCCTATATTTCCGGTGTGTTCCTGAAGAATTTCGGGATATATAAGGATTTCGGTATTGAGAAGAGGGATAGAAATCTGATTAGGACAAAGAAGATATTGGGCAAACTTTCTTCTGGAAATCTTGAGGATCTTTATGACGGGCTTTCTTCAGTTAGCGAGGCACATAAGGTTGCCGAAAAAATAAAGATCGAGATAGTGCTTCCGCTTAGAAGACAGCTTGGAAGGATGCTTGCAAATATGGATAAAAAGAGAATGGCTTTTGCGAATTCGTGGAATACTGACGGAATAATAGCTGTTGATGATGCAAAATTGAAAAATGGAGTTACTGTCAAGGTCGCGCGGGATGTTGTTTTGAAAAAGATTGATGAGATGCTGACTGATCTTAACAAGGACAGGATAACCATCAATCCGTCTTTCCAGAGACTTGGAATCCGTTCAAAACAAAGAAACGGGGACTACTCATCTCTTGATGAAGGAACCGAGACGTTGGTTAGTATCAACCAGGAGTATGAGCATATTTCTGCAGAAATCTTTGGCATATATGGTTACGAATTTGTGAAATATGCCTCAGAGAAAAGCTACAAGGTGTTGAAGAAATTCTCTAAGCTCTTCAAAAAAATGGAAGAAAATGATTATGTTGTCGTACAAGATGACGAAAAACACAAAAGAAGTTTCAAAGGTAATCACATTTTCAAGACGTATGATGAAAATCTTACTTCTTATGTTCTGGTTAATCCTGATGAGATTGATATTGAAACCAAAAGAAGAATTTGTCAGGATGTAAAATATTTGAAGCATGAATGGGTTGAGGGCTATGATTTATCACAAGATGGATTTAATTTTCTTGCAACCAACGAGGATCTTTTTCACGGATATATGGACAAGGGATTTTTCGTCCGTCTTTTGGACGCGGCCATGGATCTTAATTTCTTTAAAGCATTAAATGGTAATGGAGCTTTCAAGAAGATTCAGGATCATCATAAGTCGTCAATTTATGCCAATCTGAGGCTAGATGCTTTGAGAGAAGGTGAGACAGTGTCGGATGATGTAGAGAAATACTACAAGAAATATGTTGAAGACGGTGACAAGAAATCCATGGGAAGACTTATGGTTTACTTCAACAACAGTCTTGATGAAGCGGAAGTCCTTGAGCATGCATATAGTGAGCTATACAGATGTGATGAATTTCTTCCAAGTTTGGGAAAATAAATATAGAAAAAAACAGTGCCGGGGTAAACCGGCACTGTTTTTAAATAAATCCTTGAATGATACTTTCGCAGCTTTTGATAAATCTTGTTCGATCAGGGTCATTTTTTGCTTTCTGCATTTCTTTGGCAAGCTCATATAATTCATCAAATGTTTTTTGATCAATTTTATAAAGCTCTTTGGATGCACTGATACATTCTTTTACTTTGAAATAACCGCATTTGTTATGCACTATATAGTTCTTGTAAATAGTCTTTACGATGTCGGATTTTTCTTTTTTCAGTATTGAATGATCGTGTAGATAGTCATGCCACCTTTTCAGCTCCAGATCAATATAAGGAGTGAGATTTTCGTCTGAAGATATAAAATCAAGAAAGGCTTTATGATCCTCTTTACTTTTTAATTTATTAGTCATTTTCATAAAAACCATCTCGATGAATATTTTCACATCGGCATCAGATTCAAGTTGGTGTATTTTTAAAGCATCTCCTGATATTCTTTTTAGTCGTGTGATTTTATCCTGGCCGTTATCTATAAAATCAATTGCCGCTTTTACAACTTCATCACTTTTGTGACGGCCGAATTCAAAATGTTGAATGAAAGTTAAGTTTAGTTCGTCATGGAAACCAGGGAAGTTTTTTAAATGCTGGTATTTTTTAAAAAAATTGTTCAGACTGTCAGATGAGGGGGTGTAATATTTCATTTTGTTCGGATCGTTCATGAGATAATTGATAAATTCCTCGGCTTGATCGGTATTATCAATGCTGTTTGCGTACAGGGAAAGAACCGAGCGGATGAATTTTAAACGATCGCTGTTAAAATTTTGTTCATTATATTTGATGGACTCTTCCAGGATTTTTTTAAACCGGGTACCTCGTTCATCCTTTTTTGTGTCGATATATTTCATGGCATGTATAATGCACTTGTCGGTCGAATGACGGCCGAATTCCAGTTTTTCAAGTGAGACATATGTGGATTCTGTAAGAATTTTGTGTCGGAGGGAGTCAAGTGATTTCCATCGCGCATCTGTCAGAAGTTTTATCCACGATTTATTTGCGGTATCAACATATTGATTATACGGTTTTTCTTCAACCAGTTTTAGAATTTTTTCGGCATAATCAGTCTCGTTGATGTCATCAATCATGCTGGTAAAGAGTTGTGGAACGAAATGTTTTTGATAACTATCCTCTATTATTTTTTTCATGGACTGGTCGATG
>JAGLPP010000033.1 GCA_023137315.1 Bacteriovoracaceae bacterium
TGATATATTTAAAATTGTCAAAGAGGTTCTTTGTTTTATTCTCCCTGATGTAACGTATTGCTATTTCAAGACACAGATTCATATCATTGTATCCAAAAAAATTTTGCTCTAAAAATTTCATATAAAGGATTGGGCGTAATTCATTCATAATTTTTTCGTTTGCCAGGGAGACACTGTTTTTGGTTATAAACTTGTCCCACTTACTCTTTTTTGTGTCGATGTGGCCGAGGATCCTTTCGTCACTTGCGATCAATTTAAGGAATTGTCCAAGTTCGTCGTCATTATCCAAGACAATATCAAGATGACTTGAGGATATGCGTGAAATAAATGCCATTCGGTCTTTACTTTCCTCTTTTTGCTGCAATTTAAAGGCCTTCTCCAAAATTTCCTGCATGGTTTGTGTTGGCGTTTCGGAGAGTAGAATACGATTTTTTGCGATACCAAGACAGTCTTCAATGTCGTAATTTCCGTAACCGGATTTTTCGAGAAAACTGTCATATATCCCGGTTAAAAGATCATCTTTTCTTTTGATTAGATTTGGGGTGGTGGCGATTGTTGTTAAAAATTCATGGAAAACACGGTCTAAAGGATCGATATGTCCTGAGATATCAAAAACAAGTTCAATCAGGTTTTTCGATGACCAGTGAGGATTGTTTACCAGAATATCCCTGGTCCTGCTGGAGATGATCTTTTTTAATTTATGATCAACGTTTTTATACAGGATTCCCAGGCCCTTATACCATGTGTCGTCGATACTGTTTATGTTGTTGGAGATGAATTCATCAATGATGTCCTTGTTGATACGTTCAAAGAATCCGAATTTGGTGATTTTTCCCAGATAGTTGTTCAAAAATTTTTTATCTTCAAAGGTGGAAAAGACCAGTAAAACACTTTCCATGTCGGCATAACGCCAGCTTTTCCCGATTATTTCATCAAAAAGCTCCGTAAATTTTCTGTCACGGATTAAATGGTTCCATGAGTTGTCCCATGTGATCTTCTTTTCAGGATCAAATCCAAGTGGTTCGAGCGATTTGAAAAGATCTTCGAGCATATCAATATCATGATACGCAGGTGGCGGTCCACGAGTGCCTTTTGAAATGAGAAGTTCCGAAAGTAGCCTGTTGCGAAGCTTGTTATGAAATTCATTTCCTTTCGTTGCAATCTTTTTTTGCATGATGGGGCTTAGAAGGAGGTCAAAATCGTTTAAAAAGGACCATGGTCCAGCCGTTCCCTGTTCCATGTGGGCGAGATTTATCCAGAAGCGAATTGTTCTACCATTGAAGTTTTCAAATGGGTGGATACTGATGAGGTCTTTCGCTAATTCCATGGATTTATCTTTTTTGAAATCGACACTGGTATTGTAATAGCGGTCAAGAACGTCATCGAGAAGTTCATCTATAATCTGACTGTTCAGTTTTTTTCTCAGGTCGTGTTTTTTTTCCAGTAGTTCATCGGGATCGGTTTTTTCAAGCGTTTCGTACAGCTTGTCCGATATAATCCCCTTAAGTTGTTTGTAATGAAGGGCATCAGGGTAGAAGTACTTGACTAAAAAACCATCTCCTGATGGATGTGATTTTGCATGAACTTCAAGATAATTATTATTTTTTAGTACAGCGGTTTGTGCGGTTGACGCAAGGAAAGTGCCATTCTGTCTTGAACCTCCCGCTGCAGAAACGCCTTCGTTTCTGTAGACAAATCCTTCGAGGTTGCCTGAAATTCTTCTGTAAATTTCCGGAATGATATTTTCTTTTTGGTGTTTTATCCATTCTTCCCTGGAGAACTTTTCATCACTAAATTTTTTATTGTCAGTAATACGTGGCTTTTTCTTCCAATAAAGCTTCATACGGTCTTTCTCTTCCATTTCACCGTATGAATCAAGACCCTTATATATTTTGTGTGCTTCAATGATGTTGTAGGTGAAATATTCCTGGGTATTTTTGAATTTTTCGAAATGCTCCGGTTCAAACTCCGCCCACGGATTGCCTGGATTGACCTTGAGGGCGCGTATGTAGGAAATTCCATCCATATAAGTGGATAGTCCTATCAGACTGTTGAGATATTTTCCGTCAGGGTTTTCCCTGACGCCATTCCACAATTGTTCGTAAAAGTGACGAAGTGAAGGAAGATTCTTTGTTTTAAAGGTCGTTTCAGGATTAATTATCGCAGCGTAGACGAGTTCACTCGAATTTTCCGGGTGGTGAGTGAGCCACCAGTCATCTGTGACATTCCTTACAAATGGTAGATGTTTTCCGAGTTCGGTGATTTCATTTTCAGACAGAGATTTTCCGAGAATTTTTTCGGCGATGTTCTCATCATAGATTGGTGTTCCCTTTTTTAGTTTGACGGCAACAGGGAAGTCTCCAAAATTGCGGGAGCTTCTTGGGTCTTCTGCGAGATAAAAACCGGAACCGTATACCTGTTTTCTTCCAGTGGGGGTGTTTAGAAAATCCATCTCCCCCTTGCCGAAATTTCCCTGCAGTGTCCATCGGATTCCGTTGCTGATTGAGGTCCAGTGGTGCATATATTTTTCTTCTGCAAATTTTTCGAATTTTTGTTCAAGTTCTTTTAGCTGGGTTTGAGTGATGGAAAAATTTTCTGATAGGGTGATATTTCCAGAATCGGCCGGAGCGCGGTCTGTTTTTGACGGGGTATATCCGTCCATCGTGATAAAGATGGATAGATAACCAAAAAAAACAATGGCAATAAGAAAAAACAAATACTTGCGCATGAAATCGACGCTCATACATGTTTATCGGAGTAAAAACGTCAAACATTGAGAATATTTTAAAAATTAATTATTCGAAAGTACCGACATTTTCCGGGATGATCAGATCGGCTTCAGTTGCCTTTTTTACATCCTCAATATTTGTCCAGTAGGAGATTTCTTTCAGGACAAGTCCGGTTTTTGTGACCTCCATAACGGCCATGTCAGTGACAATTAGTGAGACACATTTGGAGCACGTCAGGGGAAGTGTACATTTTTTCAGAATTTTAGAGTTTCCGTGTTTGTCCATGTGAGTTGTGGCCGCCAGGACTCTTGGGCTTCCGGCACACAGGTCCATTGCCCCGCCGATGCCAGGAACAAATTTACCAGGGATCATCCAATTGGCAATTGAGCCTTCCTGATCCACTTGAAGTGCTCCAAGAACGGTAAGATTCAGGTGACCTCCACGGATTATGGCAAAACTTAATGCAGAATCAACAAAAGCGGTTCCTGGAATCTCGGTGATAAAACCGGCACCGGCGTTGGTAAGATCAGGATCTTCCTTGCCTGGTTCCGGTGTTTCTCCGAATCCAACGATACCGTTTTCCGAATGGGTTATAATGTGTATATCTTCAGGAAGATGGTTTGGAATCAATGTTGGAATGCCTATTCCGAGATTGACCACGTCACCATCGTGTAATTCCCTGGCCAGTCTTTTTGCTATCAGGTTTTGCGTTTGATTTTTATCCAACATGATAATTTCCTTTTTTATTTATGAAGAACAAGATAATCGGTAAATACGGAAGGGCTGATCACATGCTCAGGATCAATTTCCCCGGTTTCCACAATTTCATCCACTTCAACTATTACTGTCTTTGCCGCCATGGCCATAACTGGATTGCAATTTCTGGCCGTTTTGGAGAAGGTGAGGTTTCCCAACTTGTCGGCCTTTTTTGCACGTAAAATGGCTATATCGCCATGTATTGGTCTTTCAAGAACCCATTTTTTGCCGTCCAGTTCAATGGTTCCGCGTTTTTCCTCGATAACTGTGTTGAGTCCGACAGGTGAGAGAAATCCTCCGAGACCTGCGCCGGATGCACGGATTCTTTCCATAAGGATTCCCTGTGGATTGAATTCAATGTCGATTTCGCCGGAATTGAAACCATTCTGGGATGCTCTGTTGGAACCATGCCAGGAAATTTGCATTGATGTTACCTGCCCGCTGGCAACCAGTTTACCCATACCCTTGTCATCGTAGTCGGGGGCTATTGCGATTAGATGCAGGTTTTTGGTACCCTGCTTTACAAGCGCGTCGATTATGTTTTTCGGGCTACCTACTGCGAGGAAGGCACCACACATAAGTCGACATTTTTCCTCTACTAATGCCGCAGCTTCTTCGGCAGTGATTATTTTGGGATTTGCCACTAGAGTCTCCTGATAGATTTAAAAAGTGTTCAATTTATACGAAAACGAGTGCTTTTTGGCAAGATTTCAACGAACTTCTGATGACCTACAAATTTTTCCGGTAGGCTAAATTTTTCTCTTATTGTGATAGAGTTTTTCTTACACGATCAGGTAACCGTTTGAAATTACACAGGGCATTTATGCTGAATGAGTTTATAAAGGGAATAAAGTATTTTAAGATGACCACGGCGGATGAAAAAAAAATATCCTCAGTCATCAGAAATTTAAAAAAACGCTATGAGGATAATTCCGATCCGTGGGGATTGGACCTTGGTTTTATTGAAAAATTTTATCATATTATGTTTCCATTGTATCGAAAGTACTTCCAGGTGAAAGTGCATGGTAAGAGTAATGTTGGTCAAAAACAATATATGGTTGTCTCGAATCACTCAGGACAGATTGCCGTTGATGGACTTTTAATCAGCATGGCATTTGCTCTTGAAATGAGAAATCCAAGAATGCTACGCGCGATGGTGGAGCGTTTTGTATCGGCCATGCCGTTTATTGGAGATATGATGTCACGATACGGTTCGGTTTTGGGGGAACGCAAAAATTGTGAATGGCTTTTAAAAAGAGATGAGAGTGTTTTGATTTTTCCTGAAGGTATCAAGGGAGTTGCAAAAGATACAAAGGATTTCTACAAACTGAAACCATTTACAAAGGGTTTTTTCCGTCTTGCTCTTGCTCATGATGTTGATATTCTCCCTGTTGCGGTGGTCGGTGCCGAGGAATTTTATCCATATGTGAAACATTTCAGAAGTTTGGCAAAATTGATGAAGCTTCCAATTTTTCCAGTGACACCACTTTTTCCGTTTCTGGGGCCGTTGGGACTTCTGCCAATGCCGTCTCCCGTGGATATTTATATCGGCAAACCTTATACCATTCCTAAAAAACTTTCTCATAATGCAATTGATTCGCTTGTTGATAATCATATCAAAAATATAAGAACTGATATTAAATCCATGCTTAAAGAAGGTCTTTCAAAAAGAAGGACTTCGCCTTTGTTTGATAAACTGGGCATTGATGTAAAAAGAAGTTTGTAATGGTTAAGAAAGAAGAGGTAAAAACAATTTTAATAATAGGTATAGCTGGTGGTCTTGCGCAATTGACCGCCAAAAAACTTGCCAGAAAATATCCAGGAGCAAGGATTGTTGGAGTTGATACAAGGGGCCCGGGAAAGAATCTGAATGTAAAAAATCTTACCTTCATTCAAATTCGCTATACAAGAAGCAGTTTTGAAGCACTTTTTAGAAATAATGTCTTTGATCTGGTATATCATCTTGGAAGAATTCCAAATACAATATTGCTTATCGAAGGTTTGGAGAAAAAACGTGTCAAATTCAATGTAATTGGAACCAATCTTATTCTTGATTTGTGTTTAAAGTTCATGGTGAAGAAGGTTGTTGTTCTGTCCACGTCCTATGTTTATGGTGCTATCTCTGATAACCCTGTTTTTATTTGCGAAGATGATCCACTTCGTGCTTCTTTAAAGTATCCGGATCTTCATGATGTCGTTGAGATGGACAGGATCTCTTCAAATTGGATGTGGAAAAATCGTGATAGCATCAAGACTATTATTCTTCGTCCATGTCATATTGTCGGACCAAATATTAATAATACGATAAATCAATATCTGAAATCAGATTATGTTCCTGTTCCAATGGATTTTAATCCGATGTTCCAGTTTATCGACGAGGACGACATGGCCCGGGTTTTGACGGTTGGGGTCGAAAAGCTTCCAACCGGGGTTTATAATGTTGCTCCGGATGAGTATGTTTCCATTCTACAGGCGAAAAAAATTATTGGATCTTCAGGATTCAGGATACCATTTTTTCTTTTGGGGAGTGTTGCCGGTATCGTTCGAAAATTTGGTAATTTTATGCCGGAATATTTGGTGGATTATCTAAAATTTGCATGCCTTATTGATAACTCCAGTATGAAAAAATATCTTGGAAAGGATTTTTTCAGGCATGATACTAAAAAAACCTTAAAACGTCTTTCCGGATAGTTTACAATAATGGCCTGACATCTATTAACAAAGGAAATGATATGGCAGTGTATAAAACCGATCTTAGGGATATTTATTTTAATCTTTGTGATTTTCTGGAAGTCCATAAAAATGATGAAAACTACGAAGAGGCCGATATAAAATCCATTGTAGGGGAGTTTGATAAATTTGTTGGTAACGAAGTATGGCCTGCGCGCGAGCATGGGGACAGGGAAGGAGTGAAGTTTGTTGATGGCAAGGTTGTCACTCCTGAATGCTTTAAGAGCCTGAACAGGAAATTTTTTGAAAATGGTTTGTACGGAATTGGTTATCCAGAGGAAATTGGTGGAACTCCAGCTCCACATTCTTTGACTGTTGGTTGTCTTTCACTTTTAACCGGGGCCAATACTGCTTACAGTATTTTCACCGAGCTTACCCGGGGTGCACAGAACATTTTTATTAAACTTGGAACAGACAAACAGAAGGAAATGTTTATTCCCAAGATGATGAGCGGACAGTGGAGTGGAACCATGTGTCTTACCGAGGCAGGTGCCGGTTCAGATGTGGGAAATCTTCGGTCTACGGCGACACCGACAGGAGATGGAAAATATAAAATAAGCGGAGTGAAGCTTTTTGTTTCCGCTGGTGAAAATGACATCTATGAAAATATTGTTCATTTGGTACTTGCCAGAACCCCGGGGGCCCCAGATGGAACCAGGGGAATTTCACTGTTTGCCGTTCCCAAATTTCGTGTAAACGATGATGGTTCATTGGGAGAGTTTAACGATGTTTGTTGTAACAAGATTGAAGAGAAGATGGGAATTCATGCATCCCCGACATGTGAACTTGTTTTTGGTGAAAATAATAATTGTATTGGTGAGATTATAGGCAATGAATGTGAAGGTATGGCAAATATGTTTCTCATGATGAACGAGGTAAGACTCTATTGCGGAATTCAAGGGGATGCCCAGGGGAATCTTGTTTATCAATTAACCGAGCAATATGCCAGGGAGCGTACACAGTTTAAAACAGAGATAATGAATCTTCCTGACGTAAAAAGAATGCTTCTTAAAATGCGTGCCCAGACGCGCGGTATGCGTGCTCTTAACTTATATACGTCCGATCTTTTTGACAGGGAGGAACGTGGAGAGGATTGTTCCGCTGAAATCGCTCTTTTAACCCCGATTTGCAAGGCCTATTGTACAGATGAAGGTTTTAACGTTTCCGTGGATGCTATTCAGGTGCACGGAGGTTATGGCTACTGCAGTGAATATGGCATCGAACAATTTGCCAGGGATTCCAAGGTTGCCGCAATCTATGAGGGAACCAACGGTGTTCAGGCACTGGATTTTGTGACAAGAAAAGTCTTGAAAGATGGAGGCAAGGCCCTCATGAATCTTGCCGGCAAGGTGTCTGCTACCATTTCTGATCCAAAGTGCCGTGAGTGGAAAGAGGAGTTGGGACTTCTTAAAATTTCACTGGAAAAGACGCAGGATATTCTTGAAGTTTATGCAGGTTTTGCCCGCGATAAAAAGATGGCGCCGATTCTTGGTTCCAGTGTTGATTTTTTGAATTATTGCGCAAGAATTATAATCTCCTGGATTCTTTTGGATCATGCCATAAAAGCGAAGGGGATGCTGGAGTCGGCAGATGATGGTGAGGAGAAAAAATATCTTCAATCCAAGATTGATGATTACAAAATCTACACCCATCACTATCTTGCCATGAATGCCGGGACATTTCAGACGATCAGGACTTTTTGTGATGACTGGGATCAGTACGAGGTTTAGTCGATAACAAGAATCTTCGATTTAAGAAAGTTCCAGTAGAATCCAACAATAATCGAGGTTGTTTCATCCCTTGCATGAAGCGGACTGTTTTTATTTTTGGCGTTGTTGTAAAAGGCCTGGATGATACCGCCAAATATCCAGATATCCCACTTGATTGGCCAGAATGTCGCAAATGACGTGGATGTTTCCATGTATCCGGATTTGGCGTGCCACACTGGGCGTGTGTTTGTTTCATGGATTTTATCGACTCCGTAGTAGTAATGATGGAGTTTTTGTGTGGCAAATTTGGCATTGATGGAAAACATAAGTAGAGATTCATCTTTAAAAAGATCCTCATATTTGAAAGATAAAAATGGATTGAAAGCAAGTCCACGGTCATTCCAATTTTGAATGTCGCTTGAGAAAATGTATCGGATGGCAAAATTCATGTCGATGGAAAATGGTGAAAATTTTTTTGGTTTTAAAACATGCCATGTTAGTTTCGGCCCGAATTCAATAACTGTATCAAGATCAGGCATTCCCTTGCGGGCCTCATTGTGTTTTTCGCTCGATTGAAAAGTTCCGTCAAAACTGACATCCAGCTCGAAATGTTCACTTTTTAAAAATCTTCCCCTTATTCCCTCGTCTTTTTTTGCCCTAAGAATGTCCCCTCTGTAGATAGCAGAAGGAAAAGGAATGGTTAGTTTGCGATTGCTTTCGGCACCGGGATAATGTGGAAATGTGGTATGAAAAACGCCGATTCCAAGCTCATAAAGAGGGCAGATTTTTATGATGGGATTATAAAATTTCTCAGGCCTTACGGCAAAAGCATTAAGGCAGGTGAATGCTAATGATAAAAGAAAGAGAAATTTCATCCACAAAAAATATCATTCAAAGAGTGATGGAGCAACTTGCGCATGGCGGTGCACTTGAAAAATGAATCGCGATTGGTATAATAAGTGTTAACTTCTTTTATTTTAACAAATGGTGGTAGGTATGAATTACGATACGCAATATCAGGAAATCAGGGATATGGCCGCGTCTTTTTCCGACGGTGAACTTGTTCCAATTGCTTCTAAAATTGACAAGGAAGAAAAGATTCCAAAGAACGTGATCACTCAACTGAGTGAGAATGGTTTTATGGGAATTTATGTTCCTGAAGAATATGGTGGGGCCGGTATGGACAATGTTTCATACGCAATCATCATTGAAGAGCTTTCCCGAGGTTGTGCCTCCACAGGTGTTTTTGTTTCTGTTCAAAACTCACTTTGTATTACGCCAATTCTTCAGTTTGGAAATGAGAAGCAAAAGAAAAAATATCTTCCCGAACTTGCAGCAGGCAAGCATATTGGATGTTTTTGTCTGTCGGAACCTAATGCCGGCTCCGACCCCGGTGCTCTTACTACAATGGCCGTGGATAAAGGTGACCACTACGAAATTTCAGGACTTAAAAATTTTATAACCAACGGTCGTGAGGCGACGTTGGCGATTGTTTTTGCCAAGACGACCAAAACTGATAATCACAAGGGAATTTCCGCTTTTATTGTGGAGACCAACACTCCAGGTTATGAAGTTCAAAAATGTGAGGAAAAACTTGGGATCAAAGGTTCTTCCACCGCACAAATTCTTTTTGAAAAGGTGAAGGTTCCAAAGGAAAATCTTTTAGGAGACCTTGAAAAGGGTTTCAAGATTGCCATGAGTACTTTGGATAGCGGGCGCTTGGGGATTGCTGCACAGGCCATTGGAATTTCAGAGGCCGCCTACCGCTATGCTCTTCGTTATTCCACTGAAAGAGTTCAATTTGGTGTGCCAATTTGCAAACAGCAGGGACTGCAGTTTATGCTGGCGGATATGGCGACCCGTCTTCAGGCAGCAAAACTTCTAACCTATGATTCCTCCCATAGAAAAGATTTGGGAGACCAATTTTCCAAACATTCGGCCATGGCAAAACTATATGCCGCAGAGGCCGCCATGTGGATTACCACCAAGGCGATCCAGATATGTGGCGGTAACGGCTATACCAAGGAATATCCTCTTGAGCGCCATTTTCGTGATGCCAAAATTACAGAGATCTATGAAGGAACAAGTGAGATTCAAAGAATTGTTATCTCGGCCATTGAATTAAAATCGGTAACGTAATGTTTGGAAGTCCGATAGATTATGATACTCCACTTTTTCGACCTCCGTCGGAATCCGAAAGCTTGTTGGTTCAGGTAACACTGGGGTGTTCTCATAATAAATGTACATACTGTGGAATGTACCGTACGAAAAAATATCTTGAGCGCCCAATCGAAAAGGTTGTTGAGGAGATAAAAAGTGCAAGGAAATGGTTTGATAAAATGGGCCATTATCCAAGGAAGGCCTTTCTATGTGATGGTGATGCCTTAAACGCACCGACAGAAAATCTTTTCAAGGCAGTACGTGAGATAAAAAAATATTTTCCGGAAATTGTAAGGGTTGGAGTCTACGCAACTGCACAGAACATGCTTGATAAGTCCGAAGATGAATTAAAGGAACTGTGTGATGCCGGACTTGGTATTGTTTATCTCGGATTGGAATCTGGTTCTGACAAGGTGTTAAAACTTATTGTGAAGGGTAACACCAGAGATGATATGATCAAAGGATCGCTGAAGATAAAAGAAGCAGGTTTTAAGATATCCATGATTGTCATGCTCGGTGTGGCAGGACGTGAGCTTTCAAAAGAGCATTGCAGTGAGACTGCGGAGGTCGTAAAAATTGTGAGACCGGATTTTCTATCCTTTCTTACAACAACGGTTATTCCAGATTCCCCTTATGATCGTATGATTAAAAAAGGAAAGATTTCTCCTTTAACCCACAGGGAACTGCTTGTTGAAATGCGTGATATCCTTTGTGGTATTGAAGGCATGGATGGTGCAAGATCCATTTTTCGTGCAAATCATGTCTCCAACCAGTTTCCTCTCTCAGGAATTCTGCCAAGGGATATTCCCAAACTTCTTTTGACTTTGGACGGATGGATTTCAAAATGTCCAGAAGGAACCTATCCGGAAATGGATTACAGGATGCTTTAAGCGATCTTGTTCTTATCAGCATATCCATTGAGAAGATAAAGAAAAAGTGCCGTCGAAAGTCCTCCTGCTCCATATAAAATTGCCATGACGAGAATCTGATAACGAACAGCAATCAGAGGGTCGATTCCGGCCAGAATTTGTCCGGTCATCATTCCAGGAAGTGAGACAAGACCTACGGCCAAAAAGGTGTTTGTAAGAGGAATAAGCCCTGTTCTCCATGCGATTTTTCTCGCATGCTCGTACTCTGTTCCATTTTCGATTTCTTTCATGAATCTTTCAGCTGAAAGACTCATTGTATTCATTGAATTTGAAAAAATCATGCCAGCCAGAGGAATGAGGTAAGTGGGCAGGTACCATGGTTTGGGACGGATCACTACAAAAATGATAAATGCAAGAAATGAGAGCCCGACCAAAAGAAGCGAGATGAATGCCTTGAAAAAAGTCTCCTTTCGCTTGTGTGCCACTGGTCGTAGCGCAATCCAACTGGCGGTTGTTGTCATTACAAGGAGTATGATGCCTATAATAAAAATATTTTGTGTTTTAAAGATAAATGTAAGAACAAAACCAACCAATGTGAGTTGGAGCAACATCCTTCCAGTCGCATAAAGAATGTTCAATGGTTTTTGGGACCACAACCAGTGGATTCCAATTACGGCGATAAGCGGAATAAGTGATATTAGAAGACTTGGAATGGATATAAAATAAATTCCCGTTTTAATTTTTTGCTCCAGTGTGAGTTTTGTTAGAGTTACATAATATAGGATATTCTTACCTACGCAATCCACTAACGTACGAAATATTGCACAGTTATGAAAAATATGTAGTTACACCCTATTGTTAATTTAAAATGGGCCGATAATAAATGTGGGGGAGAAATGATTTTTGAAACAGAACATTTGATGATTAGAAGGGCCACTCCAGCAATGAGAGATGTTGAATTCTTTATGAGACTTTGGAATGACCAACAGATTGTTGGACTTCAGGAACCAGATTATATACTTGATAAGCTTAATGGAAACATGTCCGGACGTGTTTGGAATAAAAAGCTGATAGTTATTTTGAAGGAAGAGAATGTTGCGATAGGCGAATGTATGATGGGTGAGATTGGTGATGAAGGAACCAGTGATTTTGATTTGAAGCTTCTTCCTGAATATCGTGATAAGGGGTATGCCATTGAAGTTATGCCGGAGATAATAAATTTTTTATTTTCCCATTCCGATTCTGTTGCTGTTGTTGGTATGTCCAATTCAAGTAAAACTGAAGATGTACCAGGCATGTCAGAAAGAATTAGTCGAAATGACTGGGAGAAAAATAACAGGAACAGGAATGACCAGTAATTTTAGAAGTTAAACGCAAGAGAGGTTCCGTAGAACAAATCCTCTCTTGGATTTTCATATATACCGTCACGGTCATCACTGATTTTAGACCACGATACGTTGGTCTTCCATGATAAAAAGGCGAAGGTAAGTTCAAAACCAACATGTCCGCCAAATTGTACCCCTCCGCCATCAATCATTTGTTCGGTGGTTCCTTTATCGGTCATGAGTTTTACGCTGAAGGTATTGTAGAAACCTCCGGCATAGAGGAGAAACGGATTCCATAAACGAATACCGAGAAGAAGTTCGTAGTTCATCCATGTCCCGGTTTTTGTGTAAACTTTTTGTTGTTTGACGCCGGTATGAATATCCTCTTTTGGAACCTCTTCTCCGGCAATTGCGTGTCCCCAGCCCATTCTTGCGGCCATGGAGAAATTTCCTGCGCCGGCAGGTGCCGGGTCGCCGAGAAATTGAAGTTTCCCCATAAACATCATTGGGCCATCATGTATATAATCGATTTCAAGATTAAAAAGATCAAAAAAAGCGAAAGTGCTTAACCACTCAATAGTGGAGGAAGGTTCTGTATTTGAGGTGTAAGGTCTCAAAACTTCAACTGACAGATCGTCCGTCAATCTGGTTTTCCAGGCACCGGTCCAGATAACTTCGGTGGAGATATTTCCACCTTCGCGGTTTTCCGGGGTTGAAAAACGATTTGTCGGGTATTTGAAATTAGTTGAGCAACCACTGAATATAACCAGAAGAGGTAACAGGAGACAGAAAAAAAATTTATGCTTAATATGCATGGGATAATTTTATCAGGATAGTACCGGAGGTGATACTTGGAATTAATTGACTGGAGGATTCCATATAAAAAAGGTGATAAGAATCCTATAAATATTATTTAAAGCAACTATCCATTTTAAGGAAAATCTCATAAAAACCGATAAGTTTGGTTGGCGTGTAGCTGTTTTTCAAAAATATGAATCCCGGATGGAAAACCTTGGGAGACATATTGCCTCAGCCGAAAAGAGACATTTTTCAACAAAAATTTCAGCTATGATTTCAACGACTTGCGAAAAAAGAGTGATTGTTTTCTAGTTCTTTTCATCACTATATGCTAAAAAATAACGGTTCGAAAAAACTCAACAAGTGGTGAATTATGGAAACTATTGAATCCGGAAAGGGAAAGCTTATCTGCAATCCTGACCCAAATAAAGTTCGGGATTACATGAGAAATGAAAAAAAATACCAGCTTAAAGACAAGCTGATGAATCATTTCGATGCCATCTCTAATTTTGTAAAACCAAATGACTATCTGGGTATAGAACTCTACGGAACTGTTCGTTGTCCGTTGTCTCTTACGCGTGAAATCGTAAGACAAAAAATCAAACCTCTTCGTTTTGTAGGCCAGGGTGTTTTGGAGGCGGATTATCTTCTTGGGGCCGGTCTTGTTACAGAAATGGATCATACGTATATTGGCTGGGAGGTTTACGGAACTTCACCCATCCTTCGTCGTGCTGCTGAAAGTGGAAATGTTAAAATTGTCGAGTGGTCCAATGCCGCCTTGTCGTGGAGAATGATCGCAGGGGCCATGGGAGTTCCATTTATACCGACAAAATCAATGCTTGGTTCCGATACGTTTAAATATTCCGCTGCCA
>JAGLPP010000034.1 GCA_023137315.1 Bacteriovoracaceae bacterium
AAGAAACTTATTATCTCTGCTGAAGAGATTGTTGATAACGAATACTTTAAACAATATCCTGATAGAAATATCATTCCATATTTTTTGACAGACGCTGTTGTTCACGCACCCTTTGGAGCGCATCCGGGAGAGATGAATTATGTTTACTGGAGGGACGATGAGCATCTCAAGGACTACTATAAAAAGTGTAAAACGGAAGAAGGGGCCAACGAATATTTTGATGAGTGGATTCATGATGTAAAAACACATGAGGCCTATATGGAAAAAGTTGGCATCTCAAAACTTGAAGAATTCAAAAGACAGGCAAAGGGAAGGTAGTTATGAGTGATTATAATCCAAGTGAACTTCTGATATGCATTTCAGCCAGACAGATGGAAGACAATAAAGCAGCCTTTATAGGTACGGGTATTCCTATGCTTGCCGGTGCTCTTGCAAAGAGACTTTATACACCCAATCTGGTTTCAATTTTTGAATTTGGTGGAATTGGGGCATCCATGGAAGAGCTACCGCTGGCGGTAGGCGACTCAAGAACATTTCACCGTGCCCTTGCGGCCGGAAAAATTTCAGATGTTATGGAGATGGCGCAAAGAGGAATGATAGAATTTGGTTTTATAGGTGGAGCGCAGATGGATATGTATGGAAATATAAATTCCACCGTGCTTGGCCCGCAGGAAAATCCCAAGGTGAGATTTCCGGGATCTGGTGGGGCAAATGATATCGGTTCACTTTGTTGGAGAACCATTGCGATTATGATTCATGATAAACGAAGATTTATTCCCAAAATAGATTTTATCACCACCCCTGGATATCTTTCCGGCCCCGGTGCCAGGGAAGAGGCAGGTCTTCCTCCAGGAAGCGGGCCATACAGGGTGATTACCTCTCTTGGTATCATGGGTTTTGATGATGAAACAAAAAGAATGAAACTTCTTTCAGTGAATCCCGGTGTTACTGTGGATGATGTGAGGGAAAATACAGGGTTTGAGCTTTTGATTGCAGATAAAGTGACTCAAAATGAACCGCCGACAGAGGAAGAATTAAGAGTACTCAGGGAAGATGTTGATCCTGACAAACTTTATACTTAAGCCCGGAGATAAGATATATGTCCAATATAATAGGTAAAATCAAAAAAATTGGTGTTATTGGAACAGGAACCATGGGAAACGGTATTGCGCAGGTTTTTGCCGGGATCGGTTATGATGTTCTCATGATTGACATCAAACAGGAATTTCTTGATCGTGCCAGAACCAGTATTGATAGATCTCTTCAAATGATGGTTAAAAAAGAAAAAATAACCACCGACGATGCTCGTGCGGTTACGAATCGATTGTCCATGTCTGTCAATCTTAAGGACGCCAGGGATTGTGATTTTGTAGTGGAAGCTGTTTCTGAAAATCATGAAATAAAACTTGATGTTCATAAACGTCTTGGTGAAATTCTTCGCCCGGAAGTTGTGATTGGAACAAATACATCCTCCATCTCAATAACCATGCTTGCGAAAGCATCCGGACGCCCGGAGCGTTTTATAGGAATGCATTTTATGAATCCGGTACCAGTTATGAAACTTGTTGAGGTTATTCGTGGAATGGATACCTCTGATGAGACATATCGTATTACAAGGGAGTTGACGGAGAAACTTGAAAAAGTGCCAGTTGAAGTGAATGATTCTCCGGGGTTTGTTTCAAACCGTGTATTGCTTCCAATGCTTAATGAAGCAATATCATGCATTCATGAAGGTATTGCAGGGCCTGTTGAAGTGGATAATGTTATGAAATTTGGAATGGCTCATCCAATGGGGCCGATCCAGCTTGCCGATTTTATAGGTCTTGATATTTGTCTTGCAATTATGAATGTTCTTTATGACGGTTTTAAGGATTCCAAATACAGGCCGTGTCCACTTCTTGTGAAAATGGTTGAAGCAGGACATCTTGGAGACAAGACAGGAAAGGGTTTTTATACGTGGGAAAAACATAAAGTGACCGGTGTGCATTACAATGGATAAGGGGAAGTTATGGAACTAAAAAAAGCGATTATGACGAGAAGAAGCCATCGGAAGTTTGTTGATTATCACGTGACAGACGAGGATATAAGGGAAATTCTTGAAGCCGCCAGTCTTGCTCCATCCTGGGCAAATACGCAATGCTGGGAATTTATTATTGTTCGCGACAAGGAACTTATTAAAAAGGTGACTGAAACTTATTCGAGAAAAAATCCTGCATGTGGGTGTTCTTTTGAATCATCGGCCATTATTGTGGCGCTGGCAAAAAAAAATATCTCAGGATGTAAAAACGGAGAGACCAGAACAAAGTTCAACGAGTGGTTCATGTATGATCTTGGAATGGCCATGCAAAATATGAGTCTTATGATACACGATCTGGGATTGGGGTCGGTTGTCGTTGGTTCCATGAATCATGATGAATGTGCAAAACTTCTCGAGGTTCCGGAAGATTATGAATTGGTGGCCGCTCTTCCGCTTGGAAAACCGGAGTCTTTTGAAAAGCCTGTTCCGCCAAGAAAGAAAATTTCTGATTTTGCCCATCTTGATTATTTTGGAAAGAATTTTTAGGGAGTCAGTATGAAAATGAAATTTTTAATTTTTATTATCATGGCGTTAATGTTTGTTGCCTGCTCAAAAAGCGATAAAAGTGACAAAACAAAAGTCAGGATTGCATTCGATCAAAAATCGATTCAAAAGATCATGGCAATGAGGAACGCAAAAAGTTCGGACAAGAACTTTGGTCTGCCAGATCCATATGATGTCAGTGAATTTGATTGCTGGGCCGTTTTTGTAACTTATCCAGAACTTCCTCCAATAAACTCATGTGAGGAGGAGGGGACAACCAATCAGGTCGCCAGACCGGACATGGTTTTGGGGTTGGTGCCGTTTCCAGATGGTACTTTGGAGGCGGATGTACTTGTCGGACACGGACGTTTGTTTCAGATAATTGGATTTGACAGCGAGCTTGACCATTGTCCTCCGCTTGATACAAATTTTGGAAATCTTGAATCATCGTTTTCGTCACCGTTTATTATTGGCGAAACTGTTAAGGATGTGTGGCCGGGAGAACAGTTTGTGAATATTTCAGTTTCCTACACTCCCGGAGGGTCGGTAAAGGTGGGGGAATGCGTGGGGCCTGCGTTTAATTTTGGAGAAATGTTTCATCCGGCCATGGATGTTCCAGGGTGCAGATTGTGGATTGATACTATAAAATTCTTTTCAATGAAAACTGATGCAGCGACTTGTGATGGAGAGGTTTTTGATGGGAATACCGTTGGATGCTGGTTGGACGACAGACCTGGTTCGATAACAAATTTTCTTAATACCAATGTGGCTTCCCAACCTACTTACAGTGCCACCGCTGCAACTGACAAGGGGATGATGCTTTTCGACGGTGCCAACGATTATTTTTATCCAATGACGGATACGATGAAGCCATATGAATCAGGAACCTTGTTTATGGTGTTTCGCCTGGGAAGTGTTGGTGCAACGAAAACCCTGATGGGGACGTATGGCCCCGCGTTTGATAACAAACTACATGTTGGTAGTACAGGCGAGCTTTCGGCTTCCCACGGTGGGAGTAATATATTTATTTCCACTCCTGTACTCGCTGCCGGTGTGAATTATCTTGCAACCATGCGATGGGATGGGACTGCCCTGGATCTGTTTTTAGATGGTACTTATACAGCTTCTGGTACGGCGACTGCAACAAGCTATACCTTTGATTATTATATTGGTGCAAAAAACAATTCAGGTACGGCCAGTGAATTTTCAGATGTCGTGTTAGGGGAAATACTTCTGTATGATCATTGGTTGGGCGAGTACGAAAGGACAAAGGTTGAGGATTTTCTAAAAAGCGCTTGGGGTATTTGACGGCCTTCTTAGTTGGAAAGTTTTATAAGAGGCAGAAAGATCCTTTTTTCGTTTTCAACAAATTTTTCAAAATCGTAAGGAAGATCGTTGTCCATTGACTCTATTTGTTTAATGTTATTTTTGTGTTTTTCAATAATTCTTTTAATATTAGTATCTACGGAATATTCATCCAATATGGTGAATTTGTGTGTAAGGAGAGCAAGTGCCTGCTTTCTGATATTGAAGTTTAACCGTGTATAGTCATACTTTGGCGTGATTGGTGTGTTTCCTTCGGAGAACAGGATCTTGTATGAGAAACGAAAGAGATATTCAGAAAAATTTTCGTCGAGTGTTTCATTTTCGTTGGAGTGGAATCTGAAATGTTGCAGATTAATGTTGTGTACCATAAGAGTCTGCATTTCAAAGCGGTTGAAGCAATTGTCCATATGCTTCATGGTTTCATCAAAATTGTGTTTTTCTGTGGAGTCATGCATGGCCAGATCAAGGAATCTTGCCATGAAAATACTTCTGTATTGTTGAGCTATGGGGGTTACATGCGTTGATTTACCGTTTTGAATTGTATGTCGTGGAGTGAATGGCTCCAGGGCAAGCTGGCCAAAATCCTTTCTCATTTCTTTCAAGGTGATTTTCAGGTGGTTGAAAAGTTCATCTTCGGAAATTTGTAGATATGAAGTGTTTTTTTCAAAATAGCTTAAAAATGATTTCATCTTATTTGAGATGTTTCGAATATCACTATTAAGTCCGATGGTCGTGCCAACTGAGTCAGGTGAAATATCAAGAAAGGTCTCTCTCTCAAGAGAGTAAACTTTTTTTACAAGACCTGATGCGCTTGTCTGGATGGAATCCATGAAATCGTACCATGCTCCGTGAATGGGGTTTTTGAAGCGGTCGAATTTGTTACAGTCCTTGAATTTTTCCAGATCACTATCAGAGCAAAATGGAAGTTTTTTCTTGATTGGAACGAACCTGTTATAAGCAAGATGAAATGCCCATCTATCGTACGGAAGTGGTGATTTGGCATTTTTTATCCATGAGCCCGTCATGGCCGCAGATAAAAACGGGAGATAGTCCATTACTGAAGCCGTTGGAATAATGTTTTTTGGAAGTTTGCTTGTGTGGATGTAATAGCTGTAAACGTCTTCATGATTTTGAAGACCGATATTGGTGCCAAGACTTCCGGCGAAGTTGTGGCGAAGACCGAGAGCGTGTCCCATCTCATGTGCAACGAAGGTGCGAATAATGTCACTTGTAATTTTTTCGAAAAGACTGTCATCGACATCCTGTTGCAGGGAAGTGGTTAGCAATTGTGGAAGGTTCTCCGTCATTTTTTCAAGCTGACCGCCAATGTTATCCACGGTGATGGTGGCAGATTTGAATTTTTGAAGTTTGATTTTGAATGGATGTTCCAATTTTTTAGGGACTGTTGGGCCCTTTACTTCAACGAGATTTTTCAGCAACCTGTGATATGATGTGCCTTCAAGAGATGGAAAGTGGATATAGGCTTTTAAGATCTCTCCAGTTACCGGATTAACGGACAGGTTGGTGTAGGCGTAGTTCAAAGAGTGGGAATTGATCCAATTAAACACATTTTTATCCGGGGCAAGAGGATCAACTTCTTTTGGAAGTGATTTTACTTCAATCAGTTTTTTTCCTACTACCTTGTTCCAGTAGAGAATTCCGTCTTTTACAGCGTTAAGATATTTTGAAGGAATGTCTCCTGCGAGATAAAAAGTGATTCTTTTATTTGGAGAAAATCTTGTGATATATGATTTGCCGGCGTATGGATGAGTTTCAAAAAAAGAGACTTTTCTTCGGTCAGGGTGAGGATGTCCTGTAAAGTTTTTGTTTTCTTGATAACTTTTGAACGAATATTTCATGTGAATTTTTTTTAAACTATTTCCATTTGTGGCAGGAATTTCGATTTTCACATAATGGTCTATTACTAGTCTGGGGCCTTTGATACTTGCACTGTAGAGGATGCTTTTGTTGATTTTAAAAATCCGCTCCCTGTCATATCCGTCTTCGCCGGTGAATGTGCTGCGCTTAATGAATATTTTTGAAATCCCTCCGGCAAAATCAAAATGCAATGAATCTTTTAATTGTTTTATTACCGGAAATTCCGCAAGTAACTGGTCTTTTTTTTCAGTATCGCTTTTTTCAAACATCTGTATTTTGCTTTGTTCAAGTTTGAAATAGACAATTTTGTTTGCCAGGATGGATGGGTTGTCGCCTTTTTCGTCAGATCTTTGTGACGTTGTCATGAGAAACAAATGATGTTGTGCTTTTTTGCTGATGGACAGTGCGTGGTCGTTGTGGATATCCAGATCACTACTTTTCGTCTTGAGCTTTACACCGTTGAGAATAGGGTTGGTTCTGCTTAATGGATTGAATTTCTCCGACGACGGCGCGCATGAGATTAAAAGTAACAAGATAAAAATTGTGAGTACCGTTGTTTTATACATTCGTTCTCCACATAACTTATTGTAAAATCTAGTATTTATAGGCTTTTTATGCAATATTATTGAAAAAATTACTGGAGAAATTCATGGAAAAAACTGGTTTGGAAATTGCTAAGTTGTTGATATCGCTTAATTGTGTCCAGTTGTCCCCTGGGAACCCGTTTACATATGCCTCGGGATTGAAAGGCCCGATTTACTGTGACAACAGAAAAATTCTCTCGCACGTCGAGGAGAGAGGGATTGTGGCAGAGCAATTGGTCTCGTTGATTAACGAATCCAAGGTTGTTTTTGATCAGGTGGCCGGACTGGCAACAGCAGGAATACCACATGCTGCCATAGTCTCCGAACGACTTCACGTTCCAATGATTTACGTAAGAAGTGCACCGAAAGGACATGGAAAACAAAACCAGATTGAAGGTGACTTTGTTTCAGGTGAAAAAATCATTCTGATTGAAGATCTTGTAAACCAGGGAAAGAGTCTTGGTGTTGCGATAGATGGTGCAGTGGGGGCAGGATTGGTGCCACAGGCCTGCTTTTGTATTGTGGATTACCAGATGAAATCTTCTAGGGAATTACTTTCAAAATATTCCCTGCCATTGTTTTCTCTTACAGATTTTACGACATTGGTGAACGTTGCCTGTGATTTACAAAAAATCACCGGGAATGATAAAGACATTCTCTACAAATGGCACAACAATCCTTCAATCTGGAAGCAGTAATTCTACTTTTTAAATTTCTCAGTATAGGTGTGTCCGAACTTCTTGCGGAATTTTTCGATACGGCCTTCAGTATCAAGAATCTTCTGTTTGCCGGTATAGAATGGGTGACAGTTGGAGCAAATGTCTATTTTGCTCAGTTTTTTGGTACTTTTGGTTTGGAACGACGCACCGCACGCACATTCTACTGTCACATCTTCGTACTTTGGATGTATTTTTTCTTTCATTTTTAACCTCTGCGGATTAACCTGATTTTATACAGGAACAACTTGAGTAATCTGTCTGATATCATTGCGGTTGTCAAGTGCTAGTGTGACAACTCAGTAAAGTTTTTTGTTGCCAGCATGGAAGATTCTGTGTAAATTAACCACGTTTTAATTTCAAAGTGTTAGATAATTCGTTGGAGGAAGTTGTGGCCCAAAAAGGTAAAGGACCCAGAGTAATCATTCATCTTGAATGTCAAAGTTGTAGAAAATCCGGCCAGCCTGGAGTTAGCCGTTATCATTCGACAAAAAACAAAAAGCAACATCCAGAAAGATTGGAACTTAAAAAATATTGTCGTTTTGAACGCAAGCATACTCCCCATAAAGAAATCAAATAATTCTGTCTTGATCTTGATATAGAGAGAGTTTTTTTAAAGAAGACCCCTTTGCTTTTGAGCGAAGAGGTTTAGAAAATCCTTGTTTAAAATATATGGAAATTTTCTGTTGGAAGCTTTAATCATGAAGTTCTGACGTTTTTCAATTTTTACTTCAGGAAGTGAATTTATAACTGACGTGACGATATAAGTGGTCTTGCTGTTGTTTGTGTCTTCAATCTCAACAGTATACAGGGGGTTTTTAAGGTATTTATTGAGGTTCTTTTCAAGTCTTTCACTGGTTTTATCCAGAATAATATGACTCTTGAGCGACGTTAGTTTGTTAAAGAAGTTATTAATTTTTTTCTCTGAAAGTTTACGATTATTTTTTCCATGCCAGACGTTATTTGATTTTGAAATAGTAAGATTAAGAAAATTATTTTTACGAATGCCCCTGTAAATATTTATTTTGCTTATCTCCTGCGAAGGTAATGAAAATATTTTTGAATCAATGAAATCCGCAAGAACATATGTTTCAACAGGATTATCAAGTGTCTTGATGTGATAGATGTCATTATGACTGGAATGAGTGATGTAGGTGGAATTATCGACGGGGTTAATGAGACCGAATTTAATTTTTTGTTCATCATTATCATTTTCAACCAGTGTTATTACCGTTGTAGGATTATCAAGTGAGTAGTGTGAAGTGTTGATCTTGTCTAAACGAAAGATTTTAAAAATGGTTATATTAGATAGACTGTTGATGATGTTTTGTACTGTTTTTGGATTGGCAGGAAGATGTCTCGGGTGTGAGATATCCCATTTTCCTGTTTCATAATTCCTTTTTAAATGGAATGTTCCAAGTTGGTTTTGCAGGATGATTTTTTTTATATTTTCAAAATCACTTGATTTAAACAGCAGGCGGTGACCGATATTTTCAGGTATCTGCAGGGAGTTTTGAAAAAGCGCACTAATGCCGACACCAACTGACAGAGTTACAAGAAAAAAAGCCAGAAGCCAAAATGAGATGGTTGATTTGTTGGTTTCAAGTCTAATCAACATACGCTATCCTGTTTCACAAAACTGTTTGCCAGTGTACTACACCTATAATATCGTGATGTATGTATATAGTATAGATTTTGTTTTGGGGTAAGCCATGGATTTTATTTATTTTTTTAAGGCCGGCGGGTTTATGATGTATCCGTTGCTTTTTTGTTCAATATTGGTATGGGCAATTGCGATAGAGAAGTTTTTCTCTGTTTCCGTTTTTAAACGACAGACTTTGTTTTTATACCAAAAAATCGAGGAACTTATTCGTGACAGGAAGATACACGAGGCCAAAGGTGTTTGTTCCAGCGTTACGTCATTTATTTCCGTTCCCTATATTGCAATGCTGGAATCCACTTCCATGAAAAAAGATGTCAGAGAGCAGAGAATTTCCAGAAAACTGATGGAAACCCAACAATGGTTAAAAAGATTTTTGTGGGTTCTCGCTACAGTTGCAGCGGTGGCACCATTTTTGGGACTTTTTGGAACAGTGGTTGGCATTATGAGATCGTTCAACTCCATCGCCAACAGCGGAAAAAGTGGATTTGTTGTGATTGCCCCTGGGCTTGCAGAGGCGCTGATTACAACTGCCGGTGGTATCCTTGTTGCTGTTATGTCCCTTGTTTTTTATAACTATTTTCAGGCCGTTCTTGGAAAATCAGTATTGATTTTTAAAAATCAGGTTGAAGAATTGATGGAAATTCACGGAGAGTATTGATGGCCTTGAAGCTTGATGAGCAGAATATTGAAAAAAGTATTGAACATGTCAATCTTACTCCACTAATTGATATTATGCTGGTTTTGCTTATTATTTTTATGGTGACATCATCAATATCATTGGAATCCGGACTTGACATAGATATTCCTAAAACCACTTCTGCAACGTCAACCAAGGACAATACTGCGATTATTGTTTCATTGAACAGGGATGGTGAGGTTTCTGTCCAGGGAGGCAGGGTTAAATTTGAAAATCTCATGGAGACTATTCGTAATGCGATTTCTGAAACGAAATCCAATCTGGTTATTTTTGAGGGGGATCGTCATTCACATCTTGGGAAGGCCATTGAAATTATGGATATAGCTAAGTCTGCTGGTGCGAAAAGGTTTGCCATAGCAGCAGAAAATGTAAAGTAGATTACGGGAGTTCTGATGGTAAATCCAAAAGATAAAAGAATCCTGATTATTGATGATGATGAGGCATTTCTTTTTCTTCTGTCTGAGGCATTCAAGAAGAAGGGGTTTACCAATGTGGAAAGTTGTACCTCCGCTGAAGAGGGATTCAGGAGGATACTCTTTGAAAGACCGGATATTCTTTTTTTGGATATCATTCTTCCGGAAAGTGACGGATTCAAATTGGGGCTTGCCATAGATATTATTCATGAAAAGAAAATATCCACGGTATTTCTTTCCGCAGACAAGAGATTTGAGAGTGTGGTTCCAATTCACAAGTATAAGGGGAATGTGAAATTTTTCGGAAAACCCGTGGATATGGATAAGTTGATTTCCCATACGGAGGAGGTTTTTGCAGGCGGGGAGGCTGAAACAGTTACAAGAGATGTGAAAAAAACCTTCAAAAAACCTCTTGCAGTTGTAATAGTAGGACTTCTTTTGATTCTTGAACCTCTTATTAAAATTGTTTTTTTTCGTGTTACCATGGGGTTCTCTTTCGCGACAATTTTAAGCAATGTTTTTCAAATATCAGGAATCAGGGAGTTGTTTGAGTTCTGGGTACTTTTTCCGCTTTCTGGAATAATGCTGCTAAATATCAGGAAGTGGCCATACTTTATTTTTCTGGCACTCCAAGCCTATGCTGTTTATATGCATATTACGTATATGGAATTTACCTGGCCCTATAGTGCGGATTTTCCACATTTTTCATCACTGATACTGCTTGTTTTCAGTTTGGCGGTTATTGTTTATTTTCTTATTCCAGCAGTTAGAAGACCGTATTTCAATCCACATTTGAGGCACTGGGAAAATGGGCCCGGTTTTTCCATTGATATTCCATGCATAGTGGTTAACAAAAGAACTGATGAATTTATGATGTCAACTCTCAAGACAATTTCGCAATACAAGGCCAGGGTATCATTGCCTGCGAGAGTAACAAGGGGAGACAGTGTTCTTGTGAATTTCACATTTTACAGTTTTAATTTCTCATTATTGGGCAAGGTGGATGAGACATACTTTTCAGAACAAAATCATGAGGCCGGGATTTCATTCAACACGATTCAATATGGTGACAAGGTCAACATGAGAAGGTTGATCAGGGCATTGCATATTTTAAAAAGTTAACTATGATTACAGATCGAGACCGTTAAGAACATCATCGAGATCTTCCTCTTTTTTCTCCTTTTTTTCCGTTTTGGCAATCGCCGATTCATCAATATCAGGTTCAATGGAGCTGATGAATTGTCTCAGTAGTGTTCTTTCACCTTTTTTCAGGAAAGTGAATTTGATTGCCAGGCGGTAAGAGAATTTCGTATCTGAAATGATTCTATTTTTTAGGTTGTATTCGGAACAATAAATAACATCAGCATTAAGGACAAATTTTTTGGGAATATTGAATTCCACGACGATGGACCGTCCTACGACGAATTTATTGTCGGTAAACATGAACATTTTATCCATGTAAATTTCGGAGAGAATTGTTTTTCCGAAACTTATCTTTTCCTTTGGAAGATGAGGATGTCTTTGATTAATGACAGGTTTGTTTTGGATATCACTTACTGATGCACCCTGGTCCTCTGCGTTTTCCCCGTCTTCTTCTCCTTTTTCTCCTTCTTCTCCGGTTATTGCTGTCGCCATAGCTGCTTCAAGATCTTCTTCATCATCTGCGTTGCTTGAATCATCGCCAGCGTCTTCATCCTTGCCCTCTTCTCCAGTTATTGCTGCGGCCATTGCAGATTCAAGATCCTCTTCATCATTCCCATTACTCTCATCCTTGACGGAGGAAGAGTCTTTGGTTAATTCCAAATCTGCAATTGGTGTTGCAGGATCATCCTGTGGAGAGTATTCCCTTTTTAAGTCGTCGATTGAAAGTTCGATCCCCTGCGATTTCGCCCAGATAATGCGTCTGGCTAGAATGTTCTCAATTTCATCCCGAAGGAGCCAGATATTTAGGTTGATTTTTTTGATCAGAACAGGATGCTTCGAGCTGCCGTAGATTGTCATACGTAAAATTATCCGCCAATTTGTATGCTTTTTTTAGATGGGAAAGAATTGCCACCTTTAGGGAAAATTATTCCCATCTATAATGGAGTTAATAAGAGTATCAAATGGGAATTTCGGTAGGAGGAAGTATGACCAGAT
>JAGLPP010000035.1 GCA_023137315.1 Bacteriovoracaceae bacterium
GGAGAGTTGTTGGTCAAGTTCAAGACGAAAATGACAAAGAATCTCGGTTTGGATATTGGCAAGATGGGAATGAAGGTTGATCGAGTGATCAGGCTTTCTTATGGGGATGTTCAAGTTGTCAAACTGGACAATCCTAAAAGTTCGGTTTTTTCTGCGGCTAAGGCACTGGCATCTCGTGATGACGTTGTGTATGCCGAGCCAAACTATGTTTGGAAAATGGTTAATCCTGTGAAAGAAAATAATATCGCCTCAATTTTTGGCAGTACCAGTGATACGCGAGATTACGATCTCAACGATCAAAAGTTCAGTAGTCTATGGGGCATGAAAAATACCGGTAGTAACGATCCTGGTGGATCAGCAGGAGTGGAAGGGGTTGATATAGATGCACTTCGTGCGTGGGATATTACAACAGGTTCAAGAAATATAAAAATTGCCGTTATTGACACCGGTATTGATTACACTCATCCCGATCTAAAAGATAATATGTGGGTGAATGAGGCCGAGAAAAATGGAACCGAAGGTGTCGATGATGATAATAATGGATATGTAGATGACATTTACGGATACGATTTTGCCAACAACGATGGCGATCCTCGTGACGGACACGGCCATGGAACTCATTGTGCTGGAACTATTGGTGCCACTCATAATAATGAAATAGGTGTGGCCGGAGTTATGAATCGGTTGCAACTTGTAGCATTAAAATTTCTTACTGACAGTGGATCAGGGTCCAGCGAAGCTGCTATTAAGTCTATTGATTATGCAACCAAGCTTGGAGTTGATGTCATGAGCAATTCATGGGGCGGGGGGACGTTTTCAAATGCCTTGGAAGACGCCATCAAAAGAGCATCCGATGCTGGAATTATTTTTGTTGCTGCGGCCGGAAACTCTGGAACCGATAATGATTCCAAGCCACATTATCCTTCAAACTACGAAGTGGAAAACGTAATTGCTGTTGCGTCTCATACTTCAGAGGAAATACTTTCAAATTTTTCCTGTTTTGGTAAAACAAGTGTTGATATAGCTGCTCCTGGAAGCAATATCATGTCTACTGTAAGTGGCGGTGGATACAAGTCGTATTCGGGAACTTCCATGGCCACTCCTCATGTTTCAGGTTCCTTGGGACTTCTTGTTTCTCACATTGGAAGATTGTCTCATGTTCAAATGAGGGAGAGATTATTGGCGACTTCCGAATATTCCCCAAGTTACGTTGGAAAAACTGCAAGTTCCGGACGTTTGAATCTATATAATCTGCTTGTTGACTTCAGGCCCGAACGTCCTTGGGAACCAGGTGAAGATGATTGGAAAAGTGTGGTGCTTGATGAAGTTTTTGAAAGTAAGCATCCATATTTGGATAACACAGTGAGCAAGAGAACTATTACTGTACCTGGCGCAAAACTCATAAGGGTTAGAGTAAAAAAGTTTGAGCTGGAAAATAGATTCGATTACATTTTAGTCAAAGACAAGAACGACACCTTGATTGAAAAGGTTTCAGGACTTGGAGAAGATTATGCGACTGACTATATAGAAGGCGACACAGTAAAACTTGAATTTCGTTCAGACAAATCTTACACCAAATGGGGATTTGTGATTGAAAAAGTGGAAGCTATTTTTGAGATTCCGGAAAATTAGAAAATACTGATTTTCTTATTGTTGGAATAAATGGCTATATTTTCTTAAAAATGTAGAAAGAGAACCGACCTTGTCGAGGGTCCTGATTGCATTGGCGGAAAGACGTAATTTTACGGTTTCTCCTGTCTCTGGATCGTAAACCCTTTTATTATGCAGGTTTGGTTCTCTTTTGCATTTTGTTCTGTTTTTGGCATGTGAAACCTTGTTTCCAACCTGTCCTTTTTTTCCAGTGAGATCGCATACTTGTGACATAACTTTTTCCTTCGTCTTTTAGCACATTTAAGATCACAGAATATATATCGTAACTTTCAATATCGCAAGAATTTAATCAAATCAAATTCTTCTGTGCGTATTCGCAAATTGCCTCGGTTGTAAAACCGTGTTTTTTATATAAATCCTCAGGTGTTCCGCTTTCCCCGTAAACGTTCATGACACCATAGCGTCTAACCCTTTTAGGAGTTACTGCAAATTCGCTCATCCATTCAGAAATTGCGCTGCCGATACCTCCTGTGACCGTATGATCTTCAAAAACCACAAATTCCTGGTAATTTTCTGCAAGCATGCTCATAAAGGCGTTGTCTAATGGGTTTGCACAATTGGCGTTATAGACTGCAGGATTGATTTTGCCGGAGTTTTGGAGGTTTTTTGCAGCATCGAATGCATATTCCAAAAGTCCACCAGAGGCCAGAAAAGCTATTTTTTCGCCCTCTTTCAGTTGAGGATAGATACCTGGTTTTTCGAACTTGTCCATGTTCATTTCTTTTAATCCATGACGGGTTAAACGAAAATAAACCGGGCCTTTATGGTTAATTGCCCATTCGATCATTTCACGGGTTTCCTTATCATCTGCCGGTTGCAAAACAACCATATTTGGAAGAGTTCTCATGAGCGCAAGATCTTCAAGTCCCATTTGTGAGTATCCATCTTCTCCGATTCCAACTCCGCTGTGGGTTCCTATGAGTTTTACGTTGGCGTCGGCATAGCCAACAGATATTCTTATCTGGTCATATCGGCCTGTTAGAAATGCTGAAAAACTGCAGATGAATGGAATCTTGCCTGCGAATGCCATACCGGTGGCACAACCGATCATGTTTGCCTCCTGGATTCCCATTTCAAAGAAGCGATCGGGATATTTTTTGGCAAAAAGTTGTGATTGAGTTGATTTTGATAAATCAGCATCAAGGCAGACAACTTCAGGATATTTATCGCCCAGTTCTTCGAGGGCCTTACCAAATGATTTTCTTGTTGCTATTTTTGACATTGTGTACGCTCCTACAATCCGATAGTGTTGTTGTTTCTGATGTCATCAAGGGCAATTTTGAGTTCATCGTCGGTTGGGCCGACTCCATGCCATTTGACAGTATCTTCTTCCATGAAAGAGATCCCTTTTCCCTTGATTGTGTGTGCGACAATCATGCTTGGTTTATCCGGATGTGTATTTTTAAGAGCATTCACAATTTCTTCATAAATATGTCCGTCTACAACCTGGACGTGCCATCCGAATGCTTTCCATTTTTCTTCAGGGGGATCAATTTTGAGGATATCGTTTGTCATTCCATCAATCTGTCCCTTGTTGTAATCAAGAATTACAGTGAGGTTGTTTAGCTTTTGATGTGGCGCACTGAGGGCGACTTCCCAAATCTGGCCTTCTTGCATCTCACCGTCACCGATGACGCAGTAGATATGGTTATTAATTTTATCTAATTTGTATGCCATTGCCAGACCTTGGGCGATTGAAGCTCCCTGGCCCAATGATCCGGTGGAGGCCTCAACGAATGGCAGCCTGACCCGATCCGGGTGTCCTTGTAGTCGTGAGTCCACGTGACGGAGTGTCATAAGCTCTTTCTCACTTATGTCATATCCGACTGCGTGAAGGGTTGCATACAGTGCTGGAATTCCATGTCCCTTGGAGAGAATGAAGCGATCACGTTCCTTGATTGTATCAAACTTTGCAGGATCGTGATTCATGATTCCGTCTTTGGCAAAAAGGGAGTAGATGATTTCCACTGCGGAAAGACTTCCCCCTGGATGTCCACTTTGGCACTGATGAATCATTTTGATGATGTTTTCACGGATTTTGGGCGTTTCTTTGGCCCATCTTTCAAATATCTTTTTATCCATTGAAAATGTCTCCAGTAAATGGTTGTGTGTGTGGTCAATATACTAAGAACTAAAGTTTCTGAATACTAAAAAATAGAGGACATTTCGATAAAAATAATCTTAGTGGAGCTTTTTATGACGGATATTCTTAGAACAATTTCTCCAGTAAGGATTGCTTTTGGCGGGGCAGCGGTGAGTGGTGAGTTCGGAGGCTATGGCTTCGGGGATATTTCTGAATCTTCTGCCACGCATCTTCTTGAATATGCTCATGAGCGAGGTGTCAGGATTTTTGATACGGCACCTGTCTACGGATTTTCCTCCTCTGAAAAGAGAATTGGAAAGGCCTTCAAACATAAACGCGACAAGGTTTTTATTGTTTCAAAATGTGGTGTGAGCTGGCATTCCTCAAAAAGAATTAATATGACAAATGATCCCAAGGTGTGCAGATCAATGCTTGAGCAGAGTTTAAAAGACCTGCAAAGTGATTATATTGATCTGTATATGATTCACTGGCCGGATAAAAATGTTGATATTCGCTTTACCATGGAGGTTTTGGCGCGTGCAAAAAACGAGCAGAAGATTAAGCATATCGGTCTTTGTAACACCAATAGCGATGATCTTGTAAAAGCACAGGAGGTTGAAAAGATTGAGGTTATCCAGTCGGAATTCAATCTTTTTAATCGCAGTGTGAAGGATGAGCTTTTTTCAGAGATAAAAAAATCAAAAATGAGCTTTATGAGTTGGGGAACTTTCGACAAGGGGATTCTAACAGGCAGGGCCGTCAAGGACAGAAAGTATGATGAAAGTGATTGCAGAGGATGGGCACCATGGTGGAAAAAATCCAATCTTGATGAAAAATTTGAAAAATATAAAAAACTAAAACCTCTTTTGGGGAGATATGGTCTTTCAGGTGTTCAACTGGCGCTTGCTCATAATCTTTCCCATGATGAGGTGAGTGTTGCAATTTGTGGAACCGGATCAATGGAACAACTCGATCAGGTGATAAATGCCATGGAGAATCCACCGGGTGAAGGTGTGATCAAAGAAGCAGTGAAGATTATCGAAGATGAATAAATCGCAAGTTTCAGTTATTATTCCAACCCATAATCGGAGTGAACTCATTCTTCGTGCTGTGGATTCAGTTATGAAGCAGACCTTTAGTGATTTTGATCTGTGGATTGTTGATGATGGTTCCACTGATGAAACCGAAGAGAAAATCAAACAGTACGGGAAAACCCACGATCCTGAAAATAAAATCAATTATTTAAAAACGGACAATAACGGGGTTTCATCTGCGAGGAATTTTGGGGTGAAAAAATCCGATGGCAGATTGGTCGCATTTTTGGATTCGGATGATGAATGGTTGCCGGAGAAGCTTCAAAAACAAATTAACTATCTTGAAAAAAATTCGTACATAAGACTTGTTCATGGAGACGAAATTTGGATAAGGAATGGAAAGAGGGTAAACCCCAGGAATATTCATAAAAAATCAGGTGGAAATATTTTTAAAAGTTGTTTAAAGCTTTGTCTTATTTCTCCGTCTGCCGTCATGATGGAAAGGAATCTCATTATCGAAATGGGGGGATGGGATGAGGAATTTGTTGTTTGCGAGGATTATGATCTTTGGTTGAAGGTGACTTCAATGCATGAGGTTGGTTTTATAAATGAACCTATTATCAATAAATATGGTGGGCATGAAGACCAGCTTTCCAGAAAATATTTTGCCATGGATTACTGGCGGATAAAATCAATGGATCGAATTTCAAGAGCAGGAAATCTTGAAGATGGGGATATTTTGGCCGTGGCGGATGAGATTATTCGCAAGGGTGTGATTCTTCTGTCCGGATATGAAAAGCATAAAAATTTCGTTCATTACGATGAAGTTAAGAGGATTGTCGAGAGAGCACACGGCATGGCCGATAGTGATTGTCGGATACTGCCTGAAAATCAATGAAATTTCTCAATAAATTCCGGTAAAAAGTCGATAAACAGTGATGAGTCGGTTTGTTATTTTATTTTATTCAATTCTTGCGGTTTGCTGTGGTGCCGAAGGTGATGATGTTCTGGAATTGAAGGAGAATCGGAGCTTTGCCAAAGCACTTTCTGTCATATCTGGAAAAAAGGTTTATGGGGTTGATGTTGATCCTGCGAGTAATTGTTGTGGAAGTGATGTTAAACCGTATTATGCCGTGGATCACTTCAGTGAAATTAGAAAAGTCGTCTATGATAATAATAAATCGTACAAGTCAGAGAGGGCGGCCGTAGCTGCCTGTGAAAAACGTCTGAATGAGTATTATCGTGAAAAATCCATGTGGAAGGATATTAGTCGTGCTGAACGTGTTGCGTATCTGGCTAAGGCCGCAGAAAGAGAAGAGATGCGGCTGAAACGCGAAGGGTTTGTAAAAACATGTACGGATTTGGTGACCAGTGAAGATCGAAAAGAGGTTTCCTTGCTGCTGTTGGAGGCCATAAGATCCTCCTATAACGTTAATTATTCAAATAATAAAATTTTCCATGATCGTAAAAAAAGAAGACTCAAGGTGGCCAGGTTTGAGAATTTTTACGATATGTTTATTGAAGGTCTATTGACCAACAATGAATTCAAGGAATTACTTGAAAAGATTAATGTAACACAGATGACAATGGAGGATTTTCCAACTGCTGTGGATTTGCAAAAAGAATTAAAGTTGAACTACAAGGGCTATGTATCCTTGAGGCATCATACCTATCAGAAATTTTTACAGGAAAAACTTGAAAATAAGTTAAAACCAATGATTGACAGGTTTTACGATGGTATTGCAGGTAAGTTAAGCGAAATTGACAAAAGATATACTGATTCAGAGATAAAAAATATTGGAAACATTACCATGCGGAGACGGTGCGCAGAAACAGTGGAGGCAACTTGTTTGTCAGAGGTGTGCAATTTTGCAGATGAAGATCTTGTTGCTGAATTAAAACGAAAGGGCAAATCCAAGGTTGCCAAAAGCTACAAAAAACTTACAGACAATCCGTGGTTTTTTCATCCTCAGTTGGATAAGGAGGCGGTTTTGTGCATGATAAAAAAGGAATCTGCCGGGAAGGATTTTGATCCACACGTATTGAATTATTTTTATTGTAGTGCACCTGCCCCGAGAAAATATATTGATCCCGAGCAATTGATAAAAAGGGAGCGCTACAGGGAGAAAGGTAAAGAGGCTAAAAGATTGGGTAAAAATGTTTCTAAAGAATATTTTCCGGGAATTCCAATATCCACGGCCCAGGGATTCGGACAGATGACATGGAGTACTTTCAATGGCGAAAGAAATGCCGGAAATCTTCCGATTACATCGGTGCAATATTTTAATGATTTTGATAATGATGATGTGGAAAAGAACTTTGAGTTGTTCAAACTCTATTCCAATTTTCCAATCGTTCAGATTGAGCTGGCATTTAGAATGTTGAATTTGACAATAAAAAGAAGAAACAATTTGGAGGCCGGTATTGCCCTCTATAATCAGGATGGCAAGGCCAAATATTTGAAACAATTTAGAAAATGCAACAGTTGTCTGGATAAGGCACAAAGGAGAGGTAGTGATTTTAATGATGCGGCCTTGAAATGTCTCGGAACAGTGGATAATTTATGGCGTGGAAAAGGTGGAAAGAGATGACAAGGTTTTTAATCTTTATATTTCTGATAATATATTTTGTTCCGTGTTCGGGACAGGTCAGTAAAAAATACTCTTTTAAAATTGAAAAAGAAAATCATTATGATGTACTCCATCTTTTTTTGATGGAGAATGTTAAAAATCCAATATTGAAGCATAAAACGGATTTGGCATCACATACCTTTAAAAAAGGTGAATTTCTTTCCATCAAGGGAAAGGATTATTTTCTGACTCTCTGGAACAAGGGGGCACATAGCGAGCGAATGATAATCTTTGAGATTTTTGAAAAAAAAGCAAAGAAGGCATGGCTTTATCATTCAGCCTGGCCAATGAGTTACGAGATAAAATCCGATAGAATTCTGGTTCATGGATTTACGTTGAATACAAGGGAGACAATCAAACCATTGGTAGAGAAAATGGTTTTTTGGCCATAAATCAAGGATTTGAATGATACTGACACCTCCAAAAACATTTTTCAGTCTTTTGGATTTCAATATAGCGATTTCGCTGGATGATCGTGTGAAAAAAACGCTTGCCTATCTTGAGTGTAAATATCCGAAAGAACTTTTTTATCCTGCAACCCCGGACATGATGCCCGTTGCCAGAAACGATCTTCTTCTGGTGCACACCAGGGAGTTTGTGGATAAACTTTTCGGTCCAGGGCTTCCTGCGGAAATCCATGAATGTTTTGAGCTTTCGCAGTACGGAGTGGATGGTGGAGATAAAAAAGATTTGACCATTCTTCGTGATCAGATATTTCTTCAGTGTGCCTATACATTCCATGCGATGAAACTTTCGATTGAACATGGTTTTTGTTATTTTCTTGGCGGAGGAATGCATCACGCGAAGAGCGATAGAGGCAGTGGGTTTTGTCTTGTTAATGATATTGTTTTGGGAATTAAAAAATTGCAAAAACAAATGAAAATAAAAACGGCCTGGGTGATTGATGTTGATGCACACAAGGGGGATGGGACGAGTGAACTGACCGAAAATGATGACTCAATTCAGACTCTGAGTATTCATATGAAAGATGGCTGGCCGCTTTCTTTTACTCCTTCCACAGTTGATATTCCGGTTGGTGATGGAGGGGAGAGGGATTATCTATCTCTTTTGGAGAGTGGACTTTTTGAACTTGAAAAAAAATCGGCAGAACTTCCGGATATTGCAGTTGTTGTTGACGGGGCCGATCCATATGAGCTGGACGAATTGCCAGGCAGTGCTTTACTAAAACTTTCCTCCGGGCAAATGTTGAAAAGAGATCAAATGGTTTATGACTTTTTAACAAAGAGGGAAATTCCTCAAACGTTTGTTATTGGAGGGGGATATGGAAAAGAAGTGTGGCGGATTTACGTTCAGTTTATTGACTGGCTTGTTTTAATGCGGGATAAATAAAAATGGCACGTGGTAGGTTTCATGATAAATTGAACTATTTTATGGGAGTTGTCGTTTCCGGTATTCTTATTGGATTCGGGGTGGACCTGCTGTTTGTATTTTTTTTTCTGATTGGCCATTTTTTTTCCACACTGGTTTTCTCGCCTGATACAGACATTTCTCCTAAAAAGAGGTCCGGGATATTGCAGTTTTTTCTTTATCCATATTCAATTGTTTTTCGTCACAGGGGGATATCTCATAGTATTTTTTTTGGAACTCTTACAAGGATTTTCTATGGCATTATATTTTTCGGCGTGATGATATTTGTTTTTCACAAGATGGGATATTTGAAATATTCTGTAAAAAGCTATTTTGACACACTTTCAGGTTTTATTGGTGATTTTGATTATAACAGGGAGGAGTACAGGCCTTTGATCTGTTTTTTTTCAGGAATGTTTTTGGCCGATTTGTTTCATATAATAGCTGACAGATTCAGCAGTCTGATAAGGAAAATCAAGCCATGGTAGCAACATCAAACTCTTTACATGATGTATATATTTGTTCGGGAAAGGATGATCACAAGGTGGCCAGTGAGTTGTGTGAGAAACTTACAGCAGCTAATATCAGTTGTTTTGTAAAACCATCTGTTTTTAAAATGGATGCAATTCTGGCCAGGAAGGTTACCAGAAAAATAAAGGATGCCAGGGTTTTTGTTTTCGTATTTTCCTCTCTTTCCAATGAAAATGAGGAGATTTTGTGGGAAATAGACAAGGCGTTGGAGCTTAAGAAGGTTTTTATCACTTTCAAAATGGAGGATGCTTGTCCAAGCGATACTCTTGCTTACTATATCGGTAACACCCAGTGGATGGATGCGAATTCTGAAAATTTGTCAGAGAGTATCCGGGATTTGCAGAAGGTACTTTTAAAGGTTATTAAACAGGATTCGGACACAGTGGTCGCACCGAATGATTTAAAACCAAAAAAGATCAAGCGCCAAAAGTCCTCTCCAGTACCGTCCACGGCAGGATATAAAAATTTAATATTGGCGTTGGTGGGAGCAGTCGTTTTTGCCATTATTATCGGCCGATATTATAAATATGACCAGATTGTGAAAAAATATTTTATTCAGGAGGAAAAAAAGGAACTCGTAAAGGAAACTGTATTTGTAAGTGAAGATATCGACGAAACGGTTTCATTGGATGAATATCATCAAAAGAAACAGGACGATGAAATACAAAATTTCGAGTCGGAAAAAACAACGGCAAGGAAAATTGATGTATTGCAGACGGAGGAACCAGAGACTGTAAAAAAGGTTTCCCGTTCAGTGATTTGTGATAAACCGAGATCGGAAGCAGGGCTGAATCTTATGTCTCTCTCTGATTTTCTTTCAGGATTGTCCATCCGTGGTATGAATGATGTCTATCTGGCACTTTCGGGATTGGTTGATGAATTTGAAAAAGACAGTATTTCCAGTTGTTCTTCCTGTCAGAGTGGAGGGGCGGGAATATTTTTAATATCCATTCTTGACAAGAAACGTGTGTATGGTCCGGTTTCATTTGAAAGTATAAAAATGGGCAAAAAGGTTTCAGGTTTTGATCCTGCCAGGGAGAAGTTTTTTATCCTAAAAAACAATGGAGTTTATCAGTTGTTTACCGTGAATGAGGATGAGGAGAAAATTCATTTCAAGGGCGATCATGTTATCTCGGAAAAGGCGATGAGGGAGTTGGAAAAAAAACTGGGTGAGATTATGTCCGATACCGGGAAAAATCTGACGATGAAGTTTGATCTTCTGAGGCTTGTATATTTTTCAGGCAGTAGCAGGGTGATTCCATTTTTTGAAAAGGAAGGTTTTAAGTTTTACTTTGTTGGTACCCGGAAAGCGGAAGAACCAATGACACATGTTCTTTACGGAAAAAAGATTGCAAAGTTCAATGTTGATCGTGTGAGGATTGTGTCGAGTGTGGGAATGAATATGGCCCAGCTTACAAGAATAAGTCAGATTATAAATAGAAAACGCCGTTTATTTTTACAGAAGTGGCAAGATTATATTACCAAGACGCATTAACGCTGCGCAGAGGTTCTCATAGTTCTTGCTAAATCCGTGAAATTTGTCTAAATTATTCAGGTTCGATTCTCAGTGGGGGATTAGCTCAGTTGGGAGAGCATCACGCTGGCAGCGTGAGGGTCGCAAGTTCGAATCTTGTATCCTCCACCATCAAACATAGTACAAGTT
>JAGLPP010000036.1 GCA_023137315.1 Bacteriovoracaceae bacterium
GTGTTTTTCCATCTGTGGTCACAATCGTATGTCCGACACTTTGAGACAATATTGGATTTTCCAATTCCCTTATGATGATATCTTCAAGGGTTACCGGATCAACCCCTATGGAAATATCACCTCCTTCGTATTTGATAACATTCGGAGAAACATTTTCGCCTGAAAAATCAGGGGAGGTGTCCAAATGAGCAACAAACCCAATAGCCGGAACCTTTCCATGAGCCGGATGATCTGTTGGAATATTTGAGGGCAGAGTCGCAATCACGTAACAGTGGTCGTCAACCTTGGCATCGGAAATGCCCAACTCTTTTAATTCGCGAACCAATATCCTTGCAAGACGAAATTGCCCTTCAGTGCTCGGAAAACATTTCGCGTCATGCATGGACTGGGTATTGACGCGGACATAACGCAAAAACCTATCCAAAAGCTTGCTATTCATGGAAACTCCACATCTTTTTTTTTTATATCAAAAAACACTGAACAAAGTACCTCTTATTTTCTATAATACTACCATTAAGAACACAACCGTTTTTCAATGATGACAAGACTAAAACTATTAATTCAAATTATCCTTTTTTTTCTTCTCCTGTCCCGGTCTTTTGCATTTTGCACGGTGGACAAAATCTCAAATGTACATTTCGGGCCTGATTTGAAATATCGCATTAAATGGCCCCTATATAAGTATACTCCGCTGCGAAAACTGAAAAAACACAATATCTGGTACAAGGTAATGGAGTTTAATGGTGAAATTGGATGGATTCAAAAAAAGCATGTCAATAACGACCATCTTTGTGCCATCGTAAAAGTAAACCACACCACTTTGAGAAAACACCCATCAAAAAGAAAAAGAAAAAAAAACAATACACCAGAACCAAAGGCCCTTTACTCTGATACTTTCAAGGTTCTTGAAATTACAAAAAACCGCAAATGGGCCCGTGTGGAAAATGAAAAAGGACAACAATACTGGATTGAAAGGAAAATGGTCTGGATATACTAGCTTGCGATAATTTCCATTATTGACTACTCTTGTAACATCATGAAACAGAATTTTTTATATATTTCTCCAGAATTTCCGGTTAATTTCCAGAACTTTGTAATGGAACTTGACAAGGAAGGCGTCAATGTTCTTGGAGTCGGCCACTCCGATTTTAATCATATGCCGGAAGATCTTCGCCGTTCCATGAAGTGGTATATAAATACAAATCTTGACAACTATAATGACTTCAGTAATGCCGTCAGCTACATGATGAATCAAACAGGAATTGACCGAATTGACTGCGTCGAATCCCATAATGAGCACTGGCTTCATCTTGAAAGCATGACAAACGAAAAATTCGACATAGATGGAGTCAAATCCAAAAAGCTGTCAATGTGGAAAAGAAAATCAATCATGAAGCATGTATTCATGAAAAACAATATTCCACATGCAAAAGGTAAACTCCTTAAAAACAGGGAAGAGGCATTCGTACTCGCAAACCAGCTTGGGTATCCGGTAATATTAAAACCAGACATAGGAGTTGGTGCGCAAGGCGTATACAAGATTAAAAATGAGAAGGAATTGAAACATATCCTCAAGAACATTAACAACGAACCATATATTCTTGAAGAATTCCTTGAAGGAAAACTCGTATCCTATGATGGTCTTGTGAATAGCAATGGAAAAATCATCTTTGAAAATTCCTTTTCGTATTCAAGTGGAGTCCTTGATTTTGTCCACGGTACGGACCCGGCATGCGTTATCACTCCGAACATTCCAAAAAAACTTTCCTCTATCGGAACAACGCTTGTAGAAATTTTTGATATCAAGAAAAAATTTTTTCATTTTGAATTTTTTAACCACGACGGAAAATACACCCCCATCGAAGTAAATGTCAGACCACCCGGAGGCCATATCCTCGACATGATGAACTACAGTATGGATGACAACCTCTATAATGCCTACGCGAAAATGATTGCTGGAAAAAAGGTCTCTCTTAAAAAGAAAAAATATTATTGTGGCTTCGTTGGAAGGCGTGACAAAAATTACAAGTACTCACATGAGGATATCATTCAAAAATTTCAAGACCAGCTTGTTTCACACTTCACACCGCCCAAACTCTACCATGAGGCCATGGGAAAACGCATTTACGTTTTCAGAAACACCTGCAAAAACAGAATCAATGAACTAAAAAATCTGCTAACGGAGACATCATGAAGATTCACGGCGATTATCACAAGTTAATGAGCAAACATCTGAATGAACACTTCGAAATCAAGATATTTGGTACTTCGGGCAAACCTCTCATGGTTTTTCCGACTTCCTGCGGCCGTTTCTATGATTGTGAGGAAAGAGGAGTGATCTCCACACTGGCACCGTTGATCGAGTCAAAAGATATTGTTGTTATCTGCGTGGACTCCCGCGACAGGCAATCATGGTTCAAGGAACCAAAGGATTCCTGGATGGGGATCAATCATCAAAAATATGAGAAATGTATTACAGAAGAAATCATTCCATGGCTGCATAAATTCATGGGGATCAATGAAAAATTTATCACAACAGGCAACAGTTGGGGCGGGTATCATGCCCTTAATTTCGCATTGAAGTTCCCCAAGCTGTTTGACTCCGCAATCTCCCTGAGCGGTGCCTATTCGCTTAAAATGGTGATCGGCGAGTATTACGATGATAGTGTCTATTTCAACGACATGCTTAAATATATGCCGAACTTATCTGATAAGGATATTCTCCAAGAACTAAAAAACAGCTACCTGGTCATCTGTCACGGAAAGGGTTCGTGGGAATTGTGCAATCATGATGCTTGGGAGCTGGCACAGATTCTCGGTCTCAAGCAAATCCCCCATTGTTACAGCGTATGGGATGAACGCTATCCACACGACTGGAATTCATGGTTTGAACAGCTTCCATTTTTCATGGATAAGTTCAAAAATGGAGTCGACACTGCAATCGGCAAAAAAATCATTATCGGACCAAAGCGAATCAAACAAATGCTTAAAATAACAATGTAATAATTTCAATTTTACGCCCTTTAACTATCTAAAATATCACAATTTGTGATACAAGCCATTGAAGTTACATTCACGAGGAAAAATTTATGAAAAATATCATATTGATTTGTTTGCTCTTTAGTCTTTCAACACAGATATATTCGGCAACGGAACCAATTACAGAAAATGCAACCGGTGAATATCGTCCACACATCGGTGTAAATTGGGGAAATTTTTTCAGCGCAATCAAAAGACATCTGGAACCTGCCAATATAAAAAGAGCTGTCAAAGAAGGAATCGCCGAACTTGAAGTCGATTTCGATATTGATCTTTTCGACATAAGCGTTATTGATGGAATTAAAACATCATTGGAATACCGTTACGAACTGGAACCATCATATGCTTCCGGTTACTACACGCGAGTTGATAAATGGAGACTCAAATCCGATATTGATCCAGGAACACTTCTAAGTTCTACAACGGGTGCCACGCCGATCAATCTTAACATCCGTGCCAATACCGAAGTCATTTTTGTGCGTCAGTTTAAAAAACAAACAAAAGCCGCTACGGCAATTCCAATTACACTTTACCATTTGCCAGTCAACTGGAAACGCGTTCTTAAGCTTCCAGTTGGAACGTTTGTCTCCATTCCGACAAAACTAAACCTCACAGTCGGAGCCGGTCTTGCCGCTACAAGCGGAGCTGTCTCAGGCAGCATTGGAGGTCACTTTATTGTCAGCGGACAGTTTTTGATTCAAATTTTTCGTCTTAAGGATAAAGAGGTTCGCATCAAGCTTATTGCCGTCAAAAGCAGAGGGGTCGGCATCAATATCGGAGCAAATTTCGGCCCACCCATTGAAGTTTTTAAAGTTGACATGCTCGATAACGAAATCAAAGGGCTTGTTAAAACGGATTTTTTTAAGGCCGGTCTGACCAAAACCAAAGGCGATATGTTCATAGTTGATTTCAAACTCAACATGGAACATCCCGAGGCCCAAGAGGCATTTGATCATATCATGGGTTCAACACTTAAATTCAGAACTCTCAAGATACTCAACCCGTTT
>JAGLPP010000037.1 GCA_023137315.1 Bacteriovoracaceae bacterium
GGTTTCCATCTCTTTGAATTACAAAACAAGACAACCTCTTCCGAAAATTTTATCACCTATTTTGATCGTTACGACAAACAATCCTATTTCCTCTTTCGAACATTTACAGAATATGAGAGGAACGAGGCACTTTTTGGCTACTTCAAAGACAAAAAGGAGCGCGGTTCTTTCATTCTTTTCGAAGCCGATAAAAAGGGTGAGATTTTAAAAGAAGGATTTTCTGACTTTGCCTTGTACCATGAATTCAAGGAAAAGAATTTCACACGCAAGGAACAGCTCAAAGTCAAAAAGTTTCTCAAATCAAATTTGCCTGATAAATTGATGAAGGAAATTCCGTGGGATAAACTCATCTCTCCAGTAAAATTACCCTATCCGCCTGCTGACAATTCTGACGAGGATATGATTTTCGACTTTGGGGATTTTTTCAGAAAACCAAAGCAAAGAGGCGCCAGGGTCTTTTTCCAGCTTCTCTTTAATGAAAATGCCTTTGCGCAAATGAAAAATCTTTCCAAGGACTTTATCTCTTTCATGCTGGATGGTGCTGTGGAAAAATACCGTTTTGAAAATCCATACTCGGTCATTTTTGAAGATAACGAGGACCATTCATTGAATTACAACGTTGATATCAATAAAGAGAAAAAAGTAATTGTTAAGGCACTTGTGAAAATTTTCACAATGGGAAATCTCAGCAAATACTCGCGCAAGAAAAAGGTAAAGATGTTCATGAAGCTGCAGCAAAATCCTGTTTTTAAAAGAATATGCTACGGATTTTTGCTTTCTCTTCTTGATCCTGACACCTTGAAGGACTCTGTCCAGTTTAATTTCTGGTGGTCTTCAAGAAATCTCAAAGATGACTGTCATGTTGTTTTTGGTGAAAATCCACATTCCGAACTTTATAATTCCCTTGTTTTCATCAAATCCGTTCTTGAAAATCGCTCCTTCGATCTTCGTCTTGTTGGATACAACCCAGGGGATTTTGTCGACGATGACGAATAAGCTGTTTTAAAACCAAGTGTTTTAATCATGATTCTCCAAGTCGACAAATAGGAATTTATCAGCATCTTTGATTTGGTTCAATCTCTTTTGTGCTATAATTTACTCCCAAAATAAGTGGTTCACACATAAAACTTCATTGATAACAATGTGTGACCTGCTATTATTTTCAGGAGTTTTTAATGACAAAACCATCCGCTGAATATTCTTCTCTCAAGAAAAATATTTTATCGATTATGAATAATATCAAACTTAAATACAAGCTGTTGGGAATGTCTGTTTTTATTTCAACCAACTGTATTATTGTGCTTGCAAGCATATCTTTTTACCAATCAAAAGATGGCCTGTTGAATGTTTCCAAAGACCAGCTTATTTCCATGAGGGAGATTACAAAACAAAGAATTCAAGGTTATTTCAAATCTGTGGAAGGACTTACACTGAGATTGGCAAAAGATCGTTTGCTGGAAGATTTATTTATTGATTACAAGGATGCATTTTCCGCCGGAGGTTATGATTCCATGAGGGATTCTCTAATAGAGAAGACAAGTTATCATAAACTACATGAAGAATATGGAGAAAGAACAAGAACTTTGGCATCAACTTATCAGCTTGATAACATATATTTGGTTTCCAATGATGGAATGGTTGTTTTTTCATCACATCCCGATCCCAAAGGATCTATTCTTGGCCGTAGTCTTGAAAACGGTGCCTTAAAAGAATCACAACTGACAAACTGTTTTAATCAAGCAAGCAAATCCAAAACAGATATGGTGTTTTTTAGTGATTATGAATTAATTTCATCCTCCAACAAGGTGATGGGGTTTCTTTGTACACGTAAACTTGCGGAATTTGATCACACTTCGAAGGGAATAAACAAAGGGGACGTAATAGGTATTATTGCAACTTCAATTGATATGAAGTTGATAACCGCAATAACATCACAACGTGATGGAATGGGAGTAACAGGTCATTCCTATCTTGTCGGCCAGGATAAAATAATACGTTCCAATTTATTCTTAAATACGAAAAAATACAATCTGGTTAATGTTTTTAAACAAAATATACATGTTGAAGCATCCTCAATCAATTCAGCATTGCATGGAAAAATTGGAACAAGTATTGTTGAGAATCTTGAAGGAGAAAAGGTTCTAAGCGCATTTTCTCCGATCACCATTTTTAATAAAAAGTGGGCAATAATATCTGAAAAAAATATTGATGAAATTAATCAGCCACTTAATAAAATGCTTCAAATTATTATTTTAGCTTCAATTATAGTCCTTTTTCTGGCGTTGCTTTTGACCGCTATATCAGGACTCACCATCACGATGCCAATGAAAACAGTCATTAAAATCTTTTGTAAAATGAAAGATGATATTGTCTCGGGAAAGTTATCAGTTCGAGGGGAAAAAGATGCTGTCTACCGGGAACTGGTACCTGTAATTGAAGGAACGAATGATATCATTGATAATCTTCTAAAACCGATTGAAGAGGCCTTGACAATTTTACAGTCAATGGCCAAAGGGGATTTTACCACTCAAATGCTTGGAAATTACCAAGGTGATAATGCCCTACTTAAAAATGCACTCAATGATTCCATTTTTTCCGTCAGGAGTGTTTTAAACGAAGTGAATGACGTTGCTAAACAAATTAAAAACTGTAGTAACCAGGTTGCCGATGCCAATAATAAGTTTTCCAGCGCTGCAACCGAGCAAGCAAGCAGTCTGGAACAAATTTCAAGTTCTGTTAGAGAGATTGAATCACAAACCAAACAAAATAGTGAAAATGCCGTTCAGACTCAGAATTTAAGTAATGAGTCCAAGAGTAGTGCCAATACAGGTAACGACCACATGAAAAAGCTTTCAGAGGCCATGTCGGATATTATTGATTCAAGTCAAAATATCTCTAAAATTATCAAGGTAATTGACGAAATAGCCTTTCAAACAAACTTACTTTCACTGAATGCTGCCGTTGAGGCGGCCAGAGCAGGCAAATATGGCAAGGGGTTTGCCGTGGTTGCAGAAGAGGTCAGAAGTCTGGCCAGGGGAAGTGCTAAAGCGGCAAAAGAAACCTCCGATCTAATTCAGGATACCATAAGTAAAGTGAGTCGGGGAAATGAGATCACCAACAAGGCGGTGGCGTCATTGGAAGAAATAACAGCTGGGGCCAATAAGGTAACTGAGCTGGTTAATGAAATTACTGCCGCATCCAAGGAACAAGCTACCGGCATCAAGCAAATTGGTAATGCCTTGGAACAGGTGAATCTGGTAACTCAAAAAAGTGCTGCCACTGCAGAGGAAACAAATTCAGTCGCCAGTGAATTATCCAATATGGCAGAAAAACTCTATAGCACCATGACTAAATTCAAGTTGTAATTTTTCCGCTTTACCGGCCATTCCGGTAATCCTCTAAAGGTTTCGCAAGAATTAATGGTCCTCAATATAGGCAAGAACATCTCCCGATGCGACTCTTTGTCCCTGGTTTACAACAATCTGATTAATCTTTCCATCAACAGGAGCTCCAACAGGTATCTCCATTTTCATGGATTCCAAAATCACAACATTCTCTCCAACCTTGATTTGTGCTCCCTCTGTGGTTTCTATTTTCCAGATTGTGCCAGGCATACTTGCACATACAGGAGTTCCTTCTCCTTGTACTACTAAAGATCCTTCTTCAATTCCTTCCTTAATCCGGACTTTGTGTTTTTTCCCGTTCACAAAAACACTGTCTCCATCAAATTTCATGGCATAATTTGTTCCATCAACGCTGACAGTGTAGGCATCCGACTTTCCAACTGACGATTCTGCTGATTCCTGAACATTTTTTCTTACACCGATCTTCCCTTCTCCCTTGAGAAAGTTAACTCCCTTATCCTTGCACGTCGCAACTATAAAAATATTTTCATCGGTAACTTTTAGATTTTCCTTTTCAAGAATTTTCCTTGCCGCTGATACTCCCTTGCTTGAATCGGCATCATTGATTTCAAGAACCGTTTTGGTTGTTGGTTCCATACCAAGCTGTTCACGGGCAATCTTTATAATCACAGGATCAGGTTCAACCGGTGTTTTTCCGAAATATCCAAGAACCATCTGCCCGTAAGCCGGAACAATTTTCTTCCACTTGCCAAACATGACATTGTTAAGTGCCTGCTGAACATAAAATTGTGAAACAGGAGTAACAGATGTTCCAAATCCGCCACGCTCAACCACTTCCTTCATGGCCTTGATCATCTGCGGATATTTGTCCATGATATTGTTATCCCTCATCATCTGGGTATTGGCCGTAAGTGCTCCACCGGGCATTGGGGACCACGGAATCAACGGTTCAACCGCTGTTGCCTCAGGTGGTAGAAAATAATCCTTCATACATTCTTTGAATACTTCCTCGGTTGCTCTTATCTTATCAACATCAATTCCAAGATCATACTTGCTTCCACGAAGTGCATGCCACATTACTATAACGTCAGGCTGACAGGTTCCACCAGAAACAGGAGCAAGAGAAAGATCAATTGCATCGGCCCCCGCATCCAGGGCCGCCTGATTAGAAATAACTCCACAACCTGCAGTTTCATGAGTATGAAAGTGAATGAAAGTTCCCTCAGGCAGAAATTTTCTGGACTCTTTTATTGTTTCATACACTTTGGATGGAACCGCTGTTCCTGAAGCATCCTTGAAACAAACCGAATCGTAAGGGATTCCGGCATCAAGTATATCTTTTAACATCCTGATATAAAATTCTGAATCATGAGATCCCTTGCACCCTGGTGGAAGTTCCATAAGCGTCACACAAACCTGATGCTTTAATCCAGCTTCACTGATACAGCGTCCCGAATAAATCAAATTATTGACATCATTTAATGCATCAAAATTTCTGATGGTATCAATACCATGTTTTTTAAAAAGCTCCGCATGCAACTTGATAATGTCTGAAGGCTGGGATTCAAGTCCAACAACATTAACTCCTCTTGCAAGGGATTGAAGCGTAACATTTTGCCCTGCAACCTTTCTAAACTGGTCCATCATATCAAAGGCATCCTCATTGCAATAAAAATACGGGGATTGAAAACGTGCTCCACCACCGGCCTCAAAATAATCAATACCGGCATCCACTGCCGACTCGACTGCAGGAAGAAAATCCTTTGTAAAAACCCTGGCACCAAATACTGATTGAAAACCATCACGAAAAGCCGTACACATGAATTTTACTCGTTTTTTTCCCACTCTAACTCCCCCTTATATAATTTTTTCCGCCAGAATATTCTTGTCCATCCTGAAATGGCCGTCCTCAAATGTTTCCTTGTTCATATATATGGTATCATGCCCATCCTGATGGACACCGACCAATCTTGTATGCACTGAACGAAGCCCTCCAAAATACCATCTGGCATCGGCAACATAAATAATATCCCCAACTCTTGTTTTCATTTTTGAAAGAGCATCAGACGAAAGTTCAATCCCGTCAATTTCCTTTATTCCAACCTTTAAGCGCAACTTTTTACCATACACCTCATCATTGGGCTCTCCTCCCTTGTAGAACCTTTTGGCATCATGAAATGTATCTATAGTAAGTCCGACAAGCTCGGCATCCGCTTTCGGTTTCGTAAAAAAACTGACAATAACACCTATACCAACCGACATTATAATACCAAAAAACGCCCTCATGAATTTGAAACCGCCAGTTGAGTCTATCCCGTGGGAAAACGGTTTGATGATATCCGGAACGAATGCCGAAATTCCAACAAGAACACTTCCGCAAACCAATGTCACGAAGGCCGCGGTTGGGGTAAAACGCTTCCAAAAAACAGAAAGTAAAATCACAACAATCATGGCAGGGGTGATCGTTGCAATAAACTTTCCATGAGCAATATAAATTGATTTTTCCTGTGCATAGATCGGAACAAGAAGAACTCCAATAACCGCAGCGGCAATGGCCGTAATACGGGCAACCTTTAGATAATATTTATCTTCGCGATTCTTGACTACAAAAGGACGCCAAATATCATTCACGAATAATGCAGAGATGGCCGTAATCAAGGTATCTATTGTACTCATGAGCGCAGCAGTCAAGGCTGCAAGAATCAATCCGAACACTCCAGGCATCGCAACCAGTGAGGCAACCCTTATAAAGATTTGATTTGGATCAATTCCCTCCGGAAGAAGTCCAAGTCCAACCATTCCCCTTCCCAGCCATCCTGAATTGGCGATGGCCAGTGAGGCAAGTGGCATCAGGACAATAACAACAAAAAACATCGCCTTGTAACCGTCCCTCGGACTTTTGACGCTCATAAACCTCATCATCACACCTTGATTCATAAAATAAAAAGCAACGGAACTCGCCAGCGCGTCCTGCCAGAAAATTCCCACAAAGTTAAACTTTGGAGGTGTATTAAATTGCGCTAGTGGAAAGCGGTGAAGAAATGGAAGAGCATCCACCAACTTATCAAGGCCACCGACATATTTAACACCAAGATAAAGAAGCGTAAAACCTGCCGCCAGAAGAACGAATCCCTGAACAAGGTCCGTCATGATAACCGAAGTTTGTCCCCCGGCATGCATATAAATTGCTGAAATAATCGCAATACCGATAACTATAACATAAAAATTCACGCCAAGAAGCGGCTGAAGAGCAACCCCCAACGTATAGAAGTTGATTCCGACATAACCTATCATATAGACAAGAATCAAAACCAGGGACACAATACGTGTTCTTACATCAAAACGTTTTTCAAAATATTCAGGGATGGAAGTCACCCGCATAAAATAAATAATCGGGAACCAGCCAACAATAAAAAATGGAAGAATCAGCCAGTCATTCAAGTAGGTCATTGAAGAAGCAAGGCCGTATTTAAAACCGGCAGCGGAATACTTCATAAAACTGTACGAACCAACAACTGTGGCCACACAGCTCATGGCAATAAGCCACCAGCTAAATCTCTGGCCGCCAAAAAAGAAGTCCTTTGTGGATTTTGTATAACGGGAAAACCATGCACCAAAACCTAAAATTCCAAGAAAATAAACAATTATAACGGCAAAATCCAATCCTGTGGCCCTGACTACTGTATCATTCATCTCCTACCTGCCTCCGGAAATTGCCCAGATATTCCAAATACCCTGGAACAAAAAATAAAAAACATAGGCACCTAAAATACAAAAAAAGACAGCACGATCGTGCTTTAGCTTGAGTCTCAACACTCCTTTTTTAACTCCCAAAAAAAGTGCCAATCCAAAAAGAATACCTCCAACCAGGTATAAATAGATGAAAGAATACCAATGTTGCATATCCACCTCTTATCTCAAATATTTGCAAATCTCTTATATCAGCACAAATGCAACAACGAAAGTCGCCTGACGCTTTTCTGGTCTGCGTCAAGAAACAGATGACATTCTGGAAAAAAGACTCTGAAGAAACTCCAGTGTCCTGTCGTATGCTTCCGGTTTTTTGCTCTCTCGCGGACCGGCAACATTAACGATGGCCACACGGTGAAGATGAATCCACTCAACAACCTTGAGGGGATTGAACGCACAATCCATATCGACAATAAGGAGTGGTTTTTTATGCCTCGCAGCGCATTGAGCAGTATATTTGGTTCCACCACAAAGTTCCCCCCAATTTAAAATCAAGGTTCCATCGGAATCGAGCACATTTTTTTCAGTTCGCACCGAATAATCCTCTTCTTCGGTCTCCACAAGAGGGTATTTTTTATCAATAATCCCGTCTTCCGCCTTTCTCCCCTTTGGACACCATCCACCAACAACCAGGCCTGATTCCATCCCCGCATCCAGGGCCGCTCTATCCACTCCGGTCTGACCACCTGAGATAATTTTTGCAACTGCCACAATTCCTCCATTTCCAATTCTTACTAAAAACCATCCCATCAAATATATATTTTATCAAGATTCAAAAGCAATGCGACTTGTCTTATCACCTCTGATTTTCGATACTTTGTGAGATTGATTCTAAAAAAAGGGGATAAAATGGATGTAATTCAAACTCAAATTGATACAAATTCAGATAGCTACAAGGAAAACCATGAATATCATACCGGACTTAGAAATGAGCTTATGGGTTTTCTCGAAGAGGCCAAAAAATGTGGTGGTGAAAAATATGTAAATCGTCACCATGGCAGGGGAAAATTTCTCCCACGAGAGCGAATTGAAAAAATTATTGATGAGGGTTCCCCTTTTCTTGAACTTTCAACACTGGCGGCAGACGGAGTATACAAGGACAAGGTTCCGGCCGCTGGAATGGTGACAGGAATCGGAAAAGTTCACGGCATTGAATGTCTTTTTATCGCCAACGATGCCACCGTAAAAGGTGGAACATACTTTCCAATGACTGTAAAAAAACATTTAAGAGCACAGGAAATTGCCCTTCAAAACAATCTTCCGTGTATCTATCTTGTTGATTCCGGCGGGGCATTTCTTCCAATGCAGGATGAAGTATTTCCAGACAAGGAGCACTTCGGAAGAATTTTTTATAATCAGGCACAAATGTCCTCAAAGGGCATACCGCAAATAGCAGTGGTTCTTGGGTCATGTACGGCCGGCGGTGCCTATGTTCCGGCCATGAGTGATGAAACTGTTATCGTAAAAGGAAATGGAACAATTTTTTTGGGTGGGCCGCCACTTGTAAAGGCTGCCACCGGTGAAGTTGTTACCTCTGAAAACCTTGGTGGTGCCAGAGTCCATACCCATGAATCCGGTGTGGCCGATCACTTTGCCGAAGATGAAGAGGAGGCACTGGCCATCACCAGAAACATTATAGAAAATTTAAACTATAAATCCGCCGGCGAACTCAGCGGACACAAAAATACCACTCCGGTAAAACCACCACTTTATCCCACAGAAGAATTGTACGGTGTTGTCTCGAAGGATTTCAGACGTCATTTTGATATTCGGGAAATCGTCGCCCGCCTGGTTGACGGCAGTGAATTTCATGAATTCAAGGAACGCTATGGCACCAATCTGGTTTGCGGTTTTGCCAAAATCCACGGTTACCCTGTTGGAATCGTCGGAAACAATAACGGCATCATGTTCTCAGAAAGTGCCGTAAAAGGCGCCCATTTTATCGAGCTTTGCGGCCAGAGAAAAATACCTCTTGTCTTTCTTCAAAACATCACAGGTTTCATGGTCGGAAGAAAATACGAATCGGAAGGCATAGCCAAACATGGAGCAAAGCTTGTAACTGCAGTTTCAACAGTCTCCGTTCCAAAGTTCACCGTTATCATCGGTGGATCATTCGGAGCTGGTAATTACGGAATGTGCGGACGTGCATACAATCCAAGATTTGTATGGATGTGGCCGAATTCAAGGATTTCCGTCATGGGTGGTGAACAGGCAGCAAATGTTCTAAGCACTGTCAAACAAACCGCTCTTGAGGCCCGGAAAAAAGAACCCATGAGCGAGGAGGAAGTCAAAGAATTTCAAAGACCGATTCTCGAAAAATATGAAAAGGAGGGAAGTGCCTACTACTCCACTGCGAGAATCTGGGATGACGGAATTATTGATCCGGCCCAAACAAGAGACATTCTTGGACTTGCTCTTTCAGCGGCACTAAACGCTGATATTCCAGATACAAAATTTGGTGTATTCAGAATGTAATATTGGAGTAAAAATATGTCGGAAAATTTATATCTTTTTACAAAAGACGAACGTGGCGTGGCGACAGTAACCCTGAACCGTCCGGATGTTCATAACGCTTTTAACGATGAACTCATCAATCAGTTAACAACACTCTTTAGTGAAATGGATCAGGACGATTCCATACGTCTGGTTGTTCTTACCGGAAACGGGAAATCCTTCTGCGCAGGGGCCGATCTTAACTGGATGAAATCCATGGTTGGTTACACCGAGGAAGAAAATTACAAGGACAGCAAAAACCTCGCGGGCCTTTTTGTCACTATCAACAATTTTTCAAAGCCGGTTATTGGTTCCATAAACGGCCATGCGCTTGGCGGTGGATGCGGACTCGTTTCTGTCTGTGATTTCATCATCGCCTCGGACAGGGCAAAATTCGGTTTTACGGAGGTCAAGCTGGGACTCATTCCGGCCACCATCTCCCCTTTTTGTATTGCAAAGATAGGAGAAAGCAACGCGCGGGCACTTTTCATGTCCGGCCATATGTTCAAGGCCAAAAAGGCACAGGAAATAGGACTTGTTCACAAGGTTGTCGACAGGGAAAAGCTCCTTGAAAAAACCCAGGAAGCCGTGGACAATTTTTTAATCGCAGGACCACAGGCGGCAAAGGCCGCAAAATCCCTAATTAAAAATGTCATCAAAATGCATGGTGGTGGCGATGACGAGCTGACAGACTATACCTGTCGCCAGATTGCCAAAGCAAGAACATCAGCCGAGGGACAAGAGGGAATGAATGCGCTTTTGGAAAAAAGAAGGCCGTCCTTTTAAGTTATCCTGAATA
>JAGLPP010000038.1 GCA_023137315.1 Bacteriovoracaceae bacterium
TAGGCAACAAAATTGAAATTATTCCAAAGCCTTCTGAGAAAGCTTTTATATGGCAGAATCAAAATTCCATCTTCTGTTACCCTTTCTTTTGCTTCCAGGCAGACAATAATACGTTTTTTTATGTCAGGGTGATCTTGCTTTAAATTGTACAGACCTTTTAAATGATCAAACGTTATTTTTTTTGTTGCTTTTGCCTCAATCGCAATTTCCATATCACCAATAATAAAATCAACTTCAATACCACTGGCAAGTCTCCAATAACTCAAATCCAAATAATTTTCTGAATAAGCATTATATGCAGCCAGCTCATGAAATACCCAATTCTCAAAAGCTTTTCCGTACAGCGAAGAACCCTGTTCCAACCCTTTTCGCTTTGCCAGGAAATTAACAACTCCAACATCAGAAAAATAAAACTTGGAAGCGTTAATCACACGTCTTTTAGGACGTTTTCTATATGATGGAAGCCATTTTCCAAGTAAAGTATCTTCCAAAATTTGAAAATATTCCTTGATTGAATGACTTGAGACACCACAATCCCTGGCAATATTTGAAAAATTAACAAGCTCTGTATCAGAAAGAGATGCTATATCAAGAAAATTGGAAAATGCCGGTAAATTTCTTACCAATCCTTCTGCAGCAATCTCTTCTTTTAAGTAATCGGAAACATATGACCGCAAAAGATTAAAAGGCCTTGAACTTTGGTAATGTCTGGGAAGATATCCATTATTTAAAATTTTATCAAGATCAAAATCTTTTCCAAGTTCTTTTGAAACAAGACCAAAGAGTTCATATCTAATGGCCCGTCCCCCCAATAAATTAGCATGACCTCTTTTCAATTTCCTGGCACTTGAACCACATAAACCAAATACAGTATTCCTATTTTCAATAAGCCAGTGTACTTCATCCAATAATTGTGGAATTTTTTGAATCTCATCAATAATAACCAATTGATTTTCCCGATCACCAATAAGCTCTGTTCTTAAGTACTCAGGATGATCAAGATATCGTCGAAACTCATCAGCCTTTAAAAGATCAATCCAAATTGCATCTGAAAAAATTTGTTTCAGCAAGGTCGATTTACCTGTTTGGCGTGAACCCCATAGAAAAAAAGTATCCTTGGTATTTGTCGAAATCTTTATTTTTCTTTTGTACATATACTTCAATATATCATGATAATTTGAAGTATCAACAAGTATTATTCTCCATATTTCTTAGCTGTTTTCTGCGTTTTTTTAATATATTTTTTAAATATAAATCTCAAATATCGCCAGAACATAATAACGCCAAACTCTATCTGCTTGATATTATTACGTTCTCTCCAAGTCAATACTAATTGGTTATACATTTGTGAATAACAATTCCACTTTTACTTGCACTTAAATTTATTGAATGTGTAAAATTTATTTTTACGTAAAACACTACTAAATGATCCATCTTCCCTACCGCTTATCTCATAAGCGTAAATTCCCCTGTCGGCACTATTAATTATCATTGCCCTGGCTTCCACCATCTGGTTTACCGAAGCATGATAATGCCTGTATTCCTCGTATCCAAATGCCTGGCATATATAGTTCGCAAGACGGGACCTGCCACTCCTTTCTGCCGATGATCTTGCATGATGACAAGCTGAGATTGCCTGATTTTTGAATCTTGGACACACCCAAACGTAGCCTTCAGCATCTCTTGCTGAATTTTGGCAAACGTTTGATAAATCACTTACTTTTTTACAGGAAATTGATTTCGTAACCATATACTTTGCTCCTGAGGCAATTGACTCACTACCACCAGAATCCAGAGTTATTACTTCTCCTTGTGCAGGAACAATAGTTCCCTCCTGGAATTTATAATCGCTGCCTGCATTTATTACACATAGCTTGTCAAGGTCGGAATTGACTCCATAATTTTCAGGAATTTCAATTTCTATTGATTGTGCATTACCTGCGAAAGACGCAATTGAAGCCAGGATCATTAATCCTAATAAAATGTTTTTCATAAAACCTCCAACTAGTATCTTGCTATACAGCGAACCTGATTCGTATCGCTTCTTCGACTCCAATCCTGAAAACCGTCGCTAAAAACCTGGTGCCGCGCAAGTCCCTTCCTGCCTTTTGTAGACGACCAGTAGAAACCCTTGTTTAAATTTTTTATTTCCTTTGATATTCCGTTCTCACATCCAGGATCAGTTTGAGGAAATGAATGGTCTTTGCGAACGCGAAGACCAGCATTACAATACATTTGACCAAGTTCTTCAATGCTCGGAAGCACCATCCCCCTATTCTCACACACTTCCATGGCCTCTTTCCACGTATAAGAATATCCATTCAGCTCATCTTCTTCCGCCACTGCAAAGTCCAACCCTGTTACTTCAGTTATGTTTTCATCTGTCGCTGAGACAGCTCCGGCAAAAACAAATAAGATAACAAGCAGACCAGTTGTATAAATGGATAGTTTCTTCATATTTCTCCTCACTAAAATTTTTTCAAACTTAATAAGCTGTTCTAACACAAAGCAGAGAACAGGATCATAAAAACCTGCAATCCGTGTAAAATTAACAACGAATGAATGTAATTTTTATCCTGCATATTGTATATGGACGTAAACAGCATTAACCTCGGTCAAATTCTGGAGGAAATCATGAAAATAATAATACTTGTATTGGCACTACTGTCATCATTATCGGCGTTTTCAAACGAAATGAGCGAAGAGTTTGTGAGTAAAGCCATCTCTATTTGCGTTTACGTTGATAACAACGGGATAAAGACCACACTGCTAAAAAATTATACATCCCTTAATAACGCTTGTTCGAAGAAGTTCTGTGAATTGTCTGGAAAAAAACGGATCACATTTCATGCAATTGTTGCTAGAGAAGATATAAAGCACCCAAAAGATGTTAATTGGGGAGAATTCAGCTACACTTGTTATTAACAAGCATTTTTCCCAAGCGATGAGCCTTCTTCACCTGTTTTTTTGTCGGAGTAAAACTTCCGTTCTGACCGACAAAGCCGAAAACCTTTTTCTTAATCTTTCCATATCCCATGAACCTCGCAGCATCCCTCATAATCTTCAAAATACCAGGAGCGATAATCCAAAGCATTATTTGCGGCATGGCACTTGAGGTAAGCACGAGCGCTCTTTTTCCGGTACGTTTTATTCGTAGCCTTGGAAAATACGCTTTTCTCCATGGCCAGTAAATCGCTGGAACGAGCCTTTCAATAAATTTTTTCATGAGTGCCGTCACTGTAAAGATATTCATTGGGCTTGCCAGGATCATGGCATCGGCTTCATCCATTTTTTGCAGGATGGATTTCATATCATCTTTGGTTACACACTCCCCCATTCGCAAGGATGGGTCATCATTCATACACTTTCTGCAATTGGTGCAAAACTCAATATGCTGATCCATAAGAAATATTTTTTCAACCTCATGTCCCTGTTCATAAATGGGGCTTAAAACAGCATCCACAATTTGATCAGTAAATTTTCCTTTTCGATAAGTACCAAGAATGGCCACTACCTTCATTTCTCAGACCTCTTTTTTACACTTTGCAATTTTATCAAAAAAATATCAAATCCGAATTTGTCTTTACCCTGTCAAGATACTTGTAATTCGAATTAAAAATGAGATGAAAATCAGGGGCCTTTGGTTTTGGATTATCCATTTGATACCCAGGATCCTGTCTTCGATAATGTTTCAGGGCCTTGTATTTTTTATAATCTTCAATTCGATATTCTTCCAATACCTCAAACATTTCAATAAAAGTCATATGAGATTTTCGTTTTTTTTGCTCATTAAGAATTCTCTGATGGAGTTTTTCCCCAACTCTGTCCAGAAGCATGAATGATCCAAGCTGCCTCGTTGTCATATTTAATGGAAACTGGGTTTTATATTTTTTCTTCCATGGTGGAATTCTTCTCAAAAGCCAACCCATTGCGGACTTAACCGTGGTACCAAGATCTTTTTTAAACATATAATGAAAGTTTTCAATCCAAAAAAACATTTTTGTCAGTATTGCATCTTTAATTCTTGAATCCTCCAATTTATCAAAATTTCTCCACTCGGCAACCAGCTCAAACCTGGTATCAAACTCCATATCCCCTGGAGCAAACGATTCAAAATCATCAATGGTGTTTTCATCCACTCCAATACCGATCATCTCCAAAAATGGCAAAAGTGTTCTCTCGAATTTCATTTTATAAGTAGGAATATCCATTTTACCATTACTCGCTCTAAGATATCCAATATGCGGGACTTCACTGCAAAAAATTCGATCGTCATTTTTATGGTTCATTGAAAAATCATATTGAATATTTTCACCACTATCGCTGTGTTTTTTTACCAATTCATACATAATCCTGCCAGCCTTGTGTGCGAGTTTGGAATCAGCATGTCGAAAAACCACCGTTCTGGAATTTTTCTGATTTATATGATTAATGAATGGGGCTACAACATTTCCAATTTCAATATGAGATTCCACAGTATGCAAATCACCATTCGGGTCGGTATATGCCAGTGAGATGTGGCTGAATTGAGCATCAACTTCCCCAAATCTTGCAATGGCGGCACTGGTAAAAGCACTCCCCCTGGATAATATAATATCTCCCGACTTCAAATTCCTCCAATTCTTAAAATCAGAGAATCCGGGATTTACTTGAAAATGAGGCCCCTTTCCTTCCAGCGTTATATATTCTTCAGGTCTTGTGTAATCCGGATCGGCGGCAACCTTGTTGGCAATAAAATCCTCTGCATACCTGAGGGCCCTGATCATGTTGCGCGTATATTTCAAGCAATCAGTCGTAATATCACTTCTCTCCTCAAGCTCTTTAAGTTTTTCCCTTATGGACAGTCTGATCTTAAAGCTTCTTTCCATCAGGTCAGCATACGTGGAACCGTCAAGTTCCATATCAATATCACTGCTTCTGACCTTCAAAAGCCTGGTATAAAAATCACTATAGTGCCAAACACAATCTGTGCTGGAATTAATCCCATCATCCAAGGTACTTTCCAGCATCTCTATGTAATTTAAAAAACTAAATTCCTCTTCTTTCTGCGAAGACACTGATCTCACATTTTCCAAGTCAAAAAAGACATTGTACGCAACGACAAATGAAAACAATAAAACCAAAAACCCACCGCCAATGATAAAGTATTTATTTTTTTTCATGCTATTCCCCTTATATCCATTATCGGCAATTCAGCGATAATACTGAATAATTCGACCCAAATCCGACACGCAAAAACAATAAGTTGTATATAACTTACATTCTGATTATCTAAAATATCTCTGTGGCATACCATAGATAAAAGTAGTTTTTTATCTTTCTCTGCTTATGAAATGGTTACGATATTGGCGATCAGTTTTGGAAAAACTTAATAGGTTTTTCCAGTAGGCATTTTGCCAGTGCAGCGATGGTTTCACATCAAGTCACTGGAGAATATTCACGAGCATAACGACCTTACATTAACTATCTTCCGGCGACGGAATTTCGAAATAAAAAAATATTTTTTTGCCATTCATAAACGACCACCAGACACCTTCAAATTAAAAATGATACCAACGTTTTATCATCATTAAAAAATGATCGTTCACGCTATTGTTAATAGCATTAAAAGTAATGTCTCAAATGGCCGGTCGGCAATACAGATGCGTCACTGAAGCATTCGCTCGATTGCCTATCCGTTGAAAATTTGATAAAAAAGATCAAGAAAAAAATAGAGGTGATAATGAATTTAAAACAACTTGATGACAAAACACTGGTCTTTAATTTGCAAAATAAAGTCAGACTGGAACCCAAAACGGGACTTGATATCATCGAATATATCGAAGAGGTTTTTCGTCGCAGACTGTTTTCGGATTATCACTGCAAAAGTATCAACGCATTTTGTATCAAGATTTTGGGGTACTCACCAGCCGAGGCGGCAAGGAAAATTAATGCATGCCGACTGATTCAGGATATTCCCGAGGCAAAAAAAATGATTGGCACTGGTGACATCAACCAGACAATTGCCAGCAATTTTCAGTCCTTCATTAACAATGAAAACAAATATCGTACAAACCCGATTGCCATCACGGAAAAGAAAACAATTTTAAATGAGTTAAAAGGAAAATCATGCAACGAAGCCGAGCGATTACTGGCCGAAAAATCCCAGGCACCACAAAAACCGACACACGAGACAAAAAAGAAAATTAAAAATAATCGCGTATCCATCCACTTCACAATGGACGAAAGCGAATACGAACAATTGACGGAAAAAATGGAGGAATTTGGAGCATCCTCTATTGAAGAATTGTTCATTAAAATGCGCAAAGCACTTGATACAAAAAAAGAGATAAGAAAATATTCAAAAAAGAAACCTGACAATATCAAAAGTCGAAATGTTCCGGCGATGGTAAAAAGAAAGGTCTTTGCCCGTGATAAAAACAAATGCGTAATTTGCGGGAGCAAACGAAATCTTGAGCTGGATCACATTACTCCCATTTCGGTCGGCGGTCTTACTGTTGAATCCAACCTGAGAATCACATGCAAATTCTGTAATACAAGAAATGCAATTGTTTTTTTGGGACAAAACAAAATGAACCGGTTTATTAATCGCTGACATATCTATTCGAGATGAATTCGGAACCTAAGACGAATGTTTGTTGAAATTTTTAATGACTTAATACTGTTTTATTGAAGAATGGTCCAATGCTTTTCTTAATATAATCCCTAAAACAAATGAAAGTATTAGCCCATATATTTTCCAGGCATATACAAAAGAAAAAGGGATAACATAGGCAGAAATTCCATACCAAAACAGAGAGAATGTGACAGTTGAGGCTCGTTCAAAATCGTGGCAGAGTTTGGAATGTTTATAGATAGTAAAAAAGAAGTCAAAAACCAAATAGATAGCGAAGTACTTAATGTAATATCTATTTTTATAAACCAGCATGAAAGGCAATAAATATCGATAGAGAAAATTGATTACTTGCGCACACAAAAAAATGTAAGAGTCAGAGAAATCTTTCATTTTGCTGGAATTGTTGATGATAATCTGTTGATCATTATAACTATAATTCGTTACCGTTCCGATAACTTGATGTTTTTCAAATTTATTGATGTTGCTGCTTGTATTTAAATAGTGACCACAGACACTACATATCTGATTTTTTTGCAAGCGAACAGTGCTGTTACACAAGCCACACTTAATAATTGAGACATCTTGATTCATATATACCCCTAGGTACAGAGTGAACATAGCATATAACGGTATTTTCTTTATAGATGTTGAAATTTTCACAGGACAATAAGGATCATTTCTACGACAAAAGATTCCACCTGACCCTGAATTTGATTGATCAAAAACAGGATTTTATAACATTTTTCAAAAGAACTTTCTGATGTCTGGAGAGTGAAACAAAGTTAACACCAACCCACTGTCCTTCTTTTGATTTTTGATGGTTTACAACTGTTGCATCCAAATGCAGTAGTGAACCGTCTTTTTGAATAAGAATTGCAAAGTTGTCTTGAACAGAAGCATGCCCGGTATCTGCAACCAAAGCACCGGAAAGTGAAATATTCTTCACCTTGGCCTCAGATTTTGAACCATCTTTCAACACAATTTCACATTTCCAGTCAACATCATAACGTGGTGATTGTCTCCACCATGCTTTCGTCATATCGAAAAATCTCTTTTTTTCATCTGAAGAAAGGAGATATATGACAAGAAGGATATTAAGTATAAGAAGTATGACTGATGAAACATGTGGTGTCTCGCTGACATATGGCCAGGTGAATTTTTGATAACTCAAGTGGGCCAGAATTGAATACATTTGAATCATGATAAAAATAAAGAAAAGAAATTTTCTAAAAAGCAAAAGCAACACACCACTTAATGGAAAGACAAACCAAAATTCCATAAAGTTAATTCCAAAGGGAATACGGATAATATTGTCAAAAACCTTATCCAGATGGTATCCCGTTATAAGCCATAAATACATAATCTTCATTAATGGTTCAACTAACAGCATAACAATAATAATCTTTACCAAAATGGGATATTTCCGGGAAGAAACCTTTGAGAGTCTATTGCCTAATATATTCATAATTTTATTATTTTTTTTAATTTCTTCAACAGTTTGAAAAAGAAATTCCCCATAAATCGTATACGACAAAAATCTGGTAAGCGATCCGTTCATTGTTTTTTCAAATTCTTTAAGATCACCATCATTAGTAGAGACTAAAACATGCTGAATTTCATATAGATTACAAATATCAATAATACGCCCTGTTTCTTTCTTTCCCAATTCTGAAATATCAATAATTAATATCTTTGGTTTTTCAATTATAATCTCATTCATACAAATATTGAGATCATTAAAAAACACGAGTGTAGTATTGTTTTTATTGTTAAAAACGGATTTGGTTTCTTCTTCCAACCTGTTATTTGGATCACAAATAAATATTTTCACAATTTTCTTCTTCGTAATTTATTAAAATTCGCTAAAGAAATTTTCGATAATCTACGATCTTCACTTTTCCAATTTTTTTCAAAATTTTGGCGGCACTTTTATGGCCAAGAACCACAATAACCTGTTTTTCCCATCCAAAGATATCATTGATATCAACGGCCAGTCCCTTGGATGAAATATTTCCGATTTTCTTCCCAAACTTGTGAATTTCATCATAATCCTTTCCTATATGATCCAAAAAGATCAGATGATTAAGATAGCTTGCGCTCTTTTCAAAACGAAAGGGATATCTTCCAATAAGATGACTTTTTGACCTGTTAAAGTCCTTATCGCTGATTTTCCCTCCTCCAGCGTCCGAGAGTATACTCTTAACAAGTTCAATAACCCTGACAGTCTCCTTCCTTTTCGTTGATGTTGAAACTGCCGCCCGTCCATAACTTTTTTGTTCAGCTGCAAAAGCATGAACACTATAAACCAGCCCGTGTTTTTTTCTAAGTTCCTCCATCAGCTTGGAGGTAAACCCGCCTCCGAGATAGCTGGAAGAAAATTCTCTGAGCGCCGGTCTTCCTATTTCATTGTCTTTTAAAAAACGCCCTATACGAATTTCAACTTTTTGGGCCTCGGGAACTGTAACCAAATATATAGGGGGTTTCTTTTTGACGGCCATCTTGTAATTGACCTCCCTGTGAAAATCCGCGCCTTCAGTCCAGTTACAATCATTTTTAATAATGTTTTCAATATCGAGAACCTTTTTCGGACCGATAAGATAGATTCTTTTTTTCACCTTGTTATTAAAATATGAAAGCTTCTTTTTTAAATCCTTTCGTGAAATTTTTCTTACGTGTCCACGAAGTCCCTCCACCGGTTTATCAAATGGAGAACCATCAAGTGAAATCTTTCTAAATGCTCTGTTTGCCAACGCCGAATGGTCATTGACCATTTGCTTGAACGATGCCAGATATCTCCTTTTATATTTTTTGAATTCATTTTTTGGAAAAGTGGCATCCTTGAAAAGCTGACAAACCATTCTAACTGTCGGATCAATGTCACGAATGAGTCCTGAAATATGATATGTCGTATATTCGTGCGTAACAGAAGCACCATAACTTGCTCCATAGTATTCCAATCCATCGATGATCTGTTTTTGAGTGTAGCGATTAGTCCCTGAATCCAAAAGACCAAACATAAAGGAGGTCTCTCCAGACCTTCGCTTACCGTCGGAAAGCGCACCATCAGCAAAATAGACACTTATGTGATACGTTGGGAAACGATCATCCTTCACCCAAATAACTTCCACACCGTTCCAATCATATTTCTCAACCAGGGAATCTCCAAAAATGAACGCATGGGAATTTTGAACAAAAACAAGATTAATCACAAAACCCACGGACCAAAGACATGCTGTAAATTTCTTCATTTTTTCCTCCGACTCAATTGGCATTTTTATTCCAGATTGACAAAAAGACATGACTTCCCGGTTTAAAAACTTCCTTACACGTCTTTTTTACCTCATGCTCGTCAATGGAATTATATATGGAAAGTTCCTCTTTATAGTAATTGTAATCGCCAAAGAAATTTTCCCTGAGCCCAAGAAAGTGGGCCATACCGTTATTGCTCTGAATTTCACTAAAATATTGAATAAGATACTGGTTCTTCGTTTTCTGCACAGATCTTTTATTAATCGCCTTGTCGGAGTTGCAAACCTTGTACAACTCACGAAGCAGTTTTTTTCTGAAAGTGTTTTTATTCACTCCACCAAGCAATTGTCCGCTTATGTAAAATACACCATTTTTCTTAAGAGTGTAATTCCCGGCACTGATATTTGTCAGCATTGGCCTTTTGCCAAGAACAAACAACTGGTGGAGATGTGAGCTTTGCCCATCTCCCATAATGGATGACAAAATATCCATGACAAATCCCTTGCGCGACCCCAACGGCATTCCTCGAAAGGCGAGCATGAACATAGGCAGAGGATTCACGCCATAAATATCCTTGCTGTAACCCAATTTTTTCCTGAAAGTGTATCTTTTATTGTCATCCAATCCTTCCTTGATACTATTAAGATTTTTAGAAGCTGGAATCTGGTCATAGCTTTTCCTTATCAGCTTCATTGTTTTATCAGCATCAACGTCCCCGGCAATTACAACAACAGCATTATTCGGGGCATAATGTATTTTAAAATATTCGAGCATTCTTTCACGTGTTATTCCATTGATCTCATCAACTGTCCCAATTACCGATCTTCCGTACGGAGTTCCTCCGAAAACCGCCTCCATCATCGTAAGAAAAATCTTTTGTCTCGGATTCGTATCATAACGCCTTAGCCTTTCATCGAGAATAACCTTTCTTTCCCTTTCGAACGATGCCGGTTCAACAAGAAGATTTACCATTCTGTCCGCTTCAAGATCGATAATCTTGTCAATGGAACCAACAGGAAGATTTTCATGATAAACAGTGCTATCAAAGGAGGTATAAGCGTTATTTGATCCACCACTACCCTCTATGATCTTGTCAAATTCGCCTGGACCGTATTTTTTTGCCCCTTTAAACATCATATGTTCAAGATAGTGGGTTGCGCCCACAAGCCCCTTCCCCTCATAACGCCCTCCAACATCGTAGAATGTGTAATACGAGTAGATTGGAAGTTTATTGTTTTCATAAATAAGAACCCTTAGCCCGTTTGGAAGAACATACTTTTTTACATCCAGATTTATCTCAAGCGTGGAATCAGATTCATACTTCTGCCCGCTCTGAACATTCGCCTGCCTGTCTCCGGATGAACATGAAACAAGTAACAATACCAACAACGATAAAATTGAAATGTAGCAATTAAACATCTTTCTTTTCCTCTTTTAAAATTAGGAGTATTCTGATTACAATGGAAATTGTAACAAACTTACAGTCTATCCATAAAGCAAAAAACAATGGTAGCAAAATTTAATAAAATTCTTATCCTTGGTTCCGGAACAAGCACCGGGATTCCCACTCTCACTTGTAATTGTCGTGTCTGCACATCCAACGACCCGAAAGATAGACGGCTTCGCTCAAGTATCTATCTCACAACATCGAGGGGAAAAAGGATTTTGATTGATACAACTCCCGATCTTCGCACTCAATTTCTTACCAACAATATCAATGAAATTGACTTCGTTATCATAACCCATGATCACGCAGATCATATCCACGGAATTGATGATCTAAGGCCATTTTGTTTCGGTGAAAATCCCAAAAATCTTGATATTCATGTCTCCAAATATCATGCTGGAACCATCAAAAACCGCTTCCAATATATCTTCAACACAAGAAATATCTTCTCAAGAAACAAACCAATTCTCGGTGGTGGCATTCCGCGCCTAAAACTAAGGCAGGTCACAATAAACAAACAAAACCAAAAGCAAATGTCCCTGCAAAATGAAACTTTCACTTTTTTTCATCTACCTCACAATTACACGAAAACAATGTGTTTCGTTCATGAAAATTTCGCCTACCTTCCGGATTGCTACAAAATATCCGATTCCATTGTGAATTTTTTGCGCTCTTTAAAACTGGAAATTTTAATTATTGATTGTCTCCAACACCACAAACACGATACCCATCTCGAAGTGGAACGATGTTTTGAATACATCAAAAGAATTGCCCCTGAAAGTGCCGGATTAATTCATATGAATCACCATCTCGGACACAATGAACTCTCCAAAATTGCCGGAGATTACTTTGATTTTCCGGTTTTTCCCGTTTATGATGGACTCACTTTGCAATACGCCAACAGGCCATCAATTCACGGAGAAAAATAATGCAGACCCCAGTGCTTTCAGCTCACTTTAGTTCACGTAACCCATCGGCCATTCGCATGGCCCAAATTGAATTCTCAAAGCGCACAGACGGTGTCAATGTTGTTAATACCGCGATAGGAAATATCTCACTACCAATGCATCCTGCAATGCAAAAACGTATGTTTAATCTGAACCACAATGAATCACCTTTTAAAGACGGCGTTGTAAAATACACCTCCACAAAAGGTCAAACTGAATGCAACGATGCCTTCTTGAACATAATCTCCTCCAGCGGTTTTGAAACAAAAAATCTTTATTCCCAAATAACCGATGGTGGCTCACAAGCGATGGAACTTGTCATTGTTGGAACATGCGGGCCCGCCGGAAGTGATACAGCTCCACTGCTCCTGATTGATGCCGCTTATACAAATTACAATTCCCTGGCATCCAGGCTGGGAAGAAAAACTGTTTCGGTAACGAGAAATCTGTCTGAAAACGGTAAATTTTCTTTTCCTGACATCACCGAAATTGAAAAAATCATCGAAAAGGAAAAACCTGGCGCTATGGTAATCATTCCCTACGATAATCCCACAGGACAGTTTATTGATCACGACACCATGATTGATTTTGCCAAACTATGTGTAAAATTCAATATGTGGATGATCAGTGATGAGGCATACAGAGAGCTTTTTTACAGTGATGAAAAACCAACCAGCATTTGGGGTCTCAAGGAGAGCGAAGTCCCGGGAATTTGCGGAAGAAGAATCAGTATTGAAACAGCTTCCAAAATATGGAACGCCTGCGGACTCAGAATAGGTGCACTTATAACTGATAATAAGCTGATGAATGAAAAATCCGTGGCCGAAAATACGGCCAATCTTTGCTCCAATGCCATAGGACAATACATCTTCGGCACACTGGCTCACGAAAGCAGTGAATCCCTGAATGAGTGGTATGAGAAACAACGAAATTATTACTACGACATGTTGAAAAACTTCCAAAGCGCAATGAAGGAAAAACTTCCGGGCATCATTGTTTCAAGTCCCGATGCCTCACTTTACTCCGTTATTGACGTAAGGAATATTGCCAAAAAAGAATTTAACTCCATGGATTTCGTCATGTACTGCGCCAGCAAGGGGGTCGTTGATATAGACGGGAAAAAATACACTCTTCTCATTTCCCCGATGTGTGGTTTCTACAGCGTAAAGGAAAAAAAGAACCCCGGAAAAACACAAATGCGTGTTGCCTACGTGGAAACTCCTGAAAAAATGGAGCTGGTCCCAACTCTTTTTAGTGAACTCTTTAAAAAGTACGAAAACATGAGATAAATTTCCTTTTATTGCAGACCATTCCGACGAATGGTATTATCATATTTAGTATATGACTGGAAAAAAACATATCGATCGTCTCATTATTGCCATCTCCTTGTTTGCAAGTATACTTGCCGCTGGTATTTATGTTTATACGGAACTGATCTATCAGAAAAAGCTTCCTGACAATGAGGCTGAATTTGAAGACATGAAAGATGGCATAAAGAATGGATTAATCTCAGGAACCTATAAGCTGCAAAAAATCACAGTCAACCTGAAATCAAGATCCACAAAGCTTCGCTTTCTTGATGTGGAAATTCACATAGTCCCGTTTGCAAAATCATATACAAGAGTTTTGGATAAAAACAGGGACGTGGTTTATGACTCCATCATAGATATCACCAGCGGAATGAACCCTGAGGAGCTTAATACCGTATCGGGTAAAATTTTGCTGGAAAACAGAATCAAAAATGATCTCAACAAAATATTAAAAAAACAAATAGTGAAGGAAATCCTATTCACTACTTTTATCATCATGTAATCGAATATTTACAAAGTTGAATCATCTTCCATATCAGTATCATTCGTTCTCTTTTCCGCTCCACCAACTTCCACGAAACTGCTGGTATCATCAGAAAGTGAATCCAGATACTGCTTGACCTGTTCCTTGGTAATTTTCCCATCATAAATCAGCTTGTCACGTAAACGCAAATCCATAATCTTGTCTTTCAGGGCCTGACTTAATCTCATCGCTCATCCTTTTTTTTTTAATAAGTGTGTGTACCTTTTACTAACTCTCAGTGTCAAGGTAAAGACGCAACAAGTTACTGCCAATATTTGGGCGGTTTGTCATCATCTGAACCAACAATTTTTAAATTCGCCTTGCTCTTTTTTCGCTTGGGTTTTGAAAATATTCGTTTGATTGTAGGAGAGGAAACCGACACCATGTAAAGAAAACCAAACCCCATCGCTGCCAGATGCCCCCATGCCAAAACACCGGCCATATTGGAACTCTCCATAAAACCTGTATAAAGTTGGATAATAATCAAAAGAACACAGAAATATTTCGTTTTAACCGGAAATAAAAGCATGAACAAAAAAGTTCGGTTCGGATACAAGATGGCATAGGCCACACACAGGGCATTCGTGATTCCTCCAACACCTGTCAGAGGGTAAGTCCATACAGGTGACGAAGAACCAAAAAATATGGACATAACCAGAAGATATACGAAAGCGGCCCCCAGGGTCGAAACCGTAAGAAAAGTAAGGTATCTTTTTCTTCCCCATCCGGCCTCCAGGTCAGAACCGATAAACCAGATGATCAGGCATCCAAAAAGAATTTCCATCAAACCACGGCAAACAAAAGGATATGTGGCTATCTGATAGATAAATCCGTTAAAAAACGTGGCACCTGATAATCCAAGAAATCTATCAAAACTTACGCCAACAGTTTTCACAAGAACGGATCTCAGAATAAACAGACCTCCAAGACAAATAATCAAAACCTTGTTTACAGGAGTCCATGTAGGAAGATTTATGTTGGTTCCGCCACGATTATTCATTTCGTTTTCCCCCCGGTTCCAATCACTTTATCAAGAAGTGCATTTTTTAATCTGGCGTCATCCTCCAGATTAAGTTTTTTCCATGGATCATTTTTTATTTTCATTGCAATAATTTTCCTTGTTTCATCTCTTTGCGACATTCGAAGCCTTTTAAAAACCTCAGCGGACTGTTTTTTTAAAATCTCAATCTGCTTTTTTTTAATATAAAGTGGATCTCTATAATACTCCAGCATATTTTCATCTTTACTGGTAAAAATCGCTGAAGCAAAACCACTCACGGTTATTCCTAAAAAAGACACTAACAAATATGCAATAATCAATATTTTTATAGATAATATTGTAATCCCAAAAAAATGAATTTGTAAATTATTTGGCACCTATGCGTCCCTTAATTAAAATCAAGAGGCGGGTCAATAGCGTCCTTGCAGGAATCGGACGCCGTTTCGTCTATCATTGGCATAGCTGGTGTTTGTGGTGGCACACAGCTTCCGTTCACACAATCACCGAAAGTAGGTATCTGATAACAACGTATCTCGCAATTTTGCTTTCCAGTTTCCGAGATACCTGTTTTAACGATATAGCAGGTATTCACATAATCTCTTCTGCACCATTCCTTTGTAACACAGGTCTGGCCTGGCGATTTTGAGCAAAGAACCTGGTCCTGGGAATTGTTGACGTGTACAGAACAACGACCTGTTGATGAATTACAGCACAAACTTGAACATTCATAATCGGAAGAGCAAACTGCACCTGTTCCTCCGTTTCCTGTTGATTCGACATCCTCCAAACATCTCGTTACCAGGGATTTTGCCCAGCACCTGCTGTTGTAACAACACTCACCTGCACCACATGCCTGGGAATTTGTGCAGGTTTTCATGGAGGAATAAAGCACCTCATTGCCCTGATAATCAGTATTACTTGAACGGATGAGCTGAAGTTTCAGATCCGTACTGTCTGCCAGCACAGTTTCCGCTCCGGTTGTCTGATTGATGGCAAGTATCTCAATTTTTGCGGATACATTACACGAGGAAATTCCCTCATTAATATAACTGTCGTAATTGCTCACCCTGATATTACAGCCATCCATGTAGCCGGAATCACCTGATGATACAAGTGAAGTCCTTGAGGTTTGCTTGAATGGAGAAGATGAGCTGAAATGTTCCACTCCGGCAGAAAGTGACATATTTCCGGAACGTGGAAACATAAACGATTTATATCCCACATAATCCTTGTATAAATCCCCGGTGGAATTTCCCCATGAACTCTGGAAAAGTCCTGTTGGATCCGTTGCGGCCCCTACACTGCTCCAAATAGCACTACCGCTAATCCCCCACTCAGACGGAGCAATTGCCCTAAATGGACCGTTATATGTATAAACGTTTGTATCAGGAAAAGTGACATTGATTCCATATCCCGATCCGTTGAATACCGAATCATTGGAAAGGCCCAAAACATCACGAAGATTATCACGGACATTGTTATCAGGAAGACACTTCTTCAATTGATTTGCCTTGGAGTCATTTACGTATCCACTCCCGCCAAGATCAATTTGCGGTTCACTTGCAGAAATCGCAATACCGGAAGAGTCATAAAGGCCTGTGTCTTTCAGCTTGCCATAGGTGTACAGGCATCTTGCCCCCGAATAATTACACAGCGGTTTATCAAGCGTCGGAACAAAAGTCGGATCGTGCTCAAGTTTCAATCCACGACAATACAAATTTGAATCCCTCGGATTCGTCATAAGTGATATTGTTGTTCCGGATTCCACATTTGATCCAAACTCCACACCGTCCTTGTCACGATAATCCGTATAATCAAATATATCGTATAAAAGCCTGATATTCTCGAATGGTTTTCCCCTGATATCCAGAATAATAACCTCAATATCGGTTTGTGGAATAATGCCGGGTGCCCGTCCAATCGTTCCCTGTATTGTTACCGGCTCAAGTTCCCGTCCGAAAGAGAAGCGCACATAAACTATCTGACTTGAAAGCGATGTCACATTAAGACCGGAAAGATACATAAGTCCCGTAAAGTTTTTTGGAATTGTAATCTTGGTCTTATATGTCCCGTCAAAAGGATTAATGAGATGCCGAAGCTCCGCTTTTCCATTTTTAATAACGTCATCGAGGCCACCCAGAGTTCCACCGCCATCTTCTCCGGGAGCAGCTCCGTCTCCGTTAACATCAACATTGCCGGAACCAAGCGATTTAATATCGGTCAGTGTTCTTGATGATCGTACACTCTGATTTTGCAAACATGAGGCAGTAAACAGACAAGCTGTCAGAACAATTAAAATGACAATTTTGTAAACAAACTTTGTTTTCACTTTTCTTACTCTCCATCATCTTTATCGGATTTTAAACAGGAACCTTGAAAGTGATTTCACGGCAGCGGCAACAG
>JAGLPP010000039.1 GCA_023137315.1 Bacteriovoracaceae bacterium
TTGCTGACGGGGCAAAAGAAACCGGCAAGAAATATCTTGAATCATTCCTCAAAAAGGAAGACGGTAAAAAAACCGGTTCCGGCCTCGCCTATAAAATAGTCACCGATGGAAAAGGCGAACTTCCGAAGTCTGAAGACACAGTGGAAGTCCACTATCATGGTACTTTGATTGACGGTACCGTTTTTGATTCATCCAAGGATCGTGGAAAAACCGTCTCCTTTCCTCTCAATAGAGTTATCAAAGGATGGAAGGAAGGTTTGCAACTTATTCGTGAAGGTGGAAAAATCAAACTTGTAATCCCTTCAGACCTCGGTTACGGAGACCAGGGTGCTCCTCCAAAAATTCCAGGTGGTTCAACATTATTATTTGACGTTGAATTAATTAAAATTAAATCAAAGACCGAGATTGAAAAAGAAAGAAAAATGCAATTTAGCAAATTTAAGGACAAATCAAAAATTGAGGCCCTGACAAAAAAAATAAAGGCAAAACAACTTAAAAAGAAATAATTAATACGTTAAAGAAAAAAAAAGGGATCATTATGATCCCTTTTTTTTTAGTTAAGCTCAACCAGACATTATGAAGAGACTATGTTAAATACTGCCTTGAATTCATCATTAACCAGTCTGGATAATCCAACAAGTTTATCATCGTCATCATAAATCCAAAAATAATCACTTCCTGAAAGCACAGTCCCATTGGCATCATCCAACTGAACATGGCCATCCTGATTAAAACGAAATGGATTTCCATTTTTATATCTTCTTGCCAGCTCACCGGAAATCCCAATCTTCCCAAATGGTAAAATATCCGTGAGCTTCATACCATTGGCCTTAACATCAAATATTTCATCTTTTTCAGGCCATGAATATCTTTTTAGCGAATCGGACATGCTTATATGCCCAATTGATTCCCTGACAAGAGAAATAAGTGTTCCACATGTTCCAAGATATTTAGCAACATCCTGAAAAAGGGTTCTGATATATGTTCCAGAGCTGACACAAAAACGCATTGACAGGTAAGGAAAGGAATATTTAACCACTTCAATTGCATAAATCTCTCTTCTTACTTCATCCTTTTTTATCTTCACACCTTCTCTTGCCCATTCATGAAGAGGTCTCCCTTGAAATTTTGAGGCCGAATATTGATGCGGAGACTGCTCATAAGGACCAAGAAATTTTTCCAGAACTGTCTTTTCTATAAAATCAGCGCTGAATGAAGCAATTGTTTTTTTCAGATATTCCCCGTCATCAATCTTGCGTTCTGGAACAGTAAGATCCCCTGTCTCCGTATAAACCCCCAATTTTCCCACTGCCAGGTATGTTTTTGGAAAAAGATCATGAACAAGATTATTTATTCGCGTTGCCCCTGCAATCCCAACCAGCAAAACCCCACATGCAAACGGATCAAGAGTACCAAAATGTCCAATTTTTCCAAATCCTGTGTTGAGATTTCTTTTAAAATGTCTTATTACATCATAGGAACTCATACCAACAGGCTTGAATACATTAAACACCGCAGGTGGATATAGAATCGGTTTTTTCATCAGGAGGTTTGACTACCGGTATGTTTTCCTCTTCCGGCCTCTTCATCGAGGATTTCAGAAATTGCCTTTTCAGATTCAAACTGTGAATCATAAACAAAATTAAGTTCTGGTGTATGACGAATTTTCAAGGTCTTTGCAAGCATGGAACGAATTTTTCCACGAACTTTTGAAAACGCTATTTCTGCTTCAACCTTGATATCTGAATCAAATGTATCCCAATAAACTTTAGCATGGGAATAATCAGACGAAATCTCCACTTTTGTAACTGAAACAAATTTCAAGCGCGAATCACGCATATGCGTCCTTAGAAACACATTTACGTCATGCAAGATACGTTCTTCGATTTTTTCCTTTTTGAATGGTCTCTTTCCGCTCATTACATCCTCTACGAGGTCATCGAAATTCCAACTTCATCCAACGATCTCTTTCTTTCCTCTTTAACATAGGCTTCAAACACATCGTTCAGTTTTATATCATTAAAATTCTCAAGACCAATACCGCATTCGTATCCATTGTTAACTTCCTTCACATCATCCTTAAATCGTTTCAGCGAAGACATCAATCCATCAAAAACAATCTTGCCTTGTCGAAGCAGTCTTATTTTACATCCACGTTTTATTTTTCCATCAATGACAAGCGATCCTGCAATCGTTCCAATTTTTGGCACTGCAAACGTATCACGTACCTCTGCACGACCGATATAAACCTCTTTGAATTCAGGTTCAAGTATACCCTCAAGTGCAAATTTCACATCATTAATCAGCTCATAAATAATGGAGTAGGTTTTTATATCAACACCTTTTTCCACAGCAAGCCTTCTTGCGGAGGTAATCGGCCTCATGTTGAATCCTATAATAAATCCTTTTGCTTCACCTGCAAGCATTACATCACTGTCACTTATGGCACCTACACCACCTCCAATCACTTGTACGCCAACCTCATTATTATCCAATGCTTCCAAAGAACCCTTGATTGCCTCATAGGAACCCTGAACATCGGAACGAACAATAAGCTTGAGTATCTTTTTCTCCTCTCCTTCTCCAGAATAGGTTGCAAAAAAATCCTCCAGGGAAACTGTCTTTTTGCTGGCCTGAATTTCGTTGTCTTTACGTTCCTGAATACGGTTGGCAACGACCTTTTTAGCCTCCCTTTCATTTTTTACAGCATGAAGATCATCTCCAGGTTGCGGTGCCTGATTAAGTCCGAGGATCTGCACAGGTTGAGACGTAACTGCTTTATTTATCTGTTCTCCCAGATGATCCATCAGATTTCTGGCACGCCCAGAGGACTCACCAACAACAATGCTGTCACCTTTTTTAAGTGTTCCCTTTTGAATAAGAATTGTGGCCACAGGTCCACGTCCCTGCTCGACTCTGGCCTCTATGACAACTCCTTCCGCTCTGCCATCGGTTTCAGCTCGAAGGTCCATAATCTCAGCTTGAAGCATTATGGATTCCAACAACTCATCAACTCCATCACCTTTAAGGGCCGAAATTGGAACACACTGTGTTTGACCACCCCACTCTTCTGGAGCAAGATCGTAGTCTGCAAGCTGGGTTTTTATTCTATCAAGGTTCACACCCTCTTTATCAATCTTGTTGATGGCAACAATGACTGGAACTTCAGACTCGCGACAAAATTTTATTGATTCAATCGTCTGAGGCATAATTCCGTCATCCGCAGACACAATCAAAACCACAATGTCCGTAACCTGCGCACCTCGCTGCCTGATAGTACTAAAGGCGGCGTGTCCCGGAGTATCAAGAAAAGTGATACTCCTTCCTTTTACTTCGACTTGATAAGCACCGACATGTTGAGTTATTCCACCGGCTTCCCCTTGGACGACCTTGGTGTCTCTTATATAATCAAGAAGTGTTGTTTTACCATGATCGACATGTCCCATAATAGTAACAATTGGATCACGTAAGGGAAGTTTGTTTATTTCTTCCTCGGAAATTTCCTCATTACCCAAAATCTCATTCTCGTCAAAGGCTTTATCCTCCACCCTATAATTATATAAATCTACAATCTCGGTTGCGAGAATAAGTCCTACATAATCATCAGGCTTGATCAAAAGATTAATATCAAGTACCTGATCTGCCAGATCCTTAAACTTAACACCCAATTTGTGTGCCAGTTCGTTAGTAAGACATCCCTTATGAACATAAATAACCCGCTTGGATTCCTTAATCTCCGACGATTGTGCATCCCTTGTCGGTCCAACATAAAACTTCTTTCTCTTAACCTGTGTATAAAGTGGTTTTCCAGTACCCGACAGTGCCGCATATGACTTTAATTCCGCTTCCGCCCTTTGCTGCACAATTTGCTGGGATTTGGTAACTCCTCCTGCCTGAACTTTTCCGGACATTATTGAGGCCAGTCCACCCATTCTCTTGCGCGTCGCTTTCTGCTCAGTTGATGATTCGTCTGTACCATCGCCCGTCTTCTTCTGCGCCTTCACTCCCGCCTCTTCACCTTCTTTCTTCTCCACCTTTTCTTTTTTCGGTGGGATATAGACTGGGGTAAATTTATGAACCTTTTCACGATAAACACTTTTCTGCTCTTGTTCTTGTTTCTTCTCTGGCTCGTCGCTTATCGCCGTTTCCTCTTTATTTTCCGGTCTAGCAACAACCCTTAGACCATGACTTTTATCCCCTGCTTCAATTTCAGGTGATATTTCCTGTTCAGTCTGAGAAACCTCATCCTGCCGCTCTTCGGCCATAACAACCTGATCCTGATCAATCGCTGTCGTTACATTTTCATCATCAACCTGTTCCTCTGAAGGCTTTCTTCTGATAACAGTCTTCTTTCTAATTGTCGTTTTCTTGGATGCATCATCCTCATCCTTTTTCGGTGTCTTCGCACCACCTTTGGTGGCGACAACCTTGCTCTCGACAGTCTTCTTTTTTGTAACTGCTTTCCTCTTTTTAACCGTTTTTTTCTTTACTGGCACTTCGTCCTTGCCCTCTTTTCCAGACTTGAACAATTCCATCACTTTCTCTAACTGCTCATCAGAAAGTTCGGTCATATGATTTCTTACAGTAAATCCATTGGACTTTAAATTCTCCACTAGCTCCAGAGGTTTCATATTAAAATCTTTAGCCAGCTCGAAAATCTTTTTTGGCATTATATACTCCCAAAATTATTTTTACTCTACTTAATTTCGTCACTTCAACTTGAATGCTGCAAGTTCTTCTCTTAATCTTCTTTCAGCTTCAGAAAACTTGTCCTTCTGATCAACATCACCAAATGCACCTTGCTGATGAACCATACCACTATATGCCGGTACGGCTGAAGCCGATACAAGTTCCTCCTCCTCTTCCGGAGCGAGAATAACTTCACCCTTATCAATCAAATCCTTTGTGGCATCAATAATTGTCCCGGCCACTGTCTCATCAATTTCCAAGACCCTGACAAGGTCAACAACTTCCATCGCAACCAGATCTCCAATATTCATAATACCTTCCTGAACCAGAACCTGTGCTGCCGTATCTGTCACATTGGGAATCTGCACAAGGTTTTCAACGGCCTTTTTTATTTTTTCCTGAAGTTTGGTCTTGGAGATAATGTTTACTCTGTGACTACTAAGCATGGAAGCAAGCCGTACATTTTGTCCTTTTCTTCCAATGGCCAATGCAAGCTGATCCTCTTCCACGATAACATCCATCGAATTTTCCTCTGAATTAAGCATAATATTGGAAATTTCAGCAGGTGCCAAGGCCGCACGGGCAAATGTCACCAGATCCTCTGACCATCTGACAATATCAATTTTTTCACCTTGAAGTTCATTAACTATATTTTGAACCCTGGAGCCCTTCATTCCAACACAGGCACCAACTGGATCAATATCCTTGTCTGTGGAGACGACAGCAATCTTCGCCCTGTACCCCGGCTCCCTTGCAGCAGACATTATTTCAATAGTACCATCCTGTATTTCCGGTACCTCAACTTCAAACAACTTAACCAGAAACATCGGACAGGTTCTTGAAAGCCTTATTTCCGGGCCTTTATTGGTCATAACAACCTCTGAAAGATACGCTTGAATCCGATCACCTGTTTTAAAATTTTCACCGGGAATGATTTCTCTTCTGGGAATAATTGCATCTGCCTTACCCAAATCAACTACAATGTGACCCCTCTCATAACGTCTTGCAATTCCTGTAATGAGTTCACCTTCACGATGTTTGAATTCTGCAAAAAGGATTTCCCTTTCAGCATCACGAACTTTTTGGAAAATAATCTGTCTTGCTGTCTGAACATCAACTCTTGTGAAGTTAGGATTTTCAATTCTAATACCCAATTGATCTCCGATCTGAGCGTCCTCATTAAGTCCTTTGGCAGCCTCAAGATCTATTTCAATAATCGGGTCCTTAACATGATCCACCACATTCTTGTATTGATATATCTCAACATCGTCATCTTCCGAATTGTATCTGGTTTCATATTCTCCCTGAATTCCGTATTTCTTTCTTGCGGTAACAAGGAATGCCTGCTCGATAGCGTTGATTACAACATCCTTTTCCACTCCTCTTTCCCTGCCTAAAGCTTCGATTACTCTTCCAAGTTCAGAAAAATTCATAATAATCCTCTTATTTGAAATTTATATTTGGTGATAAATTAGCCTTCTTAATATTTTCAAAATCCAGCCCAAAACTAAAATTTTCATATGTAAGTTTTATTCCTTCATCTGTGACATCACCCAGTATGCCTTTTATTTTTCTACCGGATAATTCTTTTGGCAAATTTTCACTCCCCGAAATATCCATTTTAGATAAATCACTTCTTAAAACAAGGGCGATCTCCCTACCCTTTGCCCTCTGGAAATGCTCAACCGTTCTTAGTTTTCTGAATATTCCAGGCGAAGAAACTTCCAACCTTAACTCGGGTGGCATCCAGTCCTCAGACTCAATATACGTTGTTAATCCCTTGTCCACACGAACACATTCATCCAACTGCGCCGTATCCGTCTCATCATTAATGATGTATAACCGAAGCAGATGACTTGAGGGCACGTATTCAATATCATACAATGCAAGACCCTGCTCCATAACTATTCCACGACACAATTCGAAAAAACGCCTCTCCAATCCGGTCGCTTCCCTACCAATATCCATACTCTTCCTAAAAAAAAAGGCGGAGTTTAAAGAAAATTCCGCCCATAAAAAATCAACTGTTTAAGGACTATGTATCTCTATCAGTATTCAAACAAAATTGCAATAATATATGGCAAAAGAAGAAAATCATGATCTGAGCATTTTTCCCAAGCCACAGGTCATAAAAGCCCTTTTTCTAAATATATTTTATCTGGCCCGAATCATTTTTTGACTTTAATGTAGACATGGTGATCCAACTTCCTGTCCAGCGTAAGAATATAGAGTTTGACAGACTCCTTGATTATCTCTTTTTTGTTACCTTGGTCGCTTCCAGTACTACCTTCCCATCTGCCGGAAAATCTATCCAAAAAAAACGTTTCCATCGCAACAAGTATTTTTATTCGACTCAATTTTTTTTCATCGGAAATTAAACATTTTTTGAGTTTTTCCTTTTCCATGCCATTGTTATTCAAAAGTACTTTCCGTTTTTCAACAGTCAATTGGACTTTTTTAAGTCTGATCATTTTTTCAAGTCTGTCATCTTTGATTTTTGTCCACGTCCTATTGAAGAAATTTCCATCAATCTCCAGGGAATGGAGCAGGATTGAATCAGGAATCAAACAACTGAAATTTTTCAAATCAACAAGGGAAACCTCAATATCTGATTGAAAAAAAACACGATCTTCAATCCGAAAAACAGCATGATCCGAAATAGTGGCTTCCTGACAAAAGACATGTACGTTCATCGAAAAAAGAAAAACACATGTTATCGTAAAAATACGCATCCATCCACCAACCTGTTAAACTGGAGAACTTAAATCAACATTGGCAATGGTATTTGAGAAGTTTGCCTTACTTTCCATATGAAAACGGATCTTAACCACAGAATTGAATGTATAACCATCCTTGCTTCTAAGAATATATTTGCGCCTGTCATCCTTGTTGTTTTTTGGCTCAATAAGCTTTCGAAGCCGACTGACACTTGTATAAATAAGCTTATCATGGATAAGCGGATTATATTCATCCTTCCACACGGCTTTTGCCAATTGCTCCTTGTCAAAAGAAGTTCCAGGATTTCTCGCAAGCAAAAAAAGTATCTCAAGAAGAATAAAACGATGCTTGAAATCAATAATTCCAAGAAATTTTTCCCTGATCTTGCGATTCGTTTTATCGAGATAAAGATCAACACTGCTGTCATTAACCTCTTCAATTTCGCTTCTAAGGATGTTGTACAGACGTTTAAACGTTTGCGGATCAGCTATATTACGGGCCAGTTCGAAAAACAAAAGAGCATTATCGTATTCTCCCATATTCTTATATGCGGTCCCCTTTCCAAGTAGAACGTATCCATACAGATTCCAACATTTCTTGGCCTGAAGAATATTGTTTGCATTTCCGAAAGACACCAACGCTTTTTGATACTCACCAAGTTCAACATATATCTTACCAAGAAGGAGGTACATGGAACCCTGAAGATAGGATTTATCAATAATCTTAAGAAGTTCATTGAGCTGGGAAACATAATCCATCGCCAACTTATAATCCCCTTCAAGATACTTGTTTGTAGCCAGTGATAACAAACACTTTGAAAGAAGCTCAGGATTATTTTCCTCTTTTGATTTTTTATATGCCAGCAGAAAATTCTTCTCCGCGTCAAGAAAATTCCCCATGTAATTGCCAAGCACTCCCAAATGATAAAAATACTCCGAATTAAGATTATCCATCACTCCGGTCAAACCTTCAGCAACCTCTCTGGCCAATTCTATGTATTTCTTGGCCTTCTCATCTTCCAACCCTTCAGAAGCGATCCTGATCAAAAAACCAAGTGTTTTTAAAATTACAAAATGATCCTCTGACTTGTTGGAACACTTTAATGCTTTGACGAAATTTTCCTCAGCCTTATCCAAGTCAGACTTATCGTAATAAATTTTGGCAAGATTATAGAAGGCCCTTCCAACCTCGGACTTGTTTGGGACTGGTCCATCCGGAACAGCAAATCCCTCATAATATCCTAAAAATGCAAACGAAGGATCATCAATTTCCAGGTCTTTCAGAATTTCTTTCATAAGTTCTTACTCCAAAAACTCAATTCACAAATCATCGCGACAGTGCCTACACCGCAATCACTCGTACCACGGTTACGCGCTATAAGTCAAAAAATCTTACATCTCCAAATATTTGGAAAAATGTCCTAAACTGGCAAGTATGATTTAACTTATTGATTTCCAAAGAGAAAATTGGTAACAATGTTAGTTTAGATCATTATATATTATTGTAATTTTTTTATGGAGAATACTCATGGCCAAATATGATCTTGATACCATCCGCCACTCTTCCGCCCACGTAATGGCACAAGCAATCTTTAGACTCTTTCCAAAACAGAATGTACAGCTTGGAGTTGGCCCCACGATTGATGACGGTTTTTACTATGATGTCGATATGGAACATAAAATCACGGAAGAAGACCTGAAAATGATTGAAAAAGAAATGAAAAAAATCATCAAGGAAAAACTTCCAATCAAAAGAAATGTCCTCTCCAGGGAGGAGGCCATTGAATATTTTCAAAAAACAGGTCAAACCCTCAAAGTGGAACTCATTAAGGAGCTTCCCGAAGAAGAGGAGATTAGCTGTTATGAACAGGGTGAATTCACTGATCTCTGTCGAGGACCGCATGTTGACAACACCAGCGATATCCCCCCTTTTTTCAAACTTCTGCATACAGCGGGCGCATACTGGCGAGGTGATTCATCACGCAAAATGCTCCAAAGAGTTTATGCCACGGGACTTCTTACAAAAGACGAACTGAAAAAACACTTGAATTTTCTTCAGGAGGCCAAAAAGCGGGATCACAGAAAACTGGGAACGGAATTGGGACTTTTTATCTTCGATAAAAGTGCCCCGGCAATGCCATTTTTCACTCCTAGGGGGTCTCTCATCTACCACGAACTTATCGATTTTATGCGAAGAATCTACCCACATTATGGTTATCAGGAAGTCATCACGCCACAGATACTCGACAGCGAGCTATGGCACCAATCCGGCCATTATGAAAACTACAAGGAAAATATGTATTTCACGGATATTGATAAAAGGGAATTTGCAGTAAAACCAATGAACTGCCCCACCGCAATGGTGATATACAAACATTCAAAATTCTCCTACAGGGATTTTCCTTTGCGATACGCTGATTTTGGAAGGATCCACCGATATGAAAAATCCGGAACACTTGCCGGCTTGACGAGGGTTCGAACCTTTATTCAGGATGATGCACACATTTTTCTCGACATTGATGATATTCAGGATGAGATTGCAAAGTTGATTGAGATGTTCACCACTGTCTACGATCACTTCAATTTTGACGATGTAAAAATAGCACTGTCCACCCGTCCGGAAAAAAAAGTCGGCGACGATTCTTCGTGGGACAAGGCGGAAATGGCACTCAAGGAGGCATTGGACAAATCAGGAAAATCTTATGAAATCAATGAGGGAGATGGTGCATTCTATGGCCCAAAAATTGACTTTGTCGTATCGGACGCAATCAGGCGCCGTCATCAACTTGGAACAATCCAGCTTGATTTTCAGCTTCCAGAACGTTTCGATTTGAATTTCACAAATAAAAACGGTGAACTTGAACGACCGGTTGTAATCCACCGTGCACTTTTGGGATCAATTGAGCGATTCTTCGGACTCTACCTTGAGCATGTGGCCGGTGCATATCCATTCTGGCTCTCTCCGATCCAGGCCGTTCTCATTCCGGTAAATAATGAAAACCATCTCGAATTTTGCAAGAAGCTCACGGAAAAACTCAAAAAAATGAACTTCCGTATTCATCTTGATGATCGCAACGAATCCATGGGATACAAGACAAGACAGACACAAAAAGGAAAAACACCATTCATGCTGGTTGTTGGCGACCGTGAAATTGAATCAAATTCCGTCAGCATTAGGAAGTACGGTGAACGCCAATCAGAAAGCATTACCGTTTCCGAACTTGAAAAAATGTTTTTAAAACTAAACGAGGAAAAATTACCGGAAAAACTCAGAGGTTGAACCAATGAACGGAAGAAACATTCTGTTGCTTTGTGGTGGCACGAGTAGTGAGTACGAGGTCTCTTTAAAATCTTCAGAATATATTGAGGACTCGTTGGCGGAATATGATGATCTCAATGTAATAAAAATCATCATCGGAAAGGACAATATCTGGCGTGACAAAAGCGGGAACGAAGTTGAGCTGACAAAGGATAAAAAAATTGGAAACAATGAAATTCACTTTGCCATCCCGTGCATTCACGGCCACCCGGGGGAAACAGGTGATATACAGATTCTTTTTGAAATGATCGGACTCCCGTACATGGGATCAGGGCCTGAAGCAAGCAAAAACTGCTTTAACAAGGTCACAACGAAACTTTGGCTTTCCGCACTCAGAATTCCCAATACGCCATACACATTCTTAAGCTCCATGGATGAAATCAACATCGCCATGGAGGCTCTTCACTCCTGGAAAACTGTTTTTGTAAAGGCATCTTCCCAGGGTTCCTTGGTTGGAAGCTATTGGACACGTAACGAAAAAGAACTCGAAGAAAATTTGCAAAAGGCATTTCAATATTCTCCATGGGTCCTTGTTGAAAAAACGATGGAAGGGCGTGAAGTTGAAGTCTCGACATACGATATAAACGGAACACTCCACGTCACCAAACCAGGGGAAATTGTCTGCCCGTCCAAATTTTATACCTACGAGGAAAAATACAACTCACAAAGCGAAACAAAAACACATACAGTCGCCCCTGACATCCCATTGGATAAAATAAACGAAATGAAAAAATATGCCATGATGGCCTGGCGTGGAATGAAGATTCGCCATCTATCCAGAATTGATTTTTTCTACACTGATGAAGGTGACGTTTATCTTAACGAAATCAACACCTTTCCCGGTATGACTCCGATCTCCATGTTTCCAAAAATGATGATTAACAACGGACATTCTTTTCCCGAGTTTCTTTATCAAGTTATCATGAAAGAATCATTTTAATTTTCCTACCTTTTTACACGGTAACCTTTCAAATTAACCGCAAACATACCGATAAAGGAATGTAGGGGGAATGTTGAATGTTCGTCTTATAATACACAAGTCTGTCATCAGAACAATAGTCCTGTTGATAATCACAATGCCTGTTATTCTTACCAGTTTTGCCATCGACAATGAACTTCCGGAAGATTTAAAGGAACAGCTGGCAAAAAGATACAAAGACGGCCAGTACGGTCTGGAAGTGGGAATTTCATATGAAATCGAAATGGCCGATTCCGTTATTGGCGCATACGTTGAAAACTTCAACAATGAGACCTATCAAAAAAAACTTACGGAATTCCTAACCAGATTATTGGACACAGATACCTCCTTCAGAAGTGAAATGAAAAAATCCATCATCAAGAACTATCCCACCCGTGAAAATTTGCGCGTTATAAGAGAGAAACACCACGATGCCTTCAAAGATTTAACAAAGGGACTGAACCAGGAAGAAGTAAGTTCCTGGCTTGATGGACACAGTACTCAAATCCATACTTCTGATATGGATATGAACAGGGTGTTCAAGGATCTCGGACTTGACATGGGAGACGATCCACATAATGCAGACAAATTCGTTCTTGGACGAGGAGAAAAAACTGCACTGGAAGCCGCTCCCAAACCAAAACTCTTTGACGCCAACGGCATGCCAATTGGAACCAAGAATATAAAAGCTGACAGATTCATCACCACAGATTCGGGGTTATTTGTCCCGGGACATGAATTCGTTGATGCCACTGGAGAAAAGGCCATAAAAACACCATCAACGGACATCTCCTCTGAAATAAAAAGATTGTGGATGGATTACCCGACAAAAAAACGAAATCACTTAATCGAATTCGACCAGCTTCGAAGAGAATCCAGGGGATACATCGTCAAATTATATAAAAGAGAACCACTGTTTTTAGATCTCAAAAAAGATGCCCCGGAATGGACAAGAAATACAAACAGCGCCCACTTGATGACTTGTTTTCCCAGCACGGACTTCATCTCAACATCTCCGCAAAAAACTATCCTGCTGACAAGCTTGAGAAATTTTTACTGCGCTATCAGGATCTTATTCTGGTAAGACTTATGGAAAGTGAAAAAAAACTTATCAATCCATTTGGAAGCAGCGCTGTCAATTACCAGCCAAATGACATTCGTTCTCGCGGTCTACTGCGTTTTAGCGACCCAACAAAAAGACATTTTGAAATCAGAGCACAGGCACTGTCACCAAAAAAGACACTGGATGAAATTTTCTTTCATATGAGTGAAATCATAAAAGATGAGGAAAAAGCCTTTTCCGAACTCGACAAAAAAATCGTCGACAAGATTGACGCAAAATTTTTTAAAAAAATACTCAACCCGATGGGACTGGAATCAGAACTTAAAGCAGCCGGAAACAACACAGAACTTATTAGAGATATCAAAAACAAATTTAAACTTCAGGTGACGGCCCAGCAAAATGCCCTGGACTCAATTCTTAAAAGATATTATCCGGACAAAATGAAACTCATTAAATTACATGAGAAACTCCTGGCGGATACCCTGTCACCGGAAACCAGAAGAAAAAAATGGATTGAACTCGCCGACATGGACAATTTTTCCATGGAAAAATTCCTTCAAAAATATGACGACTTTCTTGACACTTATATTGATAAGTTTTTCAGTGATATACCGACAGTTAGAAAATACCACGAAGGCCCAATTGAGGACGGATTAAATAGTTTAAGCAAAGATGAACAGATAAAACTTCTTGAGGAATTACGATCCACCAACACGGATTTTCGCCGGCTAATCATGTATCGTATGCGCGAACATAACAAATTTCATCCGGACTTTGTGAACAAGATCATCGAAATTGCAAAACATGACATCAAGAACGGCACTGAATATGTGAAAATTCTCATAAACGCAAATCTATCTCCTGCGGAACAGCTTTCACTGAGCAAGCTTCTTTTAAACGATATTATCACAGAATATGACAAGCCAATAGTGGAGAATATCCTGGAGATTCTCAAAAAAAAAACCAACCAATCCAAAGGTTCTCGACAATGTTATGACCAGTTGGAAAAAACGTTTAATTCAATCGACATCGATAACCACAAACGAGCTATGGGACATCATATCAATTCTTGACGACATGGTCTTCGATGAAAACTATATGAAAAACTTTCGTGCCACTATCAAGACAAAAAACAATCATGAAATATATTGGCTTTATAACCTCATAAAGAACAAGAACTTTAAAACACCTGAACTGAAAAAAGAATTTGCAAAAATAACCTTCGAAAAACTTTTATCAAACATAAATCCCAATCATGTTATTGAGGCCACCACAAGCTTTCATCGGCAACGTGCCGGTTTTAAAAACCAGATTGATGAAATTGATCAGGTTTTTAATAAAATGAGTTCCATTCTGCAGGAAACACATCCAGAGGAATACAAAAATATCGAAAAAATCAAAAATAAACTTGTACTTTTTGAAAACTACCATAACGATACACTCCTCCCAAAAATGGAAACCATAAAAAAACTTTACAGTGTAAAAAACCACGATCTCGATAGCTGGATGAACGAACTTTCCAACTCTCTTGAAAGCAGACTAAAACGGAAAAAATCCAGTGCTGTCGGAAAATTTATCATTGATGGCCTTGATATGAATAAAATAAGTATAGAAGAACAGCTCAAAATTATTAATGAATATAAGAATATTGAAAACTGGCGTATCAGGGAAGCATTCAGCACCATGGACAACATTTCCGACGAGGTACTGCAGAGAATGCTATTTCTCGCTGAAATAACCAAAAACACCGATTACATTGATGTGATTCCCACCAAAAACTCAAATGCCAAAATCACCAGAACCCTTGCCAAATTTCTACTAAAACAACAAAGCTCGGGGGACAACACCTACATAATTTCCAGCACCGCAAGAAAACTTCAACAGTTCGAACCCAATGATCCAGAAACCATCACACTCATAATGAAGTTTATAAAAAAGGGATATCTGCCGGAGACATAAGAAACTCCGTAAATGTCATTTACGCCCTTCAAGAGACACCGATAACTCCTGCGCTTACTGATTTTTTGGTGGAGCTGGTGGAAAAATGCAGTCCTCTGGAAATATGTACAAATAGCATGGAACTGATCGAATATCTTGAAGTAAAGGATCCCCGTCTGGCAAAAATACTCTCTCAAAAATTTCACGTCCCTAAAGAAATTCATAAGGCCGACAGGGTCTTCGAATACAGGGAAATTCAGAAACTTGCTGCAAAAATCATGATCAAGCAAAATATTGATGATCCCGAGACCATGAAAATCATTCTACGCGAAACCGCACTGGCCACGGATGCCGGCGACATTTTTCGTCAAAAATCCAAATTCACCAAAATGATTGATAACAACCCAAAATTGGTGAACCATGCCCTCAAAATGCTGGATGAGGGCGATTATGGCAGTGATACCAAATATCACGCAAGAAGATTCCTGGAACACATTCATGACATTCATCCAAATCATAAACACATGCCGGCAATTTCCAAAATCATCAGCAAAAAGAAGAACTCTTTTACTGAAAATCTTGCCGTTAAAAAAGCACGACAGGGAATGAATGATATTCCACGCGGAAGATGCATGAAGGCAATTTTATTCAAACTTGTACTTCCAGCAGCGGTGATTGGTGGAACACCATTTCTTATTCAGTCAGACACAAAAATTGTCCCAACCCCTGCACCATAAGTTGAGATTGCCCTATTTAGCATTCTTGTGGATGGTATTGCGGGTTTGTTCCTTTTTTCTGACAAGCTGCTTTTCAAGCTTTGGAATAACTTCATCAAAAGTCTTATACAGGTCATCTGATTCAGCCGTTGCGTGATATGAAAAATGATCTCCGGTTACGGTAACTTCCGAGGAATGGATCGTGTTTTCGACTGAACATATCCAATCCACGTTCATTTTTCCCTGAAAAAATTTTTTCAGCTTGAATGCTTTTTGATGAATTTTATCTTCAATTGAAGGACTTGATTCCAAATGTCTGTAAGAAATATTAAGTTCCACTTTGTATCTCCTCGTATGTTTTTTAGGCACTATGCTCCAACAATATCCATTCTACATTGAAGCATAGTGCCTATTCAAGACAGAACTTGTTGGCAATAATGAAACAGCACACACAACAAGGTTTATCCAATGAACAAAATAAAATGTCTTGACCATGGATTTGTAAAATTGATTGACCATATGGGCGACGATCAAGCCGTTGTTCAGGCCGCCCGCGTCAGTTACGGGGATGGAACCAAAACAGCAACCAAGGATCGTGGTTTGATACGCTATCTAATGCGACACCGGCACACAAGTCCATTTGAAATGGTATCATTCAAGTTTCATTGCAAAATGCCCATCTTTATTGCACGCCAGTGGGTCAGACATCGAACGGCAAGTATTAACGAAATCTCAGGCCGATACAGCATTCTACCGGAAGAACAGTATGTTCCGGAAAAGAATCACCTCGCATATCAAAGTACGGACAATAAACAAGGCAGAAGCGATGAGAATATTCCACAAGACGTGCTAAACAAAACAATTGACTCCATCAATGATGGATTCAAGGCCGCAAACAGGGCATATCACTCAATGCTCGATGACAATATTGCCAGGGAGATTGCCAGAATTTCCCTGCCGCTATCCCAATATACTGAATGGTACTGGAAAATGGATCTTCATAACCTTTTACACTTCCTCCAGCTAAGATTGCATGCACACGCCCAATATGAAATCAGGGTCTTTGCCGAGGCAATAATGGAATTGATAAAACCGATCGTTCCAATTAGTTATGAGGCGTTTGATGACTACATCCTTAATTCACATACCTTTTCAGGTGCTGAAATGTCCATTTTAAGAGGATTTCTAAAAGAAAGATTGCATGAACTCCCGACAGAACATCCATCTATCAGTAAACGCGAATTGCAATCATTTAAAAGAATTCTAGAAGACGGCTAAAATGTCGTACACATAATAAATACCAGTAGATTTACGCCCATTAAAACCATGGCATTAATTATCATCACATATAGAAAACCAAGTACATCACGCCTCATACCGTCTTATCGGCGTATTGCCAGATAACTTGAGTTTTTTTGTCGGATATTTTTTTAACGGCAAAAAAGGGGCCTCTGCAAAGACCCCCTTTTTTCGGCTTCCTGCCTCTCTCGATAGGAAACTTCCTGTCTCCTACTTATCAGTATAACCAATAATTCAATTTGAAACATTAAAAAAATTTTTAGGTAAAGTTTTCCCCGATATTATTCAATTTTATATTTGGACAATATTTGACTAAAAAAGATCACAAAAGATAAGATATTGAAAAAACAAGGAACATTATGTTTTTAAAAATATTAAACATTTTACAAAAGCTCCTGGCCTTCCACCGAAAAACCGAAAAATATCCCATCCAGACATTCACCTATTTTATTCCGGCCCCGCCGGAAAGAAAATCAGGATATCGGGAAAAACAATTTGATAAAATTTTTTGTCAGTTCCTCAATCGCGGTTATGACATTTTATCAATTAATACAGAAGCAATGAACGGAAAAAATCATAATGGAATGTGGATAATATTTACGTTAAGAGCAAAAAATGCCAAAGCGGCGAAATTGGATATTAATTTCGAGGATCAAAATAATAATTCGAACAACAATGATAATAACGACCATGACAATAACGACATAGAAGGATTGTATTACGTTGATTCCCAATAACAGCAAAAAAATTCAAATATGTTTTCTTCTTGCAGCACAACTGTTGGTTTTATTTTCATGTGCACTGTACATTGATATTGACAGGGATAAACAACTAGACAATATATCCCACAAAAAAGATGCTAAAAAAACCGGCAACAATAAATCATACTATGAATTCGTACTTGCGGGCCATGACCATCAGGATTCAGTCAGCAGGCCAATAGAAAAAATAAAAAAATTAAAATTGGGATTTATCGAAAAAGCGGTCTTGTTCTCGCTGCTGAATATGAATCTAAATCCTCATCTTGTAACACCTTCTTCCAACCTGTACATACTTATCAATTACAAGGAACAGAAATACTTCTCCTTTTCCATGGACTCTTCCCACGACAATTCAAAACATGAACACTGGCCATTTCTTTACGGACTTGAAAGCATACTCAAACAATATTCCAGTCGATATAGTTTGGAGAACCTGGCATCCATGCTGGATAAGCACCTTCCTATGAATATTCCAATCGGCTCCTCCCTTGCAACATATATCGATTCACATGCCGAACAATTAAATAAATATCCAATTTTCAAAAAAAACTTTTTCAAGGCAGAACATCCAATACGCAAGGGAGAAAGTATCCACAAATTGAATTTCACAAACATCATCAGACAATACCGTAAAATCAAAAAAACAGTGAAAAACAATACTCCAACTATTAACAGTCGTATGTTTCCATATTCTCCAGCAAACATTTCCTCAAAAAATATTTCCATCAAATGCAATCATGATTTCAATCCATATCAAAAATCAATCTATCTTATATCACAGAAAGAAAGACAGAATCTTCCTTTTGGCCATCAGGATAAAAATGGAAATAGCTTCCTTGCCATTACCACCCATAATATTGATACACCAAAACCTCTGAAAAACAGCTTCCTCATTCAAGGCACGTCCGAAAGTAATAAAGATTCATTGGCACTTTGTTTCGTCAACAACAATTCAAGAAAAAGTCAAATTTCAATTATTTCAACCAAGGGAAGGGACCCCGGCCAGTATCTACACCATTTGATTCTCTACGGTATTCAGGATACGCGTACTCTTTTGGAACTTGATGAATTTATCCGTTTCCCAAGACACCTGTTCCTGTTAAATCCAGTACGAATGATTTATGAATCCTCACGTGGAACAAAAAAACAACTTGATAAATTTCTGGCAATGAATTTCCCCATTTACCACGGACACTCCTTGGGAAATATATGGGCCCATGCCAGCTTCCATGACAAAAATATTTCAGGATTCGTTGTGGACGAAAGAACACCTGCATGCCTTGAATAGATGACGCGCTTCAATTCAAATTCATATCTCCCCAAATTCACATGACGGACTAAACAAATTAAACATCGCTCCATATTTTTTATCAAGTCAAACATTGCTTTATTGATCTCAAACAACCTATAATTTTGCAAAAATCAGGCAACAGAATCAACTATATCATTTCAGGAGATCTTGTGAATTCGAAATTATTGTTTTCCATCTGCATCCTTCTTATAGTTACAAATTCTTACGCAAAATCATTCAGAATAACCACATACAATATTAGAAACTACGACAAGGATCCACGCTTATCCATCGAAACCAATAAGGCTGAACTCATAAAACTTATCAAGAATACCAAATCTGATCTCATTGCCGTCCAAGAAATTGTCAATACTGACGATTTAAAAAAACTGATTACAAAAAAACTTCCATACTATCAGATAAAATTGTCCGAATGCGGAGGCTCTGCACGACAAAAGCTCGGTTTCATATACAACAAGACAAGATTAAAACTGGTAAAGTTCAACGAAGACCTGCGACTCTCCATTTCCGGAAGATGTAGCAGCGGAGGCAGACCTGCAGCAATCGGCAGCTTTAAAATAAAAGATAGCGGCATCAACTTTACAGCAATTTCCGTACATTTAAAGGCCGGTGGAACGCAATCAAGTGCAGATGTCCGCGCAAAACAATACAATATTCTCTCTAAAATCACCGCAGAATTAACAGGCACAGGAAGAAAAAATGTTGTCATCCTTGGTGATTTTAATACAACTGATTATATTTCCGAAAATCAGAACTACAAACGTTTTATAAAATTTTTGGAAAAAAATGACTTTTATGATTTTTCTAAAAATCTTGACTGCACCGCCTACTGGTGGGGCGGTATTGAAGACGATCTATGGTATGGCTCCATCCTTGATCACATTCTTGCAACAAGGACCTTCCTCGAAAACTTCAACAGGGAGACGGGAAAAACAGGCGCCCATTGCCACAAGGTAAATTGTAATATTTCAACCAGTGAAGAACTCGGTATTACGTTCAAGGAAGTAAGCGATCATTGTCCAGTCACCGCGCAGATGGATTATTAGCAGGAGCAAAAAATGAAATACCTCTCCATTGATATTGAGGCTACCGGCCTTGGCGAGCATGACTTGATAATTGAATTTGCAATGATTCCATTCTGCACCGAAACCGGAAATTTGGAAAAAGATCTGGAAAGGCATTTTTACGTTGAATGTCCCCCCTTCGAAGAACTAAAACACAAATTGGATCCATGGGTGATCACACACAATAAATCCCTGATAGAGACTGCCCATAAATCGGGACTTTCAAAAGAAAAGTTTGTCGGGGAATTGACGAAATATTTTGAGTCAAAAAAAGTCATGGATTATTTCGAAACCGGCCAATCAAAAAAAATCACAATTTTCGGTAAATCACTCAACGCAATTGATCTTCCTTTTCTAAACAGGGATCTTGGGTGGAGCTATATGAGAAATTATTTCAACCACCAGGTTCACGATCTCTCTTCAGTTGTTTTCTCCATGGTGGATAAAAAAATAATTCCACCCGAATGTTGTTCCGGCTCGGAATTAATGAAACACCTTGGCATGGGGGATGTTTCACATACTGCACTCGAAGACGCAAAAAATACCGCTATCATGTATCTCAAACTACTAAAGTAATTTTCATCCTTACAAAATACTGTTATTATATGTAGATTCCCGAAGGAAATATACAGGATTTGCCGTGAATTCAAGATTTTATTTTCTGATAATTGATAATGACAAGATTGCCAGACAGGCATTAAAAAGTGCCCTCGAAAATACTTACCCTGAAGCCGTCTTTACGGAATGTGAAAATGGATCGACAGGTATTGAAACTGCGTCAGTAAACCATTTCGATTGCATTTTTCTTGATTTTCAATTACCTGATTACAATGGAGTTGAGGTAACAGGGAAACTAAGAAAAAAATGCATTAATTGTCCCATCATCGTCCTGACAGATAATGAGAGCGGACCCATGGTCGTGGAAGTTCTTCGTTCTGGAGCTTCCGATTACATACACAAGGAAAAACTCTCAGCAAACCTGATTGACCGCAATATATGCAATACCATCCAATTGTATGTAGCGGAACAGCAGGTGATAAAGGCAAAAAAACACATTGATGAACTGAATAAAAAACTTAAAATCGCCGACCGTGCCAAATCGGAATTTCTGGCAAACATGAGCCATGAAGTCCGTACTCCACTCAACGGCGTTATCGGCATGACCGGTCTTCTTTTAGATACAAATCTAAATACTGAACAAAGGGACTTCGCCTGTACTATCCGGGATGCCGGAGAAATGCTTCTAACGGTGATTAGTGATGTTCTTGATTTCTCAAAAATGGAGGGGAAAAAAATAGAACTCGAAATAGTCGATTTCGATATCAAGGAAGTTGTCGAAGGAACAACGAAAATGCTTTCCTACAATGCAAATGAAAAGGGTCTGAAACTTGTCACTTCCTACCCACATGACCTGAAAGGCACTTTTCGTGGAGACTCTGGAAGAATACGGCAAATAATCACCAATATGGTTGGAAACGCAATCAAATTCACTGCCAGCGGTGAAATACTTCTGAATATGGCAATGGACAGAGAGGATGAGAATGTGGTCTGGCTCAGATTCGAAATAAAAGACTCTGGAATCGGAATCCCAAAAGAGAGAAGTGACAAAATTTTTCAACCTTTTTTTCAGACAGATGGCTCCACAACCAGAAGATACGGTGGGACAGGTCTCGGACTTGCAATTTCAAAAAATCTTACAGAACTCATGGGTGGGGAAATAGGAGTCAACTCCGTTGTCGGAAAAGGATCAACATTCTGGTTCACAATACCTTTAACCAGGGAAAAAATCAGTCCAAAGACAGTAAATCATGATCTCAAGGAATTCCGTGCATTAATTGTTGACGATAACGAAATAAACCGCAAAATACTTTCCAAATACTGTGAAACATGGGGCATCCATGCCAATACTGCGGATAACAGCAACAGGGCCCTGAAAAAACTAAAACAGGCCGTCAAAGACAAAAAACCTTACCAATTGGCACTCATTGATTTACAGATGCCCGATATGGATGGTTTTGAACTTGGTCGACTAATTAAGGCCGACCCATCTCTTGATTCCATTAAAATGATCATGCTCACCTCGGTCGCAGCCTCTGGTCATTTTGAACGTGCAAAAAAGGCCAGCTTCAGCGGATACATCTCAAAACCGATTCGTCCTTTCTCACTTTATAACTGCCTGCTTCGTGCCACAAACAAGGCCACCCTTGAAGACACCTCAAAAAAAATCAAAAAAACAAAAAAGGAAGTCGGTCATCGTATTCTGGTTGCAGAAGACAGTCTGTTCGGCCAAAAAGTAATTTTAAAGATGCTTGATAAACTTGGTTACAATGCAAAGGCCGTATGCAATGGCAAGGAAGTATTGCAAATACTGCCACAAACCCCCTTTGATGCAATCTTAATGGATTGCCAAATGCCGGAACTTGACGGCCATGAGGCCACAAAGGAAATCAGAAAACTTCCAAATGCACACCTTAACAAAATGACTATCATTGCAATGACCGCCCATGCTCTCGAAGGAGACAGGGAAAAATGTCTTGATTCGGGAATGGATGATTATCTTTCAAAACCCGTTAATCTGAATAAACTCAAAGAAACACTTCTCAAATGGCTGGCAAATAAAAAAGTACTCGGACAGGCTGACTCCGACGTAAAGATTCAAAATATCGAACAACCACCATCAATTGACTCATCCATTCCATCCGTTGATTTCTCTGTTCTTGAAGAATTGACACAGCTACAATCGGATGACGATCCAGACTTTCTTTCAGAACTCGTAAACATGTTCATCAATGCCACTCCGACCAGAATTGCGGCCATGAATGAGGCCATAAAAACCGGTAACCCCGATATCCTGAAAAAGGTTGCTCACGATCTCAAATCAAACAGTTCAAATCTTGGTGCCTATGGTATGTCGACAATTTGTATTCGACTGGAAGAAATTGAAAAGAACTGTACAACGGAAGATGCCAAATCGTTGATAACCGATTTGGAAAATGAATTTGCAAAAGTAAAAAAAATTATATCCGACAAAACCGATTATCTTGATAAGTAAGCCAATGGATTCAATGCCTTTGAATTTCTTCTTACCTCAAAATGCAGATGTGGCCCGGTTGATCTCCCGGTTGACCCAACCTGCGCAATCACCTGCCCCCTGTGAACCCGGTCTCCGGCCTTTGTAAAATTTCTTTGTGCATGAGCATACACAGTAAAAAAACCGTTCTTGTGTGAAATAACGGTAATCTTGCCGTAACCACCCAGTTGATCTCCTGAATAGACAATCACTCCTGATTGCGCTGCAAGAATGTGACTCCCCTTTCTAGCGGAAATATCAATTCCTTCATGTGGCCGCCCCCACCTTCTGCCAAATCCTGAAGAAATCTTCTTACTTGAAGGAACAGGCCATAACAACGCATCTGCCTCCAAATAGATTTCTGGATTTTCAGCATTTCCCCATCTTGTACTTTGTCCCATAATTCCACGCTTAAGCGGAATAAATACCCATTTTCCATGGCCGAAAGATTTACCCTGATTGGCGTTTTGAATGTCAGACTTTTTCACCTTGAATTCACTGGCAAGTTTTTCAAGAGTATCATTCTTGCGAAATTTCACATACTGTCCACTGCGCATATGGGAACACGAGGTAACAATAACCACAAATGAAAATAAAAAAAACACAAAAAACTTCATAAGTCATTCCATGACAAATTTCAAAGAAGCAATCTGTATTATTCAATCAATAATCAAAATCTTCCTTGAAAAAACATGCCCACTTGGAATCCGTATCGGGTGCATGCATGGAGAGCTTAAGATTGGAGACAGAGACACACTTATCAATAATTGACTGGCAATCGCTGCCGGGTATTTCCCTATAAATACCCTTTGTACCGCCAACCCAGAAATAATCCCGGTTTCTGACATCAAGTCGCCTCTCAACATCCTTTGGGTAATCAATAATGCCTGGAAAAGTGGTCTTGATTCCACTAATTTCAGAGGAAGGCAAATTAGGAACATTAATATTGCATATATGATGTGGTTCAATTAAATGATTAATCTTTTTTTCCATCAGCTTTGCCACAAACCTGGCAGCAGTCTCAAAATGTGGTTTATAGTTTGGGTCATTGCTAAAAAAATCGGAATAATTCATTGCCAGGGAGACTGCGATGGATGGTATCCCGCATATGGCACCTTCCCTTGCACCTGCCACAGTACCTGAATAATAAATATCCTGCGCAAGATTTGCACCACGGTTAATACCGGAAATAACAAAGTCAACTTCCTTTCCCTTTAATACATGGTTCAATCCAAGTATTACACAATCTGCTGGAAAACCATTGCACCCATATACATTTTCAGAAATCTGAACAAGTCTTAACGGATCATGAAGTGTTATTGTATGACCGGATGCCGACCTCTCCTCCAACGGTGCAACGACAAAAACATCAGCAATTTCACCCAGAACATCTTTTAAAACCTGTATTCCAGTAGCATGCACACCATCGTCATTGACGAGAAGAACCCTCATTGTAAACCCCTGTCATGTATTTTGAGAATTAGACAAGCTACCAGAAAATCATCTTTGTGACAAACTCTGAAGATGACGTAATCCCGTTTCAACTCCGCCAAGATCAACATTGCGATAGCAAACCTCAACCTTGTTGTTAATCGGAAGGGACACAAGTGAAAAATCAAGAAAATCATAAATCGACGGAAATACGTTACTATCCCAATCAAGGGCAAGAACAAGCTCCATTTTTCCGGATTCCAAGGCCCCAAATGACACTTGAAGAAGATTTTTTACGAAATTGTGAAACATCCCCTGTTCATGAAGTCCTTCGAGATGGGAATATGGTACAACAAGTCCACTGAAATAAGGCGAGGCCAGAAAACTCCCCAGCTTCATCAGTGGATGATAATGACAAAAATACGGTGTCCCAAAGCTGTCATAAAAATCCACTTCCTTTGCGTCTGAAAATTCCAATATTATCGCATCATTTTGCTTAATAACTTTTTTTACATCAGAGGCCAGCTTTGTGATAACGTAATCCTGCTCACCTGCAAAATGAAGAAAATATCTAAACGATGGCCGCCCAAGCAACAGATTATCGACATTCCTGATAATATCAAGCAACTTGTGTTCCTGAATGAAATTGAAACTTCTCGGTCTTAGATCAAACTGGTAATCAATAACCTGATGATTAAAAATGGACGCAAGTGTTCTTTTATCATAAATACCGTCAATCCTGATTCTTGCACTCTTCATCATCCTTAATATTGTACAGGAAATTAAAAAGTGGAGAGAAAAAAATTGAAGGGCATGATGTTCCTATCGATTCAGGATGAAATTGATACATCAGACAATTCATACAGGACCCGGCAAAAAATTCCCCGTTCTCCAGATAGATTTTATCCATTTTCACATCCAGATTTTTCACATCCATACTCAACGAATTATACCGCTGAACCTTGAGCACCTTCTTCCAATCACTCCGGTTAAAAACCCCCTCCCATTTGGGCACACGAAAATTCACGCTTCTCCCGTGCATTGGCATAATGCTTTTTTTAACCTTTCCACCCAATCCCTGAACAATCAACTGGAATCCCAGGCAAATTCCCATAAGATAGATATCATCTGAAACCAAAAACCATTTTATTATTTTTTGAAATTCGGGATATCCGTCCGGTTCGCCAGGTCCTGGGCCTAAAATAACCGCCACCTTGCGGTTTTTATTAATCTCATCCAGGCAAATTTTCCGAAGATCCATCACGGCTTTTTTCCATGGCAGCACAAGCATCTCAAGTGGTAGACCGCGTCTTTCAGCATAATCCGTACATTCAGAAGCAATATTGTAAGTATAGCTATCATTAAAATCCACGATGATAATCGTGGGGCAATTTTCAGTTATCAACTGACTTAAAACTTTTCTCATTGTAGTTAACCACAAATTTCAATGAATAGGTCGTATCGACAAGTGTTTTTTTGTATTCCAATCGAACCTTCCAACAATTATTTCTTGGTCTGTATAAAATCCCGTACATGCTACCCGATAATTCCCTGGAAACAAGATCAAAATCATTTTTGAACGTAAGACTTATAATATCCAATGGATCAATTTGTCCCAAAAGATAAAACTTTTTATTAACTGGAAGTGAAAATGAGTAATAATTAAATCCGGCCCCAATCCTGCCGTAACCGAACCCCTGACTCATTGTCATGTTAAACAGATGCCCGTTTGTAAGATAGTAGTAGTGCTCACTTACAGAAATCGAGGTTCTCAAAATATTAAATCCTGTAGTAACAAGCAATCTGGTAAGATGATCATCAAACTCATCAGAGTTAATATTAAAATCATACCCCTGGGAAAGATTAAACCAGGCCACTTTACTATAGGAAAAATTCTGCCTCAGATATCTGCCATCAACAAACGAATTAAATTTCCTGGGGCTTTTTTTCATAAATGTATTATTCCATTGCAATTCGATAGTATTTCCAACGGGTAATGATGCCCTGGAAGAAATATATGCAAATTCATGTTCCTTTTCCCTGATGGCATCCAACGAATCAAATAATCCTTCATCCTCTGTGATCTGATTTTTAAATCTTGAATTACCGGAAATCTCCTGATCGACAAGGTAAAAATGTTTTAATTTGAATTCCTGCGAATGCCTGTAACTATGCCTATCAATCTTTACGTGGTCATCGGCAAATTGATTTTGAAAAGTCGGCATTTCACCTATCAGATTACCCTTACCCGGTTTTATATCAGTCTTTTTATCACGATCAAAATTTTTAAGATCAAGTCTGGATTGTGGCAGCATCTCTGAATATGCAAGTCCCCAAATCCTCTCAATTTCTGCTCCGAGTTCTGTTTCTACAACATATCCCTTTTTAGTGAATGTCTTCTCCCTTTCGTATGGAAACCTGTAATGTTGGTAGTCCATATCCAGTCTTGTCGACAGGGCGACCGGTCCGAAATTATACAATCTCCAATCCACGAACGGATTCACATTCAATCTATGTGCATTTCTTATAAACTCACCTTCAATACGACGATTTTGTCTGAAAACAGTGTAATCACCCAGGCCGGAAACGGAAATATTTTGAAGACCTGGTATGGACGTGTGAAGTAATGTCACTGGACTTGTAGAAAACGAGAGCTTTGGAAGTATCTGCACGTATGAAGCATCCCTTTTTATCGGATCATCAACAAGCATGTTTTTATTGGAATAACCTTCCACCTCAAAATTCATCATCGAACTTCGAAGCTCAATAAAACCTTCGGCCCCCAGTTCACTTCCATGCACCCTTTCTCCGATATAATCATTGTAGTCCCTGACAACATCGAGCTCCTTGGCATCATTGAAATAGAAATGGTGATTTGCGTAATGGCCAAATGAAAAGTGATGTTCATATTCCGAAAAATGTCTGAAATATTTTTTACCGGAAGGATTATCATCCAACTTATACGGCATATAAACCCTGTCATTTACATGTAGCGAATTAATCTCAAACCATTTGCTTTCACCAAATATATGCCTGTACTCCAACTCGTTTCCAATCCCCTTGTCACCAAAAACGGAAGGCACAAGAGTCATGTCGGCGTATGGATTAATCGCCCAAAACCACGGCTGTTGATAAGTAACACCATCTCCAATACGATAATTTATCCTTGGAAACAATAGTCCCGTCTCCCTCTCCTTTTTTATAGGTAGAACCATATATGGGACATACATGGAAACAACTCCATTGATTTTGATAAAGGCATGCCAGATACGAATGTACCGGCCTATTGTGATACGAACCTTTTTTCCAAAAACACTCCAGGATTCCGGACAATCAAGACATGTCGTGTATTCCGCGTCTTCCGCCGTAATAACATCCTTGCTGATTCTCGTCATTTTCCTGCCAAGAACGACATAATTTCCAGCGTTCACCTTCGCATTCTTTATGGAAATAAATGACGTCTTGAAATTATAATATAGCTCGGACCCATAAAGAGTGATCTGTGGATCAACATATCTGACATTTCCAACAACTTCCATATCACCATTTTTCAGTGATATTGTTGCCTTTTCACCGTAGAGAGAACTCCTTTCATGTGTGATAACCACGTTTCCGATTGCTTCAAAGAAATTTTCCCTGGTTTTACGATAGGCCTTGTCAGAAAGAACGTAAATTTCATTACCAATTTTAAATTGAAATGATTCCCTTGAAAAAGAGTATTCCGACAATACAAGTGTAATTAATAAAAATACCGTCCTAAGACACGGATTTGTCTTTTTCAAGAACGTATTTCTGGACCTCGCCAATAAAATAATACGATCCGGTAACCAGGATTGTTCTTCCCTGTATGTCAAGATGCGCCAAAAAGGCTTTCCATTTCCTTTCAAATTCAATTACTCCAAATTCATCCATAATCCTACCAAAATTGTCATCAAAAGACAGCTTGATTTGTGCCTCTTGAACAATATGAGCGATATCGCAGGCCTTGGGATGATCAAAATCACAAAGTCGTATTTTTCCCCATGAATTCCCGTTTCTAAAAACAATCTTCAAAATAGCCATTATTTCAGGTACGGGCCTGTTGGAAAATCCGATAAGTGTTCTGTCAATTTTATTAGAAAAATCCCTGCCGGACATCAAAAGCTCATGTAATTTGCGAAATCCATCAAGATTGTGGGCCCCGACAAAAACCAATTCACCGCCATTCCATTTTAAGATCCGGTGTCTGGAAAAGTGAGTTGCATCCACGCTGGGGACAAGACCGCAAAACAGGTTGGTTAATGCTGCAAATGCCAGTTTTCTGTTTCTTTCAACATATGACATCTGTCGTGTCACATCGCCAACACTAAAAAGATCCAAATATTGAATCCTGTTTTCATGACAATAATCTTCGGAAATTTTTCTCAGATATGACAACTCCAGTGTACTGATGAGCATTTTACCGGCCCTTGCCACCTGAATCTTCTCCATAAGAATTTTTCTGTATCCGTTACCAAGAATTTTCTCATGATCACGCGATATTGATGTCAAAAGGGCAATATCGGAATCAAGAACATTGACAGCATCAAGCCTCCCTCCCAATCCAACCTCCAAAATCAATACCTGAGGCCTCCTTTCATTCACCAGCTCAAGAAAAACCTGAAACAGGAATTCATAGTATGTACAAATTGCCCTGTTACCATTTTTTTTATAAGTGGATTCAAAAAGTTCACCAAGCTTTTCCCCGGAAATATCCTCTCCGTCAAACCTGAATCTCTCCGTTAAACTCAATATGTGGGGGGAGCTCCATAAAGCTGTTGTGATTCCTGATGACTCGAGAATTCTCTCAAGTAACATCGCTGTCTCTCCCTTGCCATTGGTACCTGCAACAGTAACAATCTTCGGTGAAAAACCACTTATCATCTCTTTATGACGTTTATACAGTAATTCAATCCTTTTACGGCCTGGCGTAAAGTTCTCGTGTCCAAAACGATCCCACATCCAATTATCAAGTATGGATTCAGTTACAAAATTACAAATTGATTTATTTCCTGTCACTTGGAATCCAGACAATGACGCTTGATGATCTCTCCGGTAAAACATTCGGGATTTTTTTCCTGATCCACTCCCTTTATACGGTTGCGACCGGCATTTTTGGCCGCGTACAACGCTTCATCTGCGGCCCTGACCAAATTGGCAGCAGTTACATTATTGGTTCCAGACACGGTCAAGGCGAAACCAATACTCACAGTTCTATACATTTCATCATGATCATGCTTGAAACAAGTCGTTTCAATTTCCTTTCTGATTCTTTCACAAAAGATTTCAAGTCCACTTTTATTCGCCTGGGTGACAACAATCAGAAACTCATCCCCTCCGAAGCGTGCACCAAAATCAATACTACGCATGTTTTTTTTAAGAATCTTTCCAACTTCGGCCAGAACAAAACTTCCAAAAAGATGGTCATGCATGTCATTGACATCCTTGAAGTGATCCATGTCCATCATGATAACGCCGGTTGAATGGTCGAAACGGTTACCACGTGCCAATTCTGATTCAATACGGCGATAGACAGAACGCATATTATAAAGACCGGTAAGATCGTCTATTTCAACAAGCTTCTCCGTATCCTCGAGCTTTTTCTGTGTTGTCTTGAGTTTGGTGGTATCCATACCGATGATAACACCTTCCTTTCCATTATTATATTTCCCGCCAACAACCGTATAATATTTTTTTGTATCATCAATAATGGAGAAAAGTTCCTTGTAAAGAACTGAATCACCTGCCAAAAAAAGCTCATTGGCAAAATCATAAAACTGATTATCCTTGCTTTTAAACCCGATTTTTTGCCCCTCGTACTCCTTGCAAATTTCACGCAAACTGCGATTGACTCCCTGATATTCAAGCTTGTCAGTAACCCAGGATATTGTGCACGGAATAATGTCAACCACCAGTTGAAGCTTCTCAAGAACACACCTCATTTTCTCCACTTCAAGATCTTGTTGGCCGATTTTATTCTCCAACAATTCCACAAAACGATTAAAATCCTTTCGTGAAATATCGTTATCCGAGGTGTCAATCTTATCAAGACCAGCTTGCTCTAATGCCAGGGCAATCAATTTGTTTTTTATGTTCTCTTTCATTGGCCCTTTACGTAAGTGTTTTATAGAACTCCATCATATTTTTGGCGGTATTACTGGAATGAAATTTATTAACCCAGTCTCGCCCCTTCTCTATCAGGTTTTGCTGCAAACTCTCATTTTCAACAACCCTGACCATGGCCTCCCCGATTTGTTCGGGCTGATTTGGATCAACATAGATGGCCGCCGGGCCACCAGTTTCCTTAAAACATGAACCAGTTGATGTAATAACAGGAACACCGCTGAAAAATGCCTCTATAATTGGAATACCAAAGCCTTCAAAAAGTGATGGATAGATAAAAACAGTTGCATTTTGATAAATGGCCGGCAATTCATTCAAAGGTACGTTTTCAAGAAAAATCAACTTTGTATGAACACCAAGTTTTTTTGCCAGATCATAAATCCGGTTTCGATAGTCTTTTCCACGACCAACCAAAACCAGTGGGACATCATTCGTGCGTTGTGAATGAAACAGTCCTCTGACAAGATTTAAAAGATTTTTTCTTTCGGTAAAAGAACCAACAAACAGAATATACTTCGTTGGCAAAAAATATTTTTTTCGAATTCTATCCCTTTCCTCCCGGGTTTTCATCTCATAAAAAATCGGGTCACAGCTTTGATAAATCACATCTATCTTATCTTCACGGATATTTAAAAATTCCATCAGATCATTTTTTGTCTGCTCACAGATTGCAACAATTTTTTGACTTACACTGCAACTGTAGTTGATCTTTCTCTTGTAGATGGAACGATCTATCCTGCTGAACTGCTCTGGATAACGCAGGAAAATCAAATCGTGAATTGTAACCACTGTTTTTATCGGGGTCCTGTGAATACCGGCCGGTAATTCATGACTCAATCCATGATAAATATCCGGTGGATCCTTTTCCAATACATTTGTAAGAAAAAAACTTCTCCATGCTGATGGAAACATCCTGCCCAATATACATTCAGGCATTTCCACCCGCATCTTCTTCACACTGTCAAGCCACTGCTCCCCTCTTGGATCATCGTAAGCCGGCGTATACAAAACATATTCATGTTCGGGATAATGGGTAGTGAGACTTTCTATAAGTGTACGCCCATAATTTCCAAGCCCTGTGAAATTATGGAATACTCTTTTTGCATCAAACGCTATCTTCATTTCAAATATTTGCCGGTATTTTCAATTTCTGTTTAGGATAAATCCTCTTCGATCGCAACGAATTGTATACCACTATCCTGTTAACTGACAATCCATATTTTCTGGCCACTTTTCCAAGATAATCGCCCTTTCTAACCGTGTACAAAATATACCCGCTGCCTGGAATTCTGAGTTTTTTCCCACTTAATATCCTTGCGGATCGAAGCTTGTTCATTTTCTTGAGTCTGGAGACCGTACAACCAAACCTTACAGCAATTCCGGACAGAGTATCGCCACCTCTCACCCTGTAGTAAAAAGGCCTGTATTTTTTTCTGCCTTCCGCCGGTTTTCTCTTCCTGGCCGTCGATCCTTTTGAAAAATAATTTTTGGCCAGTCTTTTAATCCTTTTATCGGATATCTTTGGCAAATAAAGATCATATGGCCTTCTGGAAACCACTTTTACATGTCTGCGTTTAATATCACGATTCAATCTGGATAAGCTTCCAACAGAAACACCTACCTCTTTTGCGACCTTTCGTATATCAAATCCACTTCTCAGTTTAACAGCGCGATATGATGAATTAATTGAACCTTTCCGGCCACTCTTCTTTAAACCGTACTTGACAGGGTTTTGTGCAATATCCCTGGCCGCCACTATTTTAGGAATATAATAAACAGTCTCACGTGGAAGGAGTTTCATTTTCACAAGTTTTCTGTAATTTCGTGAATTACCTTTCCGAATGGCCCGAATAACACCATATTCGCCCTTGTTGTAGGCTAAAAGGGCAAGTTCCCAGTTACCAAAAATATTATAAAGATCCTTTAAGTACATTGCAGCCGCGTTAGTTGATTTATAGATACTGCGACGTTCATCAACGCTTCTATCCACACGCAACCCATAGGCCTTTGCCGTTCCCCGCATAAACTGCCAGTATCCCACGGCACTTGCACTACTTTTTGCTCTTGAAGAATAACCGCTTTCAATTATTCCCAAATAAAAAATATCCTCAGGCACTCCGTTTTTCTTCAGAATTTTTCTGACGACACCTTCATATTTTGCTGCATTATTCAAATGTCTCTGGAAACCCTTTGCGGCCTTTTTGGAAAAATGTCTGATCCAGAAATCGTAAAGCCTCGAATCGTAATCCAACTTCAAACCATCTTTAACATCACTCGTAATATCTGTCATTTTTGCGGATGGCTTTTTCACCTGGATCGTTTTCCTGACTGATGATTTTTTCTCGACCACCTGTTGGATTAAATTTGGATCAATAACGATGTCACTTTCCTGGACAGCTTCGTGAGTCGCTTCACGAGACTCCTCAAGATGATTCATGGAAATCGAGATATTCTGATCCGGCACTTTTACAGGATTTAAAATCGTTGAACATCCAAAAAGCGACCATAAACAAACAAGACCAACAAGATTTCTCAAGATAAACCCCTTTCTGGATTAACCAGTTACCTATACCTATAGATTAATTATAAGAGAAACAGGCGGATGAATTAACGCGGCAAAGTTTAGCTACAATAATAGAGCAAAACTGTCGGTTTTTTTTCTGAAGGCATTAATGCAGATGAGTCAGAAACAGCTTGCCATGCTCCTCAAGAATCAGATTGTACGGATCACTTTCAAGAAAAAGGACGCTATCCAAATCGATATAGTCAACACCATGTGCCAGGTTGAATGCCGAGGAAATTCCAAGTGATGTTTCAATCATACATCCAAGCATGGTTTTAAGTCCAAGCCCACTGGCCGTCCGAAGCTGCTGCATGGCCTTCAAATAGCCCCCTGCCTTCATAAGTTTTATATTCACGCCATGAAATCTTTTTGAGAAATATGTTGTCACATTTTCTGTCGTAATGGACTCATCCGCAATAAGATCAAAAGGTGACTTTTTCTTCAGATACAAATACTCATCATGAAACCCTGCAGGCATCGGCTGCTCTAAAAATTCCACAGGAAGATCGGCAATCCTTTCTGAAAATCTCAACACCTCGTCAGGATCATTGAATGCCTCATTGGCATCAATCCTGATCATGCCATTAAATGACTTGCTTGCTTCCCTGACAAGATCATCACCACCATCCCCGTCAATTTTCACCTTGATTGCATTAAACCTGCAAAGGTCGTACTTTTGAATAAAACCGGAAACTTTCCCCGGAGACATAATCGGTATTGAAATCGAAGTCTGTACAACATTAACGGATGGAACCCCCAAAAGTTCAAAGACCGTTTTCTCTGAAAGTGCTGACAGGTAGTGAACAAAAGCTGACTCTATTCCAAACCGAAGAGCGTTTGGCAATTCAAGATCATCCAGAAAGACTATCATCTCCTCCACACTTCTCACCAAACCCGGTATGGAATCGACGAACCTGGCAAAACCGGCCTCTACAAGCTCTTTTGTCTCATTATTACGCCCTGTAAAGGCAACCTCTCCAAGACCAGTCAGTCCTGCATTTTTAATTTCCACAACAAAATTTTTTTTTGTTTTAAAACTTCCCCTGGAAATCCTCCATGTAAATTTCAATGGTAGTTCAATCTCTTTAAGGGACCACGAAAGCATATCCTCTCCTTAATAACGGAAACTGGACATCCGGACACATTCGGTTATACCCTATCATACAACAAACATATTGCTATAATTTTAATAATGATAAACACCAAAGAACACTTAAAACCACTTACTGACCTTCTTATAAGAACCATCAGCGAAACCAATGGAATCTCCCTTGCCAATACGCTTGAACTCATGATGAGTTCCACCGAGGCAAGACAAGATCAAAGGATATCAAATATACTGGATTCATTCATTGAACTTATTTTCAACCACAGATTAAAAAAGATAACAATCAATGAACTTCTCTCACACCCTTTTTCAAAATCGCTGTTCAGTTTCTTCAAGCTTTTTCCAATAAAATATCACGAGGAACATGTTCATCTTACAGGCTCACTGTCTCCTGAATTTATCCATCCTCGCCTGATGAAACTTCTGGATGGCGCAAATGGCGGCAAAATTAAAAAAAATCTTGTGGAAATCTACGGGCCTGCTGCCGAAAATATAAATTCACCTGAAGACATCGAAAAACTTATCTGTCTTGCAAAAAATCAGCAATTTCATGACTACCTCAAGATTCTTTATCTTCCAAAATTGATTTTAACCGACCGTAAAACACATTTTGAGGCCGCACACCATATGGCACAAAATCTTTACGAAAACTTCAACATCGGACGAATAAGATTGAAGTTCACCCTCTCCCGGGCCACAAATCTCAAGACAGAGAAAATCGACGGACTCGAAAATCTCTCGGAAGAGGATGTGATCATGGGATTATATGAGGGATTCATGAGTTTTAAAAAAGAACATCCCGACTTTGATTTTGTTCTTTCACCATGCTTCAGAAAAGAAAGTAATTTTTTCGACTCCGAAAGATTCAGCTCCAAAAAAGATCATTTCGAACACCAGATTGATGAAATTTCAGCAATACTTGAAAAACATCCCGAACTTGTAGATTATCTCAGAAATATCGACACCGTTGGGGACGAAAAGAGCTTTTTTAAAAAAGAGCATTTCATGGAGATGAAACATGGACTTCGCAGGCTCCAATACAAGGGATTCCAAATCAGGGGCCATCACGGTGAATCTTGGAGGACGCTAAGCAAAGGGGTGCAATCGGTTGACAATGCCGTAAACATCTGGAGGATTGACGCTCTTGAACACGGAATAAGCCTCGGTATCAATCCAAACTACTACTTCCATGGAATTACCAACGAGATTCTCAGATTAAACAAAAACAAATCGGCAATAAGGGACAATACCCTGGAATATAATGAGTTAATGGATTTGGAGTGGCATGATCCACTTGTTCGTCAAAAACTTCTGGGCGGGACACCACTAAATGAAAAAGAAACGACGAATTTCATAAAGTCAAAGTTTCACACTGCCATGGAGACGGAACAATACCAGCATGACGTTCTCAATCACATGATTAACAAGGATGTCGCACTCATAGCCCTTCCAACATCCAATCTGAAACTGACCGGACGCTTTCATTATTACAAGGATCATCCTTTTTCATGGTGGGAAAAAAAAGGTGTACGTCTTGGTATCGGAACAGATAATTACGTCACACTTGGCACCAATTATATCAAGGAACTTCTTACGCTGCTTTATTCCGATCCCGAGGATCTTAAAATAACCAAACTCCTTATTGTTGGTACACGTGAAAAAAGACGGCCCTATATCAGCAATCTGCTTTGGAAGATGAGGAAAAATCTCGCATAACTTTTTCTGCAACATGTTCCGGGGAAATATCAACCATACATTTCTGGTAAACGCTTTGTGAGCATGACCCACTACCGTCCTTTGTACATGGTTTACACGGAAGTTCGATTTCAATGGTGCTTATTGTTTCCCCTGAAGTATAACCAAACGCAGTCGGCCCGATCAATGCCAGTCCTGAAATTTTTAAAAAATCCGCCACATGCAAAAGACCGGTATCCCCGGATATAAGGAAAGAGGAACGGGAAATAACGGCACAGCTTTCAGAAAGCGTGAGTTTTCCAGCAAGATTCTTCACGCGCCCCTCATCCACAGCTTCAATTTCACCAAGATCAAGATCATTCGGGCCTCCGAGAACCAGAAAATTAAATTCAGGCAAAAGACTCACAAGACGTTTCCAATATGGAAGAGGCCATTTCTTCATATCCCATGCTGCCGAAGGAACCAGTGTAATTATATTTTCCCGACCAAAACACTCGGGAATTTGTTCTTCTATTTTCCGCATTGTTTCCCCGGCAAACCTCCACTCGCTGAATGATTTGTTGGGAACGGGTCGTCCTCCCCATTTTTCAAGTGGAGACATGTATGAGTGCATCCCCCTAAATGGCCTGGGAAAAAAATTCCTATGAAGATAAAATAATAAAAGCCGTTTTAATCTGTTTTTATGACGGATTATTACGTTATCACAGTCTGAAAATATTCGCTTCCAGAACGGACAAAGAACATTCATTATAATCCCCGAACGGATCGATGCGTGGGCATCATAGACGTAATCAAAACCAATTCCCTTCAATATAAAAGCAAGCTTGATGACACCTTTTATCCCATCCATACGATCAAAGCTCCAAATTCTGTCAATAAGAGGATGCAAGTTTACGATAGAAGCAAGGTCACTTCTGACCACCCAATGAATCTCACTTTCAGGAAATTTTCTTTTAAGAACCTCCAGAGCGGACATACTCTGGACAATATCGCCAAAACTTGAAAAACGGATAATTAATATTTTTTTTTTAATTTTCATTTGAGTAAAATTATAGCATAAAAAAACTTGCCAACAAAAATCCCATTACATATAATTTTTAAGTATAATTTATTTTAATTTCATTAACAGAAACATTGGAGATTTCTATGAAAAAAATTTTACTCGCTGGTTTATGTTTGGTTCTTGCTTCTGCAGCACTTGCAGAACTAAAAATGCCAACACTCTATGGAAAAATTAACAAAGAGTATCGCTACGTTAAAAACGAAACCAAATTCAAGTACGCCACAAACACCAACGTCGTTGATGTTGAAAATTCTGAATCAAGACTGGGCGTAAAGGGAGCCTATGATTATGATGGCCTGAAAAGCACCTACAAATTTGAACTTGGTCTTAACTCCACTAATGCCAGTGCTGAACGTATCCGTATAAGGATTGCAGAAGGTACAGTCGGAAACGAATTTGGTGCAATAGTTTTTGGTCAAACATGGATGGCTGGTGAAGTTGAAGCTGTTTTACACGATCCTCTAGCCGGAACAGGTGTTAGCCTTGTAGGTGTTGACCAAAGGTCAATGGTAGAAGGAATTGAAGATTTTATAGGAGTAGAGTATCGCGGACGTAATGACCTGATCGGATACAAAAGTCCAAAATTCTACAACTTCCAGTTTTCAACAACAGTTGATAAAAACGGAAGTGCATCACTTGATGACACACAAACTACAGGAAAAGCCCCTACAAACTGGCAAAATTGCCTGACCTACAACAACAAGTTTGGTGATCTTAGCCTCGGTCTTACCGGTGTCTACAAGAAAAGATCAGGTGCAGCAACAGACAAGAATGTTAGCACCGTCGGTGGTCTAAAGCTTGGTTATATGGATTTTGCATTCACAGCACTGTACACCAAGTATTCATTTGAAACACCAAATGGTACTGCCACCAAACAAAAGACTGAAAACAAGCACATGATGGCTTCATTAAAGTACGTTCTTTTGAAGAACAACACCTTTGCCCTTACCTATGGAAAAGTGGAAGTTGACACTGGACTAACTAAAGCTCTTACTGACAAGGACTCCACGAGCCAGATCGCGTTTGGTTACATCAGAAAGCTTGGCGATCATCTAAGTGCAAGAGTTACTTATGCAAACCTCAAAAAAGAGTATGACGATGCTACATTGGAAACTGCAGGCGGTAACAAGGGACAGATTTTCGCTCTTGGCGCCCAGATTACTTTCTAATTGATATAAAATTTTTCTTTATCAATATGGCCCCCCACTTCGTGAGGGGCTTTTTTTTTATTCTATTTTATCTCTTTTCCAAGACCAGCTCATGGGTTAGAATTTTTCTGTATAAATCAAGGGGGAAAACAAGTGAAGACATTATTCATCACAATTATAATATCCATTATCGCCAATCCCGTGTTTGGAAAAACCATTACGGCAACAGGAAAAATAACTGAATTTTCGGACACCGGAAAACTTGTCATGCAACATCTTTTTCAGGATATGGGAATTGCCCACAAACTGATCCCCACAAAAGAAGAGGAGATAAAACCCGACAAGAAAAAAGTTGCCAAGAAGGAAAAACCGGCCCCGGAGGAAAAAATAACTCCAGAACCAAAACCCGTCCCTACTCCCACTCCAAGAAAAAAAACAGTCAAAAAAGAAAAATCAAAGGGCGAAAGCATCATCGAGAGAATTAAAAGAAAAAACCGTGAGATCATGCAAAAAAAACAGGAGAAGAAAAAAAGAGACAGGTTTTACAGCTTGATCAACAAAAACAAGAAAAAAAATGCATTCTATGACGATCTTCACAAGGAAAAAAAGGCCACTTTAAAAAAATGGAAAAATCTTATTAATGAAACAAGAAAAAGATGGAAGGAAAGACAGAAGGAATTTGCAAAAAATGTGGACACCTACAAGGAAAATCTGTTTGAACTTGACGAGATGGCATCGGATTTTTCCACATCAGGAAAAAATATCATCAAGGCAGACAAGGGAAAATACAAATTCAAAACAGATAACGATTATTTTGTCATCCCAGGCGCACTTGATGTTCCAATCAGGGATCAGGGAAAAAGACCCACGTGCGCGGCATTTTCAGGTGCCAGGGCACTTGAAACAGTTCTTCAGGCGAACAATATCAGCAGCGATCTTTCGGAACAATTCATCTACTGGGCCAGCAAGCCAAAATGTCAGAAGGCCCCGTGTTCAAAAAAAGGATCCTGGGTCGGACATGCTTTCAGGCGCAGCCAGAATTCAAGTAATGCCGATATCCCACTGGAGCAAAACTGCCCTTACATCAAAAATCCACTTAGCGGTAACGAAACACAAATCCCGCTCCAGTCAAACTGCGAACTTGGACATATCAAGGTTACAGGCTTCAAAAGACTTTCCAATCTCCATGATGTCATGAATTCCATAAAGGCCGGAGAACCTGTAGTGGCAGGCTTCAGACTGTCTCCAAACTTCTATTTTTCGCGCTCTCTTATCTCCATGAAACTTGCCAAAATCAAGGGGGCCACCGATTCACATGCCGCCGGCCATGCGCTTTTGCTCATTGGTCATATAAAACTTCCTGAAAAATATAGAAAAACTGAAGGCGAATTCTGCCTTCTCACGGCCAATAGCTGGGGAGAAGGCTGGGGAACCGGAGGTTACGGATGTCTTTCGGAACGCTGGGTGAAACACCACTTGATAAAAAACGCTTTGCTGGCCGTAAACCGTATATTAATATTATAAGGAACGCAGAAAAAAGGAAATCTGATGCCATTTACTGAAAAACATCTAAAGTCTCTTGTCAAAGCGGCAATGGATCATAATGCCTCGGATCTCCACCTGAGAGAGGGGGAAACACCGTGTTTCCGTGTAAGAGGTGATTTAATCCCTGTTCAAACAAAGATTTTCACCCATCAAAACATGCTGGATATCTCTAAAATCCTTTTGCAGAACGATCATTTATTCAACAATCTGGATGAACATTTTGAAATAGACGGAGGCCATACCATTGAGGGACTCGCAAGAATGCGTTTTAATTTTTTCCGTTTTCAAAATAAAATCGGCATTATCCTCCGTACCATCAAGGAAACCATACCCTCCATTGACAGTCTTGGACTACCAAAGGTTTTAAAGTCAATTTCAGAAAGACCGAGGGGACTTGTTCTTGTCACAGGAGCAAC